>VAZV01000187.1 GCA_005884765.1 Alphaproteobacteria bacterium
AACGGCGTTCATCACGCCCGTCCACAGCCCTGTTGCCCTGGTCGCCATCGACCGGAACAGGTGGTCGTCATCGATCGGAAATGGTGGTCGCCATCAATCGGATTCACTGGTCGCCATGCCCCGGAGCGCGCACCTGATTGGCTTTGAACACCCTTATATTGCGGACGAGTTAGCTCGACTAACTGCCCCCAAAGGGTCGAAACGACAAATTGCCAAAGCATCGCGATTTGAGCCCAAATGGCGCTACGTATCTCTCTGCTTGAGCAGCATCCGCTTCATGAGCAAAAAGAGATACGGAGCCCAATCCAACGCGCACAAAAGCCGGATGAAGAGGTATCAGGTCCGCACCTCCAAAATGGGAGGCCTGTTCGGGTTACTCAATCAGCCTCAAGGGATTCCACTATCCAGTCTGCCACCTCCGAAGCCGAAAACAGCTTCCGATCCCAATGCTCTAGTTCCCTTTGGATTATTGAGTGGGCTTCTGCCCTTTCTCGATGAGGGGGACAAAAAGAAGTAACGGGCGCGCCAGCTTCCGGCTGTTCGCCTTCCGCAGCGGCGGAACTACATGCTGGGGCGTGTGGTGTCAAGTATATAATCCCCATCGCGCTGATAACAGCTTCCGGTAGCCTTAACACCCGCAAGGGATCGTAAAGGTGTAACGGCATGGCCGAGCGGGAGGGGGCGCCACATCGCGCCCAAGGCATCGCCGGCACCTGGCCGCCGCGCGGCGCCACGCAGGCCGGTCCGTTTGCGCCATCAGGCTTTCGGGCCTGGTCGTCGTTCGTCGAAACCTTGCGTGAATGGGTTCGTGCCGAAGCCGGCGCCGGGCGGCTGTTGCCGTGGGTACCCGTCGCCTTCGGCACCGGGATCGCCTTCTATTTTGCAGCGGATCACGAGCCGGTGCTCACCGTTGCCGCGGCCGCCGCGGTTGCGTTCTGTGCGGCTGCCGTTTTTCTTCGGCGGCACAAGCTATTCCCGGTCGCGATCATGATCGCCGCGGTCGCCGCCGGGTTTGCGGTGGCGACCTTGAGAACCGCGCGTCTTGCGCACGCCGTGCTGGCAAGACCGGCTTATTCGGTCACGCTGTCGGGCTTCGTCGAGACACGGGATGTCCGCGAGCGCACCGATCGCTTTGTTCTGCGGGTCGCAGAGATGGAAAGCCCCCGCGGGCAGATCAAGCTCGATCGCGTCCGGCTATCGGTCAGGAAAGGCACGGCGCCGGAGGTCGGCAGCTTCGTCGAATTGAAAGCGCGATTGCAGCCGCCGCTCGCGCCATTGCGGCCCGGCAGCTACGATTTCTCTCGCGACATCTATTTTCAAGGCATCGGGGCGTCCGGTTTCGCCATGGGCGCAATCAAAACCGTTGAGCCGCCGGTGAGCGGCGGCCTCGCCTTGCGCTATGCGGCCTTCATGCAAGGCTTGCGCGACGCGATCGATGCGCGGATACGAACGACGCTCGAGGGCGACAAGCGCGCCATCGCAACGGCGCTGTTGACCGGACGGCGCGACGCCATCACCGAGCCGGTCAACGACGCGATGTTCATCTCCGGCCTCGGCCACGTGCTGTCGATCTCCGGCTACCACATGGCGGTGGTTGCCGGCGTCGTGTTCTTCGTCGTCCGCGCGCTGCTGGCGCTGGTCCCCGGCCTGACCATCAGCGCGCCGATCAAGAAATGGTCCGCGGCGGCGGCGCTGGCCGCAGCCACTTTCTATCTGTTGCTGTCGGGCGCCGAAGTCGCGACCCAACGCTCGTACTTCATGACCGCCGTGGTCTTGATCGCCGTGATGGTCGACCGCCGCGCCATCACGTTCCGCACGTTGGCGGTCGCGGCGCTGATCGTGCTGGCGATCGCGCCGGAAGCGCTGGTGCATCCGAGCTTCCAGATGTCGTTTGCGGCAACGCTCGGGCTTGTCGCGCTGGTACAGATCGGCATGCCGCGCCTGTTTGCCACGCCCGATAGCTCGGCGGGCGCGCGTGTGGCTCTGTGGGGCGGTCGGGAAATAGTGACGCTGGTTTTGGCATCGCTGGTCGCGGGGCTTGCGACCACGCCGTACGCCGCCTTTCACTTCCACCGCGTCACGCCTTACGGCGTGCTCGCCAACCTCGCGGCGATGCCGGTGGTCTCGGCGCTGGTGATGCCGGCGGGGCTGCTTGGTCTTGCCGCAATGCCGTTCGGCTTCGACGGCTTCTTCTGGTGGCTGATGGGGCTCGGCATCGACTGGATGATCGCGGTCACGCGATGGGTCGCGGCACTGCCGGGAGCCATCGGGCGGATGGCTGCGTTCGGAATTGGGCCATTGATCGCAGCGAGCATTGGCATCATCCTGATGGGATTGTTGCGCACGCCGCTGCGCTGGTCGGGTGCTGCCGTGCTGGCACTCTCGGTGATCTGGGTGCTCGTTGTGCCGCAGCCCGATATCCTGATCTCTGGCGACGGCCGCAACGTCGCCGTCCGCGGCGCGGACGGACGGCTGCATTTGATGCGGACGGCCAAGGATGCGTTTCTCATGAAAGAGTGGCTCGCAGCCGACGCCGATCCGCGGGTTGCCTCCGATCCCACGCTGTCAGAGGGTGTCTCGTGTGACGATACCGGCTGCGTGGTTGCGATGGCCGATGCCACGCTCGCCGCGCTGGCGCTGCGGCCGGAGGCCTTGGCGGACGATTGCGAGCGCGCGGCGTTGCTGGTGACGACGAGGCAGGCACCGCGCACTTGCGCCTCCGCGGTGATCGATCGGAGCCGCTTGCAACGACAAGGTGCGATGGCGCTGCGACGGACCGGCGGCGGATTTGCAATGGATGCGGCCAAGCCGAGAGGGCTTGATCGGCCGTGGTCGCCGGCGATGGCTGGCGACACCGAAGCCGAATCGATCCTCAGGCCAACATCCTCCGTCCCGCGCGACGCCACGCCGGCGGAAACCGATTTGCAGGCCGATGACTGACACGGCACCACCTGGGGCTGGGGCGGGATGACTTCCTTCGAAGCGTCATCCCGCTCCAGGCCGCCGTGCGATCGAATCAGTCGACGGAGAGCGACGTCGTCGGTGCGCGCGTCTCCGCGGTGGGCTGTGCTTTGTCGGCGACCCTATTGGTCACCGGCAATTGCAGCACGGTTGCGCGCTGTCCTTCGCAAAGCTGGGTTACCAGCACATAGCTGCCATCGGGAAACTCGATGGCGTCATGGTGCCGATCCCGAACCTGCGGGTCGATCTTGCCGAATTTTCCCACCCGGGAATTGATGGTCTTGGTCCAGATCCAGCGGTTGTCGTATTTGACGTTCTCGGTGAACGCCAGTTCCGTTCCGGGAAGCATGCAGACGGCGACGCCAGGATCGCGCTCACTTGCGAAACCGCGCGTCGACGTTCCACGGAAGGTGGTGGTCACCAACGTTTCCCCAACCTCAGCAGGGCGGGAAGCCACAGCGTGCAGACTATAGTCACACATCGGATTGCTCCTCGTTCGAGATAGCCAACCCGTGCCTCTGCTTTTTCCTAACGCATTATCTTCCGCGCAAACGCTTCGTATCTGTCGCGATCGATCATGCTACGGGAGGCGCGGGCCTCTGTCCTTTTATAAGTGGACAACAACGAAGAGGTTCGATCCGCTTGTGGGCATTTCTAGGACTCGGCACCGGCGCACCCGATCACAAATCCGTTGGCGGCGTTCGGCCGAAGTCGAACACGCCGCAAAAAGCCCCGGCCTGCCTGCGCCAAGGCCCTGCCTGCGCCAGGGCTCTCTGGCGTCACTGGGGGATAAGATAAGCTTCAGCGGCCCGCAGGCGCCGAATAACCACTGTAATGCCAGCCGGGCTGCGCCGGCGAGGTGGCCGCGTCATGGGCGTTGCGGAATCGCTCGGCCGAAATCGCGCGCTCGACCTTGCGGGCGTGGTGATGTTGCGCAGCCGCGGCCGCTTGTACTGTCGAAGCGGCCATCAATGCCGCGCCGAGCGCCGTTGAGATGATCTTTCGCATGGATGTCTCCTCGTGTTGCTTGCAAGACGCAAAGCGCTTGTGCTTTGCGTCTTGCCTCACGAGGACGTAGCGTTACGATCCTGGTTTGATAATCGTCGCGAGAGGCGAAGGACTATCAACCAGGAGCGGATAATCCTTTGCGTCGGGGGCCTCGATTGGTGGCCCAGGGCTCGGGGAGATTCCGGCGCTCAGCCGGGATCGGCCGCCGCCCTCGGGACGACCCCCGAGGGCGCATCAGGTGGCGTGATCAGTACTTCCGGTACAGCCCGATCAGCTTGCCCTGAATCTTGACCCGGTTCGGCGGCAGGATGCGGACCTCGTAGGAGGTGTTGGCCGGCTCCAGCGCGATCGAGGCGCCGCGGCGGCGGAAGCGTTTGAGCGTCGCTTCCTCCTCGTCGATCAGCGCCACCACGATGTCGCCGGTCTCCGCGGTCTCGTTGCGCTGGATCAACGCCATGTCGCCGTCGAGGATGCCGGCATCGACCATCGAATCGCCGCGCACTTCGAGCGCGTAGTGCTCGCCGGAGCCGAGCATGTCGGGCGGCACGCTGATGGTGTGGCTGCGGGTCTGCAACGCCTCGATCGGCGTGCCCGCGGCGATGCGGCCCATCACCGGCACGGCAACCGGACGTTCGCCATCGTCAGTGCTCCCGCCGCGCACCTTGCCGAGATTGCCTTCGATGACGCTGGGCGTGAAGCCGCGGCGGCTGCTGCCGCTGCCGGCGGCGGAAACCTCGGGCAGCTTGATCACCTCGATGGCGCGTGCGCGATTGGGCAGGCGGCGAATGAAGCCGCGCTCCTCCAGCGCCGTGATGAGGCGGTGAATGCCCGACTTTGAGCGGAGGTCCAGCGCATCCTTCATCTCGTCGAAGGAGGGCGGCACACCGGCCTCTTTCAGCCGTTCATTGATGAAACGCAGTAGTTCATACTGTTTGCGCGTGAGCATCTCGAGCAGTCCCCCGGTTTGATAGTGTCGTTGATTCCAAAGTCGTTGATTCCAAGGTCACGATTCCAAAGTCACGATTCCAAGGTCAAGATTCCAAGGTCAAGATTCCAAGGTTCAAGATTCCAAGATCACGAATCCCAAGATCGCGGGAGCAAGGCTCCCATTCGTAGACATCATCAGGCGTCACTAGACATCGTGGTCTCGAAACAAATCATGAACGGACACTATATGTTCGATATGTGTTCCGCAACCACTTAATTTCCCGTGAACGTGGCCGGTTTTGTGGCAAGGCTCGAACGAGGTCGAACAAGGCTCGCGCGAGCGGCTTTACTCGGGCAGCCGCATGATGTCGCAAGGCGAGCCCGCGCTGGCCGCGGGCGCGAATGGCGCGCGTACCACAAGTGCCCGTGCCGCAGCGAGATTAGCGAGCAGGGAACTGTCCTGATGATTGACCGGCGTTGCGATCAACGCCCCGTCCGCGCGTTCCTCAAGCCGGGCTCGTAAGTAATCCTCGCGCTGGTCGTTGGCGGCGACGTCGCGGCCAAGCAGCGCCGTCTCGCGCGCGTGATGAATGACGGCACGGCCCGAGAGGGCGCGAATCAACGGCACCAGGAACAGGAAGCCGCACACGTAGGACGACACCGGATTGCCGGGCAGGCCGATCACCCGCATGGCGCCCAGCCGGCCGTGCATCATCGGTTTGCCCGGCCGCATCGCGATCTTCCAGAACGCGATTGCGACGCCCTCCGCCTCCAGCGATGGCTTGACGAGGTCGTGATCACCGACCGAGGCGCCGCCGATCGTGACCAGGATGTCGGCGCCGGCATCGCGAGCGCGGCGGATGCCCTCTTTGGTCGCTTCTGCCGTGTCAGCGGCGACGCCCAGATCGATGGTCTCAGCGCCCTCGGCGCGGGCCAGCGCCCGCAGCGCGTAACCGTTGGAATAGACGATCTGGCCGGGACTTAAGGGTTCGCCCGGCATCACCAGTTCGTCGCCGGTCGCCAGGATCGCGACCCTCGGCCTGCGGCGGACCGGAAGTTCCGGATAGTTCATGCCGGCGGCGAGCGACAGATGGCGGTCGGCAAGGCGGGTTCCCCGGGTCAGCAGGACGTCGCCCTTGTTGAAGTCGACGCCGGCGGGGCGAATGTGACGTCCGCGCACGGCGACTTCCGTGATCGTGATGCTGGCGCCGTCGGCAAGAGTATCTTCCTGAATCACCACGGCGTCAGTGCCTTGCGGGATAACCCCGCCGGTAAAAATCCGCACCGCTTCGCCCGGACCGACCGCGCGTTCGAACGGGCGGCCCGCCGCGACCTCGCCGATCACCTTCAACCGCGCCTTGGGGTGCGAAGCATCCATTGCCCGCACGGCGTAGCCGTCCATCGCCGACATCGCCTGCGGTGGCTGGGTGCGCAAGGAAGCCACATCGCGCGCCAGCACGCGGTGATAGGCGGCATCCAGCGCGACCATTTCTTCCGCTGACGGTTCGGCGCCCGCGAGAATGGCGGCAAGCGCGTCGGCAACCGGCATCAACGCCACGATGAGACTCCTAAAGCCACCTTCCTAAATCCCGAGCGCCTCGAGCGCAGCCCCGACGTCGGCGGACGATTTGACGTGAACGGCCTTCAGTCCCCGCGCCCGCGCGCCTTGGATGTTCTCGGCGAGATCGTCGAAGAACACAATACGCTGCGCGGGAACGCCGATCGCGTTCACCACATGATCATAGGCTGCCGCGTCCGGTTTCCGAAGCCCGATCGAGGACGACAGAAAGATTTCGCGAAAATGGCCGAGCACGCCGGCATAGCTTTGCGAGAAATGCTCGGCGTGGGCGCCGTTGGTATTGGAGAAGGCGTAAAGCGGCAAGCGTTGCGCGGCGCGTTTGAGCAGCGGCGCGATGCCCGGCATTTCGCCGGCGAAGATCCTATTCCATCCTTCCAGAAACTGGGCGTCCGATATTTCGATCTCGAGCAAACAGCGCAGCGCGGCGAAAAATTCGGTATCGCTGATCTCGCCCCTCTCATGGCGCTGATAGAATTCGTCGCGCCAGGAAAATCGACCCGCGAGATGCGCCGGCTCGCAGCCCGCGTGACCGGCCCAGCAGGCGACGACCTGGCTGAAATCGATATCGAGCACCACGCGGCCGAGATCGAACAACAGCGCGTCGGCAGCGCCGGGGGAGAGCAGGGGACCGGTCATTGCCTCAATACCGGTACGGCTCGATCTCCAGCAGCGGGAACGCGCTGAAGACGCTTGGCGCATTGGTTGTGGTGGCCGGATGCAAGCAGGATTTGTTGACCTCGGCGAAAGAAGTGGCGCCGAGCAGGCCCAGCGTCCTGACCACCTCGTCCTCGAGCAATTCCAGCATGCGATAAACGCCGGTCTCACCGGCCGCGGCCAGCGCCCAGCATTGCATGCGGCCGAGGCCGACGATATCGGCGCCGCTGGCGATCGCCTTGACGACGTCGCTGCCACGGCAGAAGCCGCCATCGACCATGATCCTGGCGCGGCCCTTCACCGCATCGACGATCTCGGGCAGCACATGCATGGCGCCGCGGCCGTGATCGAGCTGGCGTCCGCCGTGATTGGAGACGTAGATCCACTCGACCCCGTGATCGAGCGCGATCGCTGCGTCCTCCGCGGTGGCGATGCCCTTGATGATCAGCGGTATCCTGTACTTGTCCTTGATCAATTTCACGGTTCGCCACTCCAGCCCCTTCTGGAAGTCGCCGCCGGTGGCGCGCAGCCGGCTGGCGCGGACGTAGCGCTTGGCGATGTCGCGCTCGCGCCGGCTGTAGTGAGCGGTATCGACGGTGAGGCAGAAGGCGGCATAGTTGCTGGCAACCGCGCGGCTGACGCAGTCCTCGACAAACGCGTCATCGCCGCGGACATAGAGCTGAAAGATGCGCAGCGCGTCGGGGGCCGCTTCGGCGACCTTCTCAAGGCCTGGCTCGGACACGGAACTGAGCATATGCGCCGCGCCAAATCGGCCGGCCCCGCGCGCCACGCTTGCGGCAGCACCGGGATCGAAGATCTCGAGCGCGCCGACCGGCGCCAGCATCACCGGCAGGCGTAGCTTGCGGCCGAAGCGTTCGACCGAGGCGTCGACCTTGGCGACATTGCGCAGCACGCGCGGGCGGAACGCGATCTCGTCGAGCGCCATGCGGTTGCGGCGCATGGTGGTTTCGGTCTCGGCGGCACCGACGATGTAGTCCCAGGCGTTCTGGTTGAGGTTGGCGCGGGCTTTGCGGATGAACTCGTGAAGGTTTTGAAATTCTTCGGCGCTCGCGCCAAGCTCGACATTTCTCGTTGGCCGGATCGCTTCGTTCATCTCGTCCTCCCGCAAGTTACGTGATGGCCTTGTTACCTTCTCGCGTATCGCGTCCCAGCCCTTCACGCCATCCCAAATTTGCATGGCTTGCGGGCGGATCGGCGGGATCAGAGGACACCGCGGTATGCGACAGCTCCACATCACTAGATGGTTCGGCCGCCGACCCCTTGTCGGCAGTTTTCGGGCCGAGAGGAACGCGCGTGTCAGCGAGAGCATTGACACGTGCTGGCATTCATGCCGGTCAAGCAAACGAGGGAACATCCATGAACAAACTCATTTTCGCTGCGGCTTCTGGCGCTGCGCTGCTCGCGGTCGCCAGCTTCGCAAACGCACAAGGAACTGAAACGGGCTCAAGTTCGAGCGGTGCCGCGAGCAATCAATGCTGGGACCTGAGCAGCAACGTGGTTCGCGATAGAAGCGGGACCAACGCTACTGGACCGTCGGGAGAGAGCGGCCGCACGGTCGGATCAACAACCTCGCCCGGATCATCTTCAAGCACCGGGTCCGGCGCTTCCGGTTCTGGCGCTACCAGTTCCAGCGCGAATGCTGCTGGGCGGCCGCCTGGAATGCCAAATTGCTAGTTTGAACGACCAAACAGAAGGTCGCTTAACTGCGGTGTCCTTCGCGATTCCTGATCCGGATGAAACGTTAGGTGCGCGTTGGCTGGCCGAGTTGCTTGCGTCACGTACGCAGCGCTGATTCAACCACTGGTGAAGGTAAGCGGCGGAACTGAACCAGTCATCCATGCCGCTCACCCGCAAGGTTCCAGCCGTAGTTCTACGGATATGACTATTGTTGAATCTTGGCGCGGTTCGTGCGGAAATATCCGTGCTGGGGATTTGAGGGCCCAGACGGGAAATACGCAGCGCCGCCGAGCGATTATACTCCGCTCAGGCGGCGTTGTACGTCGCTAGGTTGCTAACACGTCCCAAAAATTTTTTTGTGGAAACGTCCGAGAGCGAACCGACAGATAGAGAATCGCCATTTTTGTTTTTCCCATGCGCGAATGTTGGGTTGGGGGAAGCATCATGGCCACCTTTGAAAAGGTATGCCTGATAACGGCATCCGCAGCATTTGTTACGTTGGTCGGCACCTTGGCTCTGCTGGTTGTCAACTAAAAGACCGCCCGGGTGGGCGGCTTTTATTTGGACCGCCCGCGCGGCACCAATTCGGCGCCTGTCGAAACGCTGACGCGGCTGCCGTCGGGAAGCGGTGTCCGTTCGAATCCCGTTTAGCTGGGTTCGCTACCACCCGGTGCTGTGCGCGATAGACCGCCCCATGCTGCGCGCTCCATCCGAGAGCGTCCCGTTGTTGTACTCGACATCCCAGAAGTAAATGGCTGCGATGACGATCAGAAAGGCCGTCAACATTCGCATCTCATTCCCCCTTTCGCGCCTTCAGCGGAATCCCTGCTGAAAATTGGCGGCTTGGAGTTCTGCCTGATCGAGGGGGCCAAGGTAGCGGTTCGTCAAATAGACGGCGCCCATGCCGAGCACGATCCCCAGCACGATGGCCACGACGGTCGGAACGACGAATTCCAGAGCAATCGCTTTGTGGGTCATTGCGGACACTCGCTTTGACCTACCCCCACACGCTAGATGCCATCTTCCACTGAGTCGGGGAATCGTTAATTTGCAAGCGTGGAACATCGCAGCGGCCATTGTGCAACTGCGGTTGAGCTTCAAAAATGTCGCAGGAACAGCCGGCAAGAACGCCTGTTGTTTTATTGGGTCGCTCCCGGTAGAGCGGCCTGCACGGCACCCGTCTCTAGCGCCCCCCCAAGGAAAGGCGGGGCCGTGCCCCAAGACGCTTCATGCCCCGAAGTCGCTTCATGTCCCGAAGGCGTTTCACGTTGCGCGCTTCCGCGTATCGGGCGACGCGTCGGGTGGCAGACATGGTCTATCGCGGTAGCACAATAAGGGCAGGCGGGCGGACGAAGCAAAAAAATAGTTCTATCCCATAATGATGTTCGCCGTGACCTAAGCCAAAGCGTAGCGTTATCCACTATTTAATTTACTTGGAGGGCTGGGGAGGCCTGCCATGACCGAGCTTCAAGCCAAAGTGGAGCGTTTTGAAACGCTCATCGCCGACTGCGAACTGATTGCCAAGCTGGCAACGGACGGGGCGAAACGTAAGCTATATTTGGGACTCGCATTGCATTATCGCGAACTGGTCGGCGACCTTCGCCACGTGATTGCGATTGGCGATCACCATCGCGCTGACGTTCGCGATGTTTTGCATCCCTGATCATCTCGGCGACCGGTAGATCTCTGACGACCCGCGTCCGGTGCATATGCAGTGCGGCCATCTCACGCGAGCGATTCACGCGAGAGATGGCCGCCGCAGCCCGCCGGGGTACATCCGCCCGGACGGCAGCAACTCCTGAGCAGGTCAGGAGCAAACCCAAATGATCAGCAGCGCCATCGGAAGACCGGCGCCCAAGGCGCCGCCAATCGTCAACGCGAATGCTGCAAGCAAATTTTCGTCCGCTTGGAACTCACGCCTGGACATACCGTCACTCCACCGAGCCCCCACGGGCATCCACCCGCCGCCCAATGATGAACGATGAAAAAGCACGCGGCCGGGAAGGTCGTGATGACGTTCAAATGCAGTCCACTTGCCCGAACCAGCGCCGCCTGAGACTGAATCCTTATGGTTAAGAAATGGTTAACGGCACGTCGCCTGCATCTCGGCCTGCCGGATCTCGGCTTCATGGACCTTACTCAGGTCGTCGAGCACACGATGGCTATTCGAGGCGTGGTGGATTTGCCGCGGGTGGTCGACGCCGACACCGGCTTCGGCAACGCCATCAACGTCTCCCACACGGTTCGCACCCTGGAGCAGGCCGGGGCCAGTGCGATCCAGCTTGAGGATCAGCATGCACCCAAGCGTTGCGGTCATTTCAGCGGCAAGGAATTGGTTTCACCCGAGGAGATGGTGAACAAGGTGCGGGCCGCCGTGGATGCCCGCCGTCACGACCTCGTCATCATCGCGCGGACCGACGCCTGCGCGGTTGAGGGTTTCGATGCAGCCATCGATCGGGCCAGTCGCTATCTCGAAGCCGGCGCCGATGTCACCTTCGTCGAGCTCGCCGACCTCAAGCAAGTGCCGCGGCGGCTCGCCGCGCCGCAGCTTTTGAACATCGTGCTCGGAGGCAAGACGCCAATTGTGAGCGGAGCAGCCGCCGCCGAGATGGGATTTAGCCTCGTGCTTTACGCCAACGCCGCGCTGCAGGGCGCCGTCCATGGCATGCAGATCGCACTGAAGACGCTGCGTGACACCGGCGTGCTCGACGAAGCGTCGGTTGCCTCCTTCGAGGAACGGCAAAGGCTGGTCGGCAAGCCGGCCTACGATGCGATGGAGGCGAGATACGCAACGCCTTCAGACACGTCGCCGGACATGACGCCGGCCTTTCAATTTGGTCGAGAATGATCGAACCAAGACATCAGCCGCGCATTGCGGGTTAGAGCTCAAGGTCCGGGCACGAGCCGAACAAAGATGAGATCGATGGGAGCCGAGGGCACGGCGGGCATCGGGCTAGCGTCTTTAATTGTCCATACACGCTGGCGAAGGCGTGCCTTGGGCGATCAAGCGCCGGATGGTAACGTGCGGAGCCTTGGTTGAAAGCACCCATCTTGGTTCGTGAGATTACCGCCATGCGTGTCGTCGCGCTCGAAGAGCATTTCACGGTCCCCGATCTCGTCCAGCGCATTGATCCGAACGCAATCAGCCGGCGCGGCTTTCGGTCGAGAAAACCGCCCCCCGGCGGCCCCAATCCACTCGAACTCCTGCCCGAGATTGGCGAGCGGCGCCTGCAATCTATGGATGAGGCCGGCATCACGATGCAGGTGCTCTCCAATAGCGGTCCCGGCCCCGATCTCGTGCCCGGCCCAGATGGTGTCGGGATTGCGCGGGCGATGAACGACCACTTGGCGGCAGCGATCGCCCGTCACCCCGAACGTTTTTCCGGTTTCGCCGTACTGCCAATGCAGAGCCCGGATGCCGCGATTGCCGAGTTCGTTCGTGCGGTCAGGGAGCTTGGATTTGTCGGTGCGCTCATCAACGGCACGACTGAGGGCCGCTTCCTCGATGACCCAAGCTATGACGGCCTGCTGGCGGCGGCCGCCGACCTCGACGTACCGATCTATGTCCATCCCCACCTTGCGCCCGAGGCCGTACGGCAGGCTTATTTCGCTAATCTTCCATCCGGCACCAGCCGCGTGCTCGAAAGCGCGGGATGGGGCTGGCATTCGGAGACGGCGATTCACATTTTGCGCCTGGTGCTTTCCGGCACGCTCGATCGGCATCCGCGATTGAAGCTCATCATCGGGCACATGGGCGAAATGCTGCCGATGATGTTGGCGCGTGCCGACGAGATGTTCGCTCTTGAGATCGAGCACCTGCGGCGGTCGGTCGGCCGCACCATCCTCGACCAGGTCTGGCTCACGACCAGCGGCGTTTTCAGCGAGCCGCCGCTCATTGCCGCGCTGCTGACGTTTGGCATCGACCGCATCATGTTTTCCGTCGATTATCCCTATTCCTCCAACGCGCGCGGCCGTGCCTTCCTCGACCGCCTTCCGCTCGCACCGGCCGACCTAAGTAAGTTCAGCCACGGCAATGCGGATGCTCTCCTGAAGTTAAACGAAGGGAAATGACGCAACGCTCCGCGGCAGCTATTGGGCACCTTTGAGATTGCAAACGCGCCCTGAGATATCTGTTGATCGGGTTAGACCAGAAATCATCGGCAGAGTGCCAACACGACGTTTTTTTGCGACCCGCTGCGGACTTCAATCGGTGTAGGTAGGCCTACGCAGGCTGCGAACTGGGCCAGGGGATGAGACCTTCCGCCTCCATCGCAGAACGTACTGCCGCTCGCGCGGCAATGCGGTTGCGGTAGGAAAGCACGTTCGGGTAAGGCGATAAATCGAAGTTGACCCAATTCGCCCAGTTCGACACGACGAAGAAGTGGGCATCAACTACCGAGTGATCTTGCCCCATGATGTATTCGTTGTCTCTGAGATGCTCATCAAGGTGAGCAAAGCGAGCTGCAAGCCGGGCACGGAACACGGCTTTCGCCTCTTCCGGTATCCCCTTGTAGAAGAGCGGCGAGAAACCACCCTTATGCATCTCGCTTGCAAAGAAGTTCAACCAGGATTGCAGCTTTGTCCGTTCGATTGTGTCATTGGGTGGTGCAAGCTTCTTATGCGGCACCTGATCGGCGATATATTGAACGATAGCGACGCCTTCCGTTAGCAGCGTGCCGTCGTCCAGCTCAAGGGCCGGCACGTAGCCCAACGGATTCACCTTTTTGTAATCACCGCCCCCGTCGATAATCTTGGTGTGCTCGTCGATCCTAACTGCTGTAAATGGCAGTCCGGCCTCGTGCAGCACAATGTGGACCAACAGAGACGATGAACCAGGTGCGTAAAACAGCTTCATCGGATACGCCCATGCCAGAGATCAAGACGGAATTTCTTTTCACCTTAGCTCTGGAGCTTGAAGTCTCCAATCTCGGCAACATGCCCTATGGCACCCGTCGCGTTGGGCGGTTTGTTGCTGGCAGCTTCGACGGGCCGAAGGTCAAGGGCATGGTGTTGCCGGGCGGCGCCTGCTGGATGCTCCTGCGCAGCGACGACGTGCTTGAAATCGAGGCGCGGATCACACTTGAAACCGATGACAAGCAACAGATCCATATGAGCTGGAAAGCCTTTCGCCACGGCCCGAAAGAGGTGATTGATCGCCTGAATCGGAGTGAGATCGTCGATGCCGAAACGTACTACTTCCGAGCTACACCCTACTTCGAGACGAGCTCGGGAAAATATAGCTGGATGAACCGCATATGCTCAATAGCCACCGGCTCGCGCACGGCGGGCAAGCGGACCTTCGACGTGTTTCAAGTGCTGTAGGAGGGCGGATGTGCGCAGGGTGCGATCAAGCATGCTCCTCTTGTTTTGGGATGCCATTTAGGCCGCCTCAGTTGGCGGCCTCTTTCATTTCGAATCATCCATTTCGAATTGTCGGCTGTTGGGCCGCCTTTCGGACATTACGCGATGTCCGATGTGAGTCCGGGATGCACCACAAAGCGGAAGTCCGATCACTCTGAATTTTATCAGTTCATGCCCAAGACGCGCCCACTGGGCTCGATCCCGGTTGCGGATCGCAGTTTAACCAAAACGCTATTTTGTTGAAGCGGATCAACATGATTTGGGTCGTCCAGTCCCCTTGCCAAAAATATTTCGCTTGTGCCGTCGGGCAAATCACCTCCACTAGTTTCAGCCGTCTCGCGCCCAGATGAGGGGCGTATCGCGATCGTCACGGACGTTGGGTGCGGGATGCGGTGGACGCGATAGCGTCGTGCGCGCCGATGGCAGTTGCAGGGCGAGTCCTCATGGGCTCGTGAGCGAACGGCCGGCGCGCAGACGAGCGGCGCTTTTGCGGACGGCAAAACCGTGTGGTCCTGGCACCCGTTGCTGGTGTCAAGTTGGCGGAGGCATGTCGGCCCGACCGGGTGCGGACATGCCGCTAATTCGCCAACGACGGTGACAAGACGAATTCGTCGCCGAGGAGAGCGCGCTATAAGCCGTTAAAACCATTGCGCAGGGAAGGCCGGACTGTTTCGGTAAACCTGTGGTGACGACGCTCGTGCGCTTTTTGTTTTGCGTGCGAGGCTGCGGGTGCATCGAGCACCCGGCTTTCCCTGCGCCCTCTTATTTTTCGAGGGTTGTCTGCGCAACAACTCGGACGCTATCCGCGCCGCGAGAACGCGGCGTCGCGTTGAGATTTGGAATCCGGGGCTTTGCGGTAGCGGCGAGAGGCATTAGCGTGGCCGTCCAGACCTCGTTACGAAACCGCCGAGGCGACTGCCAAGGAAACTACCGAGGAACCGCCATGTCCGGGATCTTGTTGTTCTCTCCACTGAAGCTTCGGGACATCTCGCTTCGCAACCGCATCGTGGTGCCGCCGATGCATCAATATTCCGCGGTGAAGGGATTTCCAACCGACTGGCATCTGATGAACGCCGGCAAGTTCGCAGCCGGCGGTGCCGGCCTCGTCGTCGTCGAATCCACCAAGGTCGAGCGCCGCGGCTGCGGCACGGTGGGCGATCTCGGCATCTGGGATGACGCCTTCGTCGAGCCGCTGAGCCGGCTCGTGCGGTTCATCAAGGAGCAGAACGCGGTGGCCGGCCTTCAGCTCGGCCACTCCGGGCGCAAGGCGCGCGCGAGGCGTCCATGGGAAGGCGACGGGCCGTTGCAGCGGACGCCTGAAATCGAGGACTGGGACGCCTGGACGCCGGTTGCGCCAAGCGCGCTTGCCCACAGCGAGCGATGGCCGGTGCCGAAGGCGCTGGAGCGCCATGAGGTGAAGGACCTCGTCCAGGCCTGGGGCAACGGCGCGCGGCGGGCGCATCAAGCAGGTTTTGATGTGCTGGAGCTGCACGGCGCGCACGGCTATCTCGTGCACCAGTTTCTCTCCGAGCGATCAAACCAGCGCACCGATGAATATGGCGGTTCGGAATCAAATCGGATGCGCTTCATCACCGAGATCACAGAGGCGGTGCGCGCGCATTGGCCCGACGACAAGCCGCTGTTCGTGCGGCTCTCGGTGGAGGACAATGCGGGCTGGGGGGTAGAGCAGAGCGCGCGGCTCGCCAAGCTCCTCAAGACCAGGGGCGTCGACGTGATCGATTGCTCGTCCGGCGGTATCACCGACCAGGCGCCGATCCTGGGCAAGGAGACCAAATACAATTATCAGGTGCCGCTGTCGGAATATGTTCGCCGCCACGCCGATATCATGACCATGGCGGTGGGCCTGATCATCCACGGCGATCAGGCCGAGCAGATCCTGCAGCGGGGACAGGCCGATTTGATCGCGGTTGGCCGCGAGAGCCTCAACAACCCGAACTGGCCGATGGACGCTGCCTTGAAATTGGGCATCGAAGGGCCGTTCCGGAATGTTCCGCCGCAGTTCGGATATTGGCTCGGCACCCGCGCCAAGCGCGGTTTTGGCACCCAACCGTCGACATGGCAGGTCGGCTTGGCAGGTCGGCTTGGCAGGGGGCTTGCAGGTCGGCCTTGAAGAAACCAGAAAGCTATTGTGATTTCCGCCTTTGATTTGCCCGGTCCATAATGAATGGGCCTCAACCGACAGCGAGAAGGCCTGTAATGCGGAAGAATTTCCTGTTTCTCTGTGGCGCGCTCACCGGAACGTGCCTGACGCTTCTCGTTACCGGTCCGCAAAGCGGGCATCTGGTCGCAGCCGCCAAAGCCGCCGCAAGTGCGGCGGATACCTACTCGCAGCTCAACCTGTTTGGCGAGGTATTCGAGCGCGTCCGGGCCGACTATGTCGAAAAGCCCGACGATACCAAGCTGATCGAGGGTGCGGTCGACGGCATGGTGACCTCGCTCGATCCGCACTCGCGCTACATGAACGACAAGGCCTGGCGCGAGATGCAGGAGACGACGTCGGGCGAATTCGGCGGCCTCGGCATCGAGGTCACGATGGAAGAGGGCCTCGTCAAGGTGGTCTCGCCGATCGACGACACGCCGGCGGCAAAGGCCGGGATCATGTCGGGCGACCTGATCAGCCAGATCGACGGCGACGCGGTGCAGGGGCTTTCGCTCGAGCAAGCCGTCAACAAGATGAAAGGTGCGGTCGATACCAAGACCAAGCTCACCATCCTGCGCAAGGGCAAGGATGCGCCGTTCGACGTTTCGATCACCCGCGAGATCATCCACGTGCGTCCGGTCCGCTACCACGCTGAGGGCGGCGACGTCGGCTATATCAGGATCACCTCATTCAACGAACAGACCACCGATGCGCTGCACAAGGCGATCTCTGATATCTCAAAGGAGATCCCGCCGGAGAAGCTGGTCGGCTACGTCGTCGACCTCCGCAACAATCCGGGCGGGCTGCTTGATCAGGCCGTCTCGGTGTCGAGCACATTCATGGCGCGCGGCGAGGTCGTTTCGACGCGCGGCCGCAACCCCGAGGAGACCCAGCGTTTCACCGCGCATGGCGGCGACCTCATCAAGGGCAAGCCGCTGATCGTTTTGATCAACGGCGGATCGGCGTCGGCTTCCGAAATCGTTGCCGGTGCGCTGCACGATCACAAGCGCGCGACCCTGATCGGGACGCGATCGTTCGGCAAGGGGTCGGTGCAAACCATCATCCCGCTCGGTGCAGGAAACGGCGCGCTGGCGCTCACCACCGCGCGCTATTTCACGCCGTCCGGACACTCGATCCAGGCCAGGGGCATCACGCCCGATATCGAATTACTGCAGGATGTGCCCGACGAACTCAAAGGCCGCACCGACACCAAGGGCGAGGCCTCGATGCGCGGCCACCTTTCCGCCGAAGGCGCGGAGCAGGGCGGCTCGCAATCCTATGTGCCGCCGGAAGAAAAGGACGACAAGGCGCTCAATGCGGCCTTCAACCTGTTGCGCGGCGTCACCGTCAACGCCAACGTTCCACCGCCGCCCAAGGCGGTCGTCCCGAATTAGGCGGCGTCTGGCGCGTGCCGGCGCTTTCGCGCCTGGCCCGCTGCCAGCGTTGCGACGCGTTCGCCGTGCGCGGCGAACAAGTGCTTGAGCTCCGCGGCCGGCTTTGCCGGGCTGAACAGGTAGCCCTGCATCTCCGAGCAGCCAAGCATGCGCAGCAGCCGCTGCTGTTCCTCGGTCTCGACGCCTTCCGCCGTGGTCGTCATGTTGCGGGCGGCAGCGATGTTCACGACCGCCTGGACGATGCTGGAGGAGCCGCCGGGCTCGCCGATATCGTTGACGAAGCAACGGTCGATCTTGATCTTGTCGAACGGGAAACGCTGCAAGTAGCTGAGCGAGGAGTAGCCGGTGCCGAAATCATCGAGCGCGATGCGCACGCCGATGGCGCGAAGCTGGTGCAGGATCGCAAGCGCGGTCTCGTCGTCGCGGATCAGCACCGCCTCGGTGATCTCGAGCTCCAGCCGGCTGGCCGGCAGGCCGGAGGCGGCCAGTGCCGCCATGATCTTCAGCGCCAGCGTGCCGCTCTTGAACTGGACCGGCGAAACGTTGACCGCGAGCTTGATGTCACTGGGCCAGGTCGCCGCCTCCCTGCAGGCCGTCGTCAGCACCCATTCGCCGAGCTGATTGACGAGACCGGTTTCTTCCGCAATCGGGATGAATTCGGCCGGCGAAACCATGCCACGCTCGGGGTGCCGCCAGCGTACCAGCGCTTCGCATCCGGTGATCTCGTTGCTCTGAAGGCTAAGGCAAGGCTGATAGTACACCTCGAGTTTACCGCCGGATATCGCCTGACGCAGATCGCTTTCCAGCCTGCGGCGCGCCTTGACCTCCGCATCCATGTCGGGTTCGAAGAAACGGTAAGTCCGTCGCCCCGCCGATTTGGCGGCATACATCGCCATATCCGCGTTCTTGAGGATTTGTTCGAGATCGACGCCGTGATCAGGCGCGAGCGCGACGCCGATGCTGGCGTCGGTGGTCACTTGATGACCGAGACAGTCATAGGGTTCTCTGATCGCGTTGAAGATGTCGTTCAGGAGATCGGTGACGTCGTCAGGCGTCTTGACCGCGGTCTGGACGATGGCGAACTCATCGCCGCCGAGCCGTGCGACAAAGCCGCTATCGCCGACGCACTGGCCGAGACTGACGGCGACATACTTCAACAGCTCATCACCGATCAGGTGGCCGAGGGAATCGTTGACGCTTTTGAATTCGTCGATGTCGATGTAGCAGACGGCTACTCGCTGACCCGGCGCAATGCAGGCCAGCTCCTGCTTCAGCCGTTCTTGGAACAGGGCACGGTTGGGCAGGTCCGTCAACACGTCATAGTGGGCAAGATGCGTGATGCGCTGCTCGGCGCGCCTGCGCTCGGTGATATCCTCGTGGGTCGCGAGCCACCCGCCGTCCGCGAGCGGCTCGTTGATAATCTGGACCGAGCGCCCGTCGGAGGTGTCGACTACCATGGAGTTTCTCAAGGGGATGTCGTGCAGAACGCGCGCAATGTATTGGTCGACGTCGCCGGTAAACGATCCGGTGGCCTTGCGGTGCTCGATGATCTCGCGGAAGCTGCATCCCGGCTTTATGACTTCGGCGGACAGGCCGTACATTTCTATATAACGCTGATTGCAGACGACGAGACGCTGGGAGTTGTCGAACAGCAAGAGGCCCTGCGTCATGTTGTTGACGGCTTTGTCCAGGCGCTGCTTCTCCAGCGTCAAGCGCTGCTGCGAAAGGCGATGCTGCAGCGACAACTTGCGAACGACCAGGAACAGCAACAAGGCTATGGCGAGCGCGGAGGCGCCCGCTACCGCGACCAGGATGCGCATCTGCTCCCGCCAATCGGCCAGCGCCGCTTCCGTGGTCTTGGTGGCGACGATCACGATCGGGAAATTAGCGAGCGCGCGCGATGAAACCAATCGGTCCTGGCCATCGATGGGACTGGTCAGGCGCGTGGTGTATTGGGGGAGCTCGAATATCTTCTGCCGGACAACGGGCCCGCCCGCCTTGAAGTTCCGCCCGATCATGCCTTCGGGATGCGGGTAACGGACCAGCAGCGTTCCGTTGCGGTGGTGCATCGAAATCGCCGCGCCGGGAGCAAGTGCGACGGATGCGAAGAATTTCTCGAAATTGGCCGGTTCGATGCCGCGGCCGACGACGCCGAGCAACTCGCCGTGCGGTCCCGTCATCTTGCGGGCGATCACCGTGGTCCAGGCGCCGCTGATCCGGCTGTGCACCGGCTCGACCAGCATTTCCGGCGCGTGCGGATCGGTTTTGAAGGTCCTGAAATAGGGTCGGTCGCCGACATTGATCGACGGCACAGGCCATGCCGTCGACGTGTTGACGAGCGTGCCGTCGGCATCGAAAACATTGACGCCGCCGACATATGACAACGCGCTCAATTTTGACTTGAGCATGAGATGGACGTCCTTGCCGGCCATCCGCTGCCTGAAGCTCTCGGCCGTCGCGATCCCACTCGATCGCATCTGGTCGATGAGATCCTTCTGAATGACCTCGAAATCCCCGAGCTGCTGATCGAAATGACGGGCGAGCAGCAGCACGGTGTTTTCCAGTTCGCGCTCGCTGTTGCGCAGCGCCCGCTCACGGAAATTCCCGGCCATCACGGTCGCGCCGATTGCGATCGCTGCGATCAGCAGCAAGCCGCCCAGGATCAGCCAACGGATCGGACCGCCGCGCATGAACGTTTTGACGTCAGTGGAAGCTGTACCGTTGGTCGTCATGGAGCGCGGATCATTGCCGGGGCGAACGCCGAGATCACACGTTCAAGCCCGGCCATGACCATTGCTAATGTGCCCAAATGGAAGTCACGTTAGCAATCGAGGTTAACGAAAGCCTAACGCTCCCGACGGTAGCATGCGGCGTCTATCGCTGAAGCGCGGTCTTGCGGACCGCAGCGCTTGATGTCGCTGCGACGATCATGGCGGCCAGGATGTTGGCGCCGACACTCAACAGGATCGGCAGCGTGTAGCTGTGGCTGAAGTCGAAGGCAAAACCAGCGGCGCTCGGGCCGATGAGCGTGCCGAAAGCCACGCTGGTGTAGAGAATGCCGATCAGGCCAGAGACATTGCGGCCGCCGAAATAGTCCATCACCACGGCCGGGAGCACCGCGACCCAGCCGCCGTAGAACACGCCATAGACGAAAGCGAAGACAATGAGCGGCCAGACGGTCGTCGAGACCGCCCACATCGCCAATGCCAGCGCCATGCCGATGAACATCAACAGCAGCGACAGTTCGCGGCCCATGCGATCGGCAAGGCCGCCGAGGAAAAATCGCCCTGCGGTGGAGCCGACGCCGATCACCGCCAGCAACCACACCGCCGAGGATGGCGCGATCCCGTGATCACGCGCGTAGGGCACGAGATGGACAAACGGGACGAACACACCGAAGGCGCAGATCAAACAGGCGACGTAAAGACCGATAAAGCGGGTCGAGCGGATGGCCTCGCGGACGCTGGCCCCCTCCGGCTGTGCCATCGGCGTGGTCGATTGCGGCGGGTCGCCGTCGGGACCAAGGCCGCGGCGGCGTGGATCGTTCTCGATCAGCAGCGCCAATCCGCCACCCAACACCGCAGCCAGCGCGCCGAGCGCGAGATAGGCGCCGCGCCAACCCAGCAGACCGATCAGGAGCGAGGCCAGCGGCGGCATCGCCAATGTGCCGACGCCGATCCCGCTGACGGCAAGCCCGGAGGCAAAGCCGCGGCTGCGAACGAACCAACGTTGGACCGCGCCGATGGCGGGAACATAGGCGCAGCCCATGCCGAGACCAACGCCGAGGCCGTAGGCCAGGTAGACCTGGGCGAGGCTCTGCGCTGCGCTCGCGGCGGCGAGCCCGACGCCGGTCAAGATCATGCCGGCCACTGCAAACGGTCGGGAGCCCAAGCGATCGGCGAGCGGGCCGCTGATGATGCCGAGGCCGAAATAGAGGAAGCCGGCAAGCGAAAATACCAGCGATACCGAGCCGCGCGAGGCCCCGAAATCATGCTGCAACGGCTCGACGAACGCGCTGAACGTGTAGGCGGAACCGAAGCCTACGAAGGTCACCGCGAAGGCGGCGGCGACGACAAACCAGCCGTAGAAGGCCCGCGGATGCGACAATTTTGCTTGGCCATTCATGATCGCCTCGTTTTGCTTATCTTGATGTTAAACACCAGTATCATAGCTATACTGGTGTCTGTTTCAGGACACTAATTAAGATACTTTACTGGTGTCGCAATGTCCAAAGAGTCAAAAAAATTCAAGGTTCCCGATGCGTTGGCCAATCTCTATGATTTCGCCAATTCGCTCGACGTCAGGCGTTTCAGGCAATACGGCGTGCAACACCCTCAGTCCGACGAACTCGCTGGGCCGCGCGAACTTGAGGCCTGGATGTCGCAGCGGGGGCTGCTGTTCACGAGCGCCAAGATCACGCCCGCGATGTTTGAAACCGCATTGGATTTGCGCGCATGTGCTCGCGATTATCTGCGATGCGACCCCGCTGACCGTGGCAAAGACAAGGATGCTGCTCGGTCGCTGAACAGGGCGTTGAGGCTGTTCCCGCTCGTGGTAGAGGCGCGCGACGATCGCGCCATGGTGCTGAGGTCGGCGCGCGGCGATGCCTTGGCTGGCCTATCGGCGGTGGTCGCAGAGCTCTACGATGGCTCCATCAACGGAACCCTGGATCGCCTGAAAATGTGCGCGTCGGAAGAGTGCCGGCGGGTTTTCTTCGATCGATCAAAGCCCGCCACGAGGCGCTGGTGCATGTCGAGCTTGTGCGGAAATCGCACGAAGACACGCGCCTATCGCGAACGCCGTCGCGGGTTGGGTTGATTTCGCCCGTTATCTGGTAGCATCGCTGCGCTATTGCATGCGCGCCGTCGAAGACCCGTATCGGTGGGCACGCGATCGCTTCGGCGCCACACCGACGGTCTCACCGCTTGACCAGTCATTGCCGCGGGCGGCGGGCTGGCGATAGTTGCCATAGGGATTGCCTGGCCCTTTGTTCTGGCAATTTGCATTGGGATAGAAGAACGCGCAGTAGCCCGGCTCCTGGACCACCGCCTGCGCCAACACCGGCGTTGTGCACAGACTTGATAGAACGGCCACCGCGCCAACAAGTTTAGACGTCGACATTGCGTTTCTCCGATGCAGGTCATGGGCTCGCGCTTACTGAATAACACCCGGGCCGATGCGCCCTTCCTGATGCATAGATCACTCAGCCGTGAAGGCGTTCGCGGCCGAGCCATCGTCAGGCGCGGTAGTGCCCGGACTTGCCGCCCTTTTTCTCAACGAGATGAAGGCCTTCGATGCGAACGCCACGCTCGACGGCCTTGATCATGTCGTAGATCGTCAGGCACGCGACCGATACCGCCGTCAGCGCCTCCATCTCGACGCCGGTCGGGCCCGTGACCTTCACGGTAGCCCGCACGATGCAGGCGGGCAGCTTGTGATCGGGCGTGATATCGAGCGTGACTTTCGATAGCGCCAGCGGGTGGCACAGCGGGATCAATTCCGAGGTGCGCTTGGCCGCCATGATGCCGGCGATCCGCGCAGTGCCCAGCACATCGCCTTTCCTGGCGTTGCCTGAGAGGATCAACTCAAGTGTTGCCTTGCTCATGACGACGCGGCCTTCGGCGATGGCCGTCCGCTCGGTTGCCGGTTTTTCCGACACGTCCACCATCCGCGCCTCGCCGCCGGCGTCAATGTGGGTGAGGGCAGGGCCAGCCCTGGAAGTCTTACGCTGCATCAGCCCGCGCCTGTCGCGCTCGCGGCTACGCCTTTTGCCAGCAGCTTCCGCGTTGCTGCCGTTACATCGGCCTGCCGCATCAGGCTCTCGCCGACTAGGAAGGTCGACATGCCAAGCCGCGCCAGCCGCGCCAGATCGCCCGGCGCAAAGATGCCGCTTTCGCCGACCATCAGGCGCTCCTTCGGAATCAACGGCGCCAGCGCTTCGCTGGTCGCAAGCGTGGTCTCGAACGTGCGCAAGTTGCGGTTGTTGATGCCGAGCAGCGGCGAACGAAGTTTTAGCGCGCGATCAAGTTCGGCACGTTCGTGGATCTCAATCAGCACGTCCATGCCTTGCGCGATCGCGGCGTCCTCGATCTCCTTGGCGGCGCCATCGCCGAGCGCGGCCATGATGATGAGGATGCAGTCGGCGCCGTGGGCGCGGGCCTCGACCACCTGATAGGGATCGAATATGAAATCCTTGCGCAGCACCGGCAGTTTGGTCGCCGTGCGCGCCGCTACCATGAAATCGAGATGGCCCTCAAAAGAGGGCGTGTCCGTCAGCACTGAAAGACAGGCAGCACCACCGGCCTCGTAGGCCTTGGCAAGCGCGGGCGGATCGAAGTCGGCACGAATGAGCCCCTTGGAGGGCGAGGCTTTCTTGATTTCGGCAATCAGCGCATATTCGCCGCCCTCAAGCTTGCGGCGGATCGCCTGGACAAAGCCGCGCGGCGCGGGAGCGGCTTTCGCCAGAGCCTCGACGCTCGCAAGCGGATGGGCGCGCTTGGCGGCCGCGATCTCCTCGCGCTTGTAAGTCTCGATCCTCTTCAGGATATCGGACATCGCTCCTGCTCCTTGCGGACTAGCTGTTGGAGACTGCGATCAAGTGCTTCAGCCGCGCGGCTGCGGCACCGCTGCCGAGCGATTTGGTGCCGATCGCAACGCCTTCCTTCAGGTTCTTGGCGCGGCCGGCGACGATCAATGCCGCCGCCGCGTTCAACAAGGCGACGTCGCGAAAAGGGCTCGGCTTGCCATTGAGCACTCCCTGCAGCGCGATCGCGTTGGCGTCGGCGTCGCCGCCCTTCAGCCCGTCTCCGCCGACGCGGGTGAGCCCTGCTTCCTCCGGCGTCACTTCAAAGGTGCGGATGCTGCCGCCTTCAAGTGCTGCAACCGACGTCGGGCCGGTGAGGGTTATTTCGTCGAGGCCATCGGAGCCATGCACGACCCAGACGGATTCGGCGCCCAGGTTCTTCAGCACTTGCGCCAGCGGCTGCACCCATTGTCTTGAAAAGACGCCGACCATCTGCCGCTTGACGCCGGCGGGATTGGACAGCGGTCCAAGCAGGTTGAAGATCGTGCGGGTTGCGAGTTCGGTGCGGGTCGGACCGACGTTCTTCATGGCGGGATGATGCGCAGGCGCGAACATGAAGCCGATGCCGGCTTCGTATACGCAGCGGCCGACCTGCTCGGGCCTGAGGTCGATCTTCACCCCGAGGGCCGACAACACATCAGCCGCGCCCGAGCGCGACGAAAGCGCGCGGTTGCCGTGCTTGGCTACGGGCACGCCGGCGCCCGCGACAATGAAGGAGGCGCAGGTCGACACATTGACCGAGCCGGAGCCGTCGCCGCCGGTGCCGACTACGTCGACGGCATCCGCGGGCGCGATGACGCGCAGCATCTTCGAGCGCATCGCGGAAACCGCGCCGGTGATCTCGTCGACGGTCTCGCCGCGTACCCGCAGCGCCATCAACAGTCCGCCCATCTGCGAGGGCGTCGCCTCTCCCGACATCAGGCTGTCGAAGGCCGACGCCGCCTCGTCGCGCGACAACGTGGCGCCGGTCGCGACTTTGGCAATGATCGATTTGAGGTCGTCCATCGCAGGCTTTCAGTTGTTCGCGCCGGTGACCTGCGCGAAGGCGGCCTCATTGATGCTGGTGCCGATATCCTTTTCAAGCCTGGTGACGTATTGCGCGACCTGTTCGTCGGTCATGGCGCGCTCCAGGGTCTCCTTTAGCTTCTTGATGTCGTCAGAGGAAAGATCCACCGGCGGCACGGCGATATCGGTGACGCGGAACACGATCCATTCGCTGCCGCCCGAACCCGAGGTCTGTCCGACGCCATCCTTTGCCGTACGGAACGCCGCGGCGATCGCGCCCGAGGGCACGCCTGGCGGCGAGGCATCGCGCTTGAGGCCCGCGGCGATCTCGACCTTCGACCCCGTGCTGGCCGCTTCGTCCGCGAGCTTGCCGCCCTGTTCGAGCTTTTGCACCATCTCGGTTGCCTTGGTGCGCAACCGCGCTGAGATCTGGTCGTCGCGCCATTTGGCCTCGACCTGATCCTTGACCTCCTCGAGGGTGCGTTCGCGCGACGGCGTGATGCCCAGGACGTCGTACCAGACGTAACCACCCTTGAACGAGATCGGGTCGTTATCGACGCCGACATCGCTGTTGAAGGCTTGCGAGACGACGTCGAGACCGTTCGGGATGCTGGTCACCGGCTGACCGTTGGGCATCCGGCCGGAGCGATCGACGGCATCGACGGTGATGGGGTTGAGGCCGAGTTTCCGGGCCGCTTCAATGACGCTGGCGCCACCGCCGCGCTCGTCTTCCATCTTGTCGCGCAGTTCGGCCACCTTGGTACGGGCGCGTTCGGTCGCGATTTCCTTCTTCAGGTCAGCGGCGACGCTTTCATAGGACGGCTCGACGCCCGGCTGGATGGCGCCGATCTTGACCAGCGCCACGCCGAACTTGCCTTGCACAGGCTGGCTCACTTCGCCCGCGGGAAGCGAAAAAGCCGCATTGGCGATTTCGGGATCGAGGATGGCGGATTTAGCGACCGTGCCGAGGGTGACATCGGTGGAGCTAAGCCCGCGCTCCTTGGCGAGATCGTCGAACGACAACCCGCCCGCGATGCGACTGCGCGCAGCCTGGGCTTCTTCCACATTTGGAAACACGATCTGCGACACCTCGCGCTCCTCAGGCTTGCCGAGCCGGTCGCGGCGCTGTTCGAACAGTTTTTTTGCGTCTTCGTCCGACACATCGGACCATTTGCCGATCTCCTCGGGCGTGATCAGCACAAAGGATAGTTTGCGATATTCGGGCGCGCGGAACTGGGTCTTGTGATCGTCGAAATAACCCGCCAGCGTCTCCGGCGAGGGCGGATCGATGGTGCCTGCCTGCGCCGCGTCGAGTTTGACGTATTCGATCGAGCGCTGCTCGTTCTGGAAGCGGCTCAGCGCTTCGATCAGCGTTTTCGGCGGCTCGAGGCCAGCTGCGATCGAGCCGGCAATTTGCCGCCGCAGCGACACCCGTCGCTGGTCGGCGATGTAACGCTGCTCGGAGAAGCCGAACTGGCGGATCATCGCCTGAAAGCGCTGCGGATCGAACTTGCCATTGACGCCCTGGAAGTTCGGATCGCTGAAGACGAGGCGCATGGTCTCAGCGTCGGACTGCCCGAGCCCCAGCCGTCGCGCATCCTCGTCAAGGGCTGCCTCCGCGATCGTCTGCTGCAGCACTTGGCGGTCGAGGCCGAACGCGCGGGCCTGCTCCGTCGTCAGCGGGCGGCCGAATTGGCGGCTGATCTGCTGCAGCCGATCGGTGTAGAGCTGACGGAATTGATTGAGCGAGATCTCGATGTGGCCGACTTTTGCCAAGGTCGATTGTCCGAATCCCCTGAAAATATCGGCAATGCCCCAGATGCCGAAACTGATAATCAACACGCCCATCACCACGGCCATAATAGTCTTGCCGAGCCAGTTTGATGAGGCTTTGCGCATTCCTCGAAGCATGGGTCCAACTTGTCTTTCGGAGGGGAACCGGGTCGCGCCTCAGAGCGATCAGCAAAAGGGCGTCACCGAGTTGATGCGGTATCATAAAGTGGCCGAAAGCCCCCCGCAACCTCGGGCAAGGGGGCCAATTGAAGCCGGTTGACCAGTTGGCATCTGGAACTGCCGGCCGGGCTCTGGTAGCGCATATTCATCTCTGCTGAATGGAATTGAACATGACTGACGCCATCCGGCCGCTGATCGCCGGCAACTGGAAGATGAATGGGGTCAAGGCGTCCGCCGGCGAACTCGGCCAGATGGTGGCCGGCGTGGGGGACCTCCGGCGCAAGGTGGACCTCCTCATTTGTCCGCCTTCGACACTGATCTCGACCTTCGCCGCAGTCGCGCAGGGATCGCATATTCGGATCGGTGCGCAGGATTGTCACCCGGAGGCTTCCGGCGCCCATACCGGCGATATTTCCGCCGAGATGCTGGCAGACGCGGGTGCTGCTGTCGTGATCGTCGGTCATTCCGAGCGGCGCGCCGATCACGCTGAAAGCGACGCACTGGTGCGGCGAAAGGCGGAAGCGGCTTGGCGCGCCGGCCTTACCGCCATTGTCTGCGTTGGCGAGACGCGTGAACAGCGCGATGCCGCGAAAACGCTTGAGATCTGTGGCGGTCAGCTTGCGGGATCGCTCCCGGACGGATCGACGGCCGGTAATCTGGTGGTGGCGTACGAGCCGGTTTGGGCCATCGGCACAGGTCTCACCCCGACATCAGGAGATGTCGAGCAAGTTCACCGTTTCATCCGGGATTTCCTGATCGGCCGATTTAACGGGGAGGGGGCCAAGGTTCGCATTCTCTACGGCGGCTCGGTAAAGCCCTCGAATGCGGCCGAATTGATGGGGGTTGCCAACGTCAATGGCGCGCTTGTCGGCGGCGCGAGCCTGAAAGCAGCCGATTTCCTTGCGATTGCGAAGGGCTGCCCTTAGCTACAGCATGATCCGGAAAAGTGGGTGCTGGTTTTCCGAAAAGATCATGCTCAGCCATGGTGATACAGCGGTATCGGGGGTGACAATGCCCGGTCCGATCGTGTAACACCCGCGCAACTCGCGAGAACCCCGCAAAGCCCAGCGCCTAAAGCCGGAACTCGGCGGCAACCGGTTTGCGACGGAAGGTTTCAGATGCAGACTGTCGTTATCGTCATTCACCTCATGATTGTCGCGGTGCTGATCGGCACCGTGCTGCTCCAGAAATCCGAAGGCGGAGGCCTCGGCATGGGAGGCGGTGCCGGCTTCATGTCGAGTCGCGGTACCGCCAATCTTTTGTCGCGCACGACAGCGGTTCTGGCGGCGGGATTCTTCCTCACCAGCCTCTTCTTGTCCTGGCTCGCGAGCTACGATCGCAAGCCGACTTCGATCGTCGGAAATCAGCCCGCCTCGCAATCACAGCCGGCCGGAGGCGCAACCCCGGTGGCGCCACCGACCAGCGGCGGCATTCTGGACACGCTCAAAAAGGCCGACGAACAGCAGAATCAGCAGGCCCCATCGGGCCCGCAGGCTCCTCGCTCGCAATAAAGCAGGGTGGCCATGCAAGATGGCGGCTACCATCTCGCATCAAAAATCCCCATCAAGAGGTTGATAAAGCTTCCAATTTCCGGCCACCCACAGCCCGGCAGGATGTTTGCCGCGCTATACGATTCGTTTTGGCGAATCGCTCTCCTAGCCTTAAAGGTTAAGTCCCATGGCGCGGTATATCTTCATCACCGGCGGCGTGGTTTCCTCGCTCGGAAAGGGTCTGGCTTCAGCGGCACTCGGTGCACTGCTGCAGGCGCGTGGCTACAAGGTCAGGCTGCGCAAGCTCGATCCATATCTTAATCTCGATCCCGGAACGATGTCGCCGTATCAGCACGGCGAAGTGTTCGTGACTGACGATGGCGCCGAGACCGATCTCGATCTCGGCCACTACGAGCGCTTCACCGGACGTCCGGCCACCAAGGCGGACAACATCACGACCGGGCGTATCTATCAGGACATTCTCACCAAGGAACGGCGCGGCGACTATCTCGGCGCCACCATCCAGGTGATCCCGCACGTCACCAACGCCATCAAGGATTTCATCCGCGAGGGCAACGACGGCTACGACTTCGTGCTGGTCGAGATCGGCGGCACCGTCGGCGATATCGAGAGCCTGCCGTTCCTCGAAGCGATCCGCCAGTTCGGCAACGAACTGCCGCGCCAGCACGCGATCTACGTCCACCTCACGCTGATGCCGTACATCCCCAGCGCGGGCGAGCTGAAAACCAAGCCGACGCAGCACTCGGTCAAGGAACTGCTCTCGATCGGCATCCAGCCCGACATCCTGCTCTGCCGCACCGACCGGCCGATCCCGAAAGAAGAGCGGCGCAAGCTCGGCCTGTTCTGCAATGTGCGCGAAAGCGCCGTGATCGAGGCGCGCGACGTCGACAACATCTACGCCGTCCCCGAGGCCTATCATGCGGCAGGGCTTGACGACGAGGTGCTGGCGGCGTTCGGGATCGTGCCCAAGATTCCACCGGCGCTGCAGAGCTGGCACGTCATCAACGAGCGGGTGCGCAATCCCGAGGGCGACGTCACCATCGCCATCGTCGGCAAATATACCGGCATGAAGGATGCGTACAAGTCGCTGATCGAGGCGCTTTCGCACGGCGGCATCGCCAACAAGGTGAAGGTCAATCTCGACTGGATCGAAAGCGAAGTGTTCGAGAACGAGGATCCAGCGCCATTCCTCGAGCACGTCAACGGCATCCTGGTGCCCGGCGGATTCGGCCAGCGCGGCGCCGAGGGCAAGATCCGCGCGGCGCAGTTCGCGAGAGAGCGCGACGTGCCGTATTTCGGCATCTGCTTCGGCATGCAAATGGCCGTGATCGAGGCCGCGCGCAATCTCGTCGGCATCGAGGAGGCGAACTCCACCGAGTTCGGCCCGACGCGCGAGCCCTTGGTGGGCCTGATGACGGAATGGCTGCGCGGCAACGAACTCGAGAAGCGTTCCAAGAGCGGCGATCTCGGCGGCACCATGCGGCTGGGGGCTTACCCCGCGACGCTCAAGCGCGGCAGTCGGGTCTCGGAAGTCTATGGCGGCGCCATCGAGATTTCCGAGCGCCACCGTCACCGCTACGAGGTCAATACCGCGTACAAGGACCGGCTGGAGCAGCACGGCCTTAAGTTCTCAGGGCTGTCGCCTGATGGTGTGTTGCCGGAAATCGTCGAATACGCAGAGCATCCCTGGTTCATCGGCGTGCAATTCCATCCCGAACTGAAATCACGGCCGTTTGAGCCCCATCCACTATTTGCGTCCTTCATCCAGGCGGCGATGGTGCAGTCGCGGCTGGTGTGATGCGGGCCACATCGCCTTTGACGAACACGTGAATTGTTGCGACAAAACGCTCCCGCTACCGCAAGAACAATAAACCAGGGAGTTGAATTCATGATCTACGAAACCCGCATCTATCGTTGCCTGCCGGGCCGCCTGCCGGCGCTGTTGAAGCGCTTTGAAACGATCACGCTCAAAATCTGGGAAAAGCACGGCATCAGGCAGGCCGGTTTCTTCACCACGCTGGTTGGCGAATCCAATCAGGAATTGACCTATATGCTCGCCTGGGAGTCGCTTGCGGAGCGCGACAAGAAATGGACCGCGTTCCAGAGCGACCCCGAATGGATCGCGGCACGCGCCAAGACCGAGGAGGACGGACAGATCGTCGGCAAATATACCGGCATGAAGGATGCGTACAAGTCGCTGATCGAGGCGCTTTCGCACGGCGGCATCGCCAACAAGGTGAAGGTCAATCTCGACTGGATCGAAAGCGAAGTGTTCGAGAACGAGGATCCAGCGCCATTCCTCGAGCACGTCAACGGCATCCTGGTGCCCGGCGGATTCGGCCAGCGCGGCGCCGCCGCCGCACGGCGAGCACTCGTTCTCGTTCGGCGCGTTTAATCGCGATTTCCTCCTCGCGCGGCAGGGTCTTTCGATGCTGATCCTCAACAGCACCAACGCCGGCGAAGACGCCCGCTCGTTCAAGGCGTCAAAAATATCCGATTTCGAATTGTTCAATTTCGTGCGCGAGGGGAAAAAGCCCGACGGAACAATTGTGAAGCTGGCCTTTTCGCTGGCGTTTGCCAGTGACGTCAAATCGCCGCGTGTGCGCTTTGGGACGTGCCAGCATTACTATCCCGAGAATTTCTGGAATCCTGCGCTTCAGGCCCATGCCAATGGCGCAATGGCGGTGCGCGGGGCCGTGCTGGTCGCCGACAATCCAACCGACCATCACATCTTTCTGAAGGCCTTTACCGGCATCAGCGACCTGCATTCGAGCTCGATCGGCATCACCGCACGCACCGAGAACGGCGACATCGAGATCATGGAGGAGGTGTCATATCGGGATCAGTTCGGCGTCCCGGTCGAGGTGAACGGCGAGGGGATGACGCTGAACGCGCTCCGTTTCGAGGTGGCCGATATCGCACCGCTGGAAGCCTCGCTCCGGCAGGGCGGAATTGCTGCGCGCCGCCGCGTCGGACGGCTGATCGTGCCGCCGGATTTGGCCTTTGGCGCAACCCTGATATTCGAAAGCGCTAAATAGCTTGATCCGTTGCCCCCGATCCGTATGGTCGCGCCGAAACTAAGGACTGCATGCTTGAGCGCCAATATTTCAGCAGCGCCGGTGGTCGCCGTCGGGCCGGTCAAATTCGGCAATGATTTGCCGATTTCGATTATCGCCGGCCCCTGCCAGCTCGAAAGCCGGACGCACGCCCTGGAAGTCGCTTCCGCGCTGAAGGAGATCGCGAGCCGGCTCAGAATCGGGCTCGTCTACAAGACCTCGTTCGACAAGGCCAACCGCACCAGCGCTTCGGCTGCGCGCGGTCTTGGTCTGAAACAGTCGCTGCCGATCTTTGCCGAGATCCGGTCCTCGCTCGGCCTGCCGGTGTTGACCGACGTCCACGAGGCCTCGCAATGCGCCGAGGTCGCGCAGGCCGTTGACGTGTTGCAGATTCCCGCCTTCCTGTGCCGGCAGACCGATCTGCTGTTGGCTGCGGCGGCAACCGGCAAGGTCGTCAATGTCAAGAAGGGACAATTTTTGGCGCCGTGGGACATGGCCAACGTCGTCGCCAAGATCACGGGCTGCAACGCGCAAGTGCTCGTCACCGAGCGTGGCGCATCGTTTGGCTACAACACGCTGGTGTCGGATATGCGCGCGCTGCCGATCCTGGCGCGCACTACCGGCGCGCCGGTAATCTTCGACGCCACGCATTCCGTGCAGCAGCCCGGCGGCAAAGGCACCTCTTCCGGCGGCGAGCGTGAGTTCGTTCCCGTCCTGGCGCGCGCGGCGGTCGCCGTCGGCGTTGCCGGCGTGTTCATCGAGACCCATCCCGATCCCGATCATGCGCCATCCGACGGTCCCAACATGGTGCCGCTGCGCGAATTCGAGGGATTGTTGAAGAAGCTGATGGCATTCGACGTGCTCGCCAAAAATTCCACCGACAAGTAGCGGGCTGATGCCACAAATAGCGCTTCGGCCGCACGACCAGCGCTTGCCGCCGGTGCTCAACATCATTGCGCTCACGACATTTGCGGCCAACCTTTCGGTGCGCGCACTCGATCCCGTGCTGCCGCATGTCGCCGACGAATTCGGCGTCAGCATCGCGACCGCCGCCGGTTTCGCGGCCGTGTTCGCCTTCACCTTCGCGATCGTGCAGCCGCTGGTGGGCGCTGCGGCCGATCTCTTCGGCAAGGCACGGCTGATGATCTTCTGCCTGGCGCTGCTTGGGCTTGCCAACATCCTCGGCGCAATCTCGACCTCGTTTCCGCTGTTGTTCGCAACGCGCATTTTGGCGGGCATCGGCTCCGGCGGAGTGTTTCCGGTTTCGCTCGGCCTCACTAGCGATCTCGTCGGCGCGGAAAAGCGCCAAGTCGCGATCGGCCGCACGCTGGCCGGCTCCATGACCGGCAATCTGCTCGGCGCATCCGCCTCGGGCCTGATCGGCGACTTTCTTGGTTGGCGTGGTGTGCTCGCGGTGCTCGGCGCGCTCGTGATTGCCGCGTCGCTGGCGGTCGCCGCCGGGTTTCGCGGCGCCGATTTGAAGCATCCGCCGCGCACCAACCTCAGCGCGCTCAGGCATGGCTATCGCACCATCTTCAACAACCCGAATGCGCGCGTCTGCTATTCGGCGGTGTTCGTGGAAGGCTGCTGCGTGCTCGGATTGTTTCCGTTCATCGCCGCATTCCTGTTTGACCTCGGCGAAAAATCGCTGTCGATCGCGGGCATCGTGATCGCAGGCTTTGCGGTTGGCGGATTGTTTTACACGCTGACCGTGTCGCGGTTCCTGCCGCGGCTTGGCGTCAAGGGCATGATGATATCAGGCGCGACATTGGTGGGGTTACAGCTCATCGCCACCGCGTTGGGCCCCGGCTGGAAGATCCAGGGCCTCAGCCTGCTCTTGATGGGCTGGGGTTTTTACATGATCCATGGCTGTCTGCAGGTATTTGCCAGCGAACTCTCGGTCGAAGCCCGCGCCACCGGGCTGTCGCTGCACTCGTTCTTCTTTTTCATGGGCCAGACCATCGGGCCGGTCGCCTATGGGCTCGGCCTCGGGCACGCCGGCAAGGTGCCGACCTTGCTTAGCGCGGCGGTCGTGATGATCGCATTGGGGTTTGTCTGCGCGCGCCTCTTGCGGCAGCGGGCGCCGGCAGACGCGGCCGCAAGACCCAGCGTAAAAACCTAGTTCTTTATTTTGACGCGTTTTCTTCACGCATTGCCGCGTGATGCTGACGATCGCTCGCGCCTGTTCGAAGCGAGAGGCTCGTGATCGACAATCCACATCTTCGGCATCCTGTAACAGAACTGACACGCACTCGAAGCACATCTGACATGTGCTGCGCATAACTTCCGTTTTCTCGCCAAACGACACCAAAGCATCTCAAAAAGCATCTCAATTTTTGGACAGGGGGCGTCATGCTCAAGCAAACGACGAAACGTCTACGCGATCGGACGGTCATCACCGCGGCAATTTTGTCACTGATGGCACCTAACGCTTACGCGGCTGACCCCATCGGTGGCGCCCACGGCGGCGACAACAAGACCAAAAGCCCGATCAAGCACGTCATCGTCATCATGGGCGAAAACCGGACTTTCGATCATGTGTTCGCGACCTACGAGCCGCGCGAGGGCGAGCATGTCGACAACCTGCTGTCCAAGGGAATCATCAAGGAAGACGGCTCGCCCGGCCCGAATTACGCCAAGGCGACGCAGTTCTCGACGACGGTCAACAATTTCTATTCGATCAACCCCACACCAAAAATCCCCTACAACACCACGACCAACAAGCTGCAGGCGCCGGGAACTTCTTACGCACCGCAGACCTGCTACACCCCGGTCGAAGCGGCCGCTCTCAACGGTCCGGGATGCCTCACGACGCTCTCGGAAGCCGCCCGGGGTGATTACGGCCTGAGCAAGCACGATCTGCCGCTGCTGACGACCGGCGCGACCGGCGTGCCGGGAGGTTCGCCCGATACCCGCATCCTCGACTTCGCCAACCTGCCGAACGGCCCCTATCCGCTGGTGACGCTGCCGCAAGGAGAGGACGAAACCTCGAGCCTCTACAAGACCTACGGCGGCAGCCCGGTGCATCGCTTCTATCAGATGTGGCAGGAGCTCGATTGCGACGTCGCAAAAGCCACCAACCGCAATCCGAGTGGCTGTCAGGCCGACTTGTTCCCCTTTGTTGAGATGACGGTGTCCTCCGGCAGCAATGGCAATCCGACCCCGCATCCGCTCGCGGAAGGCGATATCGCGCTCGGGTTTTACAACGTCGCCAAGGGCGATGCGCCGTACCTGACGAAGCTCGCCCGCGAATACACCCTCAACGACAACTACCATCAGCCGGTGATGGGCGGAACCTTCGCCAACCAGATGATGTTCGGCTATGCCGACGCGCTGTACTACGCCGACCAGAACGGCGATCCAGCGACCCCCAACCATGTTCTGGTTCCCGGTTCGAACCCGCCGGTTTACGTGAACCAGATCGAAAACCCCAACCCGGCGCCGGGTACCAACAATTGGTACACCAACGACGGATATGGCAGCAGCAATTTCAGCTTCGGACTCGACGGCGGCAGCTATACCAATTGCTCCGATCCCACCCAGCCGGGCGTCACCCCGATCGTCACCTATCTTAACGCGATCCACGTCTCGCCGAACTGCGCGCCGAACGCCTACTATCTGCTCAACAATTATGTCCCAACTTACATCGGGAGCGGCGCCACCGATCCGATCAACAACGGCCCGTTCACGTTGCCGCCGGTCAAGAAGCAGAAGCACATCGGCGATACGCTCACCCAGGCCAGCGTGTCCTGGGCGTATTTCGGCGAGCGCTGGAACGACTTCAAGACCGCTCCCGGCGAGGGCGCGAACTTCGGATCGCTCGACCCGATCGCCTATCTCTACTGCAACATCTGCAATCCGTTCCTCTACTCCGCTTCGGTCATGACCAACAAGGCGCAGCGCGATGCGCATCTGAAGGATACGCTCGATCTCTATGACGCGATCGAGGACGGCACCCTGCCGGCGGTGTCGTGGGTCAAGCCGAGCACCTTCAACGACGGCCATCCGGCCTCGTCCAGGCTCGACCTGTTCGAAGCCTTCACCAGGAAGATCATCGACCAGGTGAAATCCAGGCCGGAGCTCTGGGAATCCACCGCGATACTCGTCACCACCGACGAGGGCGGCGGCTATTACGACTCCGGTTACGTGCAGCCGCTCGATTATTTCGGCGACGGAACCCGTATCCCGCTGATCGTCGTGTCGAAGTATTCGCAAGGCGGGCACGTCTCGCACGAATATTCCGATCATGCCTCGATCATCAAATTCATCGAACGCAACTGGGACCTGCCAAAACTCTCGGGCCGGAGCCGCGACAATTTGCCGAACCCGAAGACGTCGGATGACAACCCGTACGTTCCGCTGAACCGGCCGGCGCTCGGCGATCTCTTCGGTAATTTCCGATTCGCCGATCGCGATGGTGGCGATCACGACGGGCACGGCGATCACTGATGAGCCGAGGCCGTTTCCCGCCACGGGACCAGCCTCTCATCACCACACAAGTAGCAAGGCCGGATTTGCCTCCGGCCTTTATCGTGGAGTGACCCTTGAAGATTGCTGCGCCGCTGCGTGCCAATTTGCTGGCGATCCATGAGGCGCGACGTGCATTTGCAGGCGGAGATTTAATGACCGCCGAGCGGATTTGCGCGGAGCTGCTGGCGCGCGCGCCGGACGATGGCACCGCCTGGGCACTTTTGACCGAAACCGCGCTGCGGCGGGGCCGCATCGAGGCGGCCGTCGTCTGCGCCAATCGCGCGGTCGCTTTCATGCCAAAAGATCCAATCGCGCTCATCTTGCGCGCGAAATGCCTGTTTGTTTCCGGCGAGGCAAGTCAGGCGCTGGAAGCAGCTGACGCCGCCGCAAAGCTGATCGGCGCAGCCCCCGAAACGCTGGACGCGCTCGGGGCGATCTTCGGCCTGCTCGGATTACACGAAAGGGCAAAACAATACTTCCTGCGCGCGGTCGCCGCCCGTCCCGACGTGCCGCAGTATTTGTTCAATCTGGCGGCGACCGAGCGAATGATCGGCGCTCTGGAAGAGGCCGAAGCACATTGCAATGCTGCGATCGCACGCGACCGGAGTTACGGTCTTGCCCACTATTTGCGCTCGGACCTGCGCATCCAGACCGCCGATCGCAATCATATCGCGGAAATGGAAGCGCTGATCGGCGAGGGCAGGTTGGCGCCGCCGAGCGAGGTGATGCTGCGCTTTGCGCTGGCCAAGGAATACGAGGACCTCGACTTGCATGCACGCGCGTTCGATCATGTCGATGCCGGCTGCGAGCTGCAGCGCCGCTCACTGGCGTACGATCATCGGGCCGAGATCGCGGAGATCGACCGGATCACCCAGACCCATACGCGAGCCTGGATGGATGCCGCCCCCTCAGGTTGTTCGGCCGCTGCGCCGGTGTTCGTTGCCGGGCTGCCGCGCACTGGCACGACGCTGGTCGAGCGCATTATCGGCAGTCATCCCACGATGCGCTCGGCGGGGGAAACCAGCGCATTCGCAACCGAGATGCGCCGCGCCATGACGGACAAGGCAGGCGGAAGCAATCCGGCCGATATCGGCAAACGCTACATCGAACAGGTGACGGCGTTCCGCGTGTCGAAGGATGCTCGTTTTATCGACAAGACACTGCAAAACTACCTTTACTGCGGCTTGATTCACGCGGCGCTGCCGGCGGCGAAAATCATCTTGCTGCAGCGGCATCCGATGGACGCATGCTGGGCCATCTACAAGGCGCACTTTCAAGGCAAATTCGCGTTCTCCTATCATCAGATCGAGTTGGCGGAATACTATCTGGCGTATCGCCGGCTTTCGCGGCACTGGCGGATGACGCTGCCGCCCGGCGTGCTCATGGAAATAAATTACGAGGACATCGTCGCCGATCAATCGGCGGCAAGCCGACGTCTGATCGACTTCGTGGGACTTCCCTGGGACGATGAGGTGTTGCGATTTCACCAAAGCGCGGCGCCGTCTGCGACCGCGAGCGCCGTTCAGGTGCGGCGTCCGGTCTATTCGTCTTCGGTCGGCAAATGGCGGAATCATGCGGAACGGCTGGCGCCGCTGCGGGCGCGGCTGGCGCGCGAGATTCCCGAAGTGGAGTTGGCGTGAGGCCGTGGCAGCGCGAGCCCCTGCGTGCTCGTTGGCTTACCAGGCCCGCGTCTGTGCTCGTTTTCCCTTTCCCAAATGCTTGTGAGCGCCGACGCCGCGATCATCCCCGCCCGCGATAGGGCGCGACGGCCTGATCCGGAATCCAGAGGCCCTTCGGCAGTTTGCCGGTCTGCCAGAACACGTCGATCGGAATACCGCCGCGCGGGTACCAGTAGCCGCCGATGCGCAGCCATTTCGGCTTGATCTCATCCGCGATCCGCTTGCCGATCATGACCGTGCAGTCCTCGTGGAACGCGCCGTGGTTGCGAAAGCTCGCGACATAAAGTTTTAGCGATTTCGACTCCAGCAGCCACTGGCCCGGCGCATAGTCGATGACGAGATGCGCGAAATCCGGCTGCCCCGTGACCGGGCAGATCGAAGTGAATTCCGGCGCCGTGAACCGCACCAGATAATCCGTGTCGCTTTGCGGGTTGGGCACGCGATCGATCTGCGCCTCGTCGGGGGTCTTCGGCCATTCCACGGCGCGGCCGAGTTGCAGGGCGGACGATTTTGCCATTTTGTTGGGCTTCTTCGACATAGCGGTTTCTTAGCCAATCATGACGGCGTCGTCACCCGGCCTTTTCCGTCCCCATGCCTTGCTGTAGAAGCAGCGCGAACCGTTCAACCCCGCATTTTCCGTGGAGGCTCCCTATGACCGCCATCGTCGACATCATCGGCCGCGAAATCCTCGATAGCCGCGGCAATCCCACGGTCGAAGTCGATGTGGTGCTGGAGGACGGATCGCTGGGCCGCGCGGCGGTGCCGTCGGGTGCCTCCACCGGCGCGCATGAGGCGGTGGAATTGCGGGACGGCGACAGGGCACGCTATCTCGGCAAAGGCGTGCAAAAGGCGGTTGCGGCCGTCAACGGCGAGATTTTTGAGGCCCTGACCGAGATGGAAGTCGAACAACAGGTTCAGATCGACCAGGTCATGATCGGGCTCGACGGGACGCCGAACAAGAGCCGGCTGGGGGCCAACGCCATCCTCGGCGTGTCGCTTGCCTGCGCCAAGGCTGCCGCCCAATCCATCGACACGCCGCTCTACCGCTACGTCGGCGGGACCCCAGCGCGGACATTGCCGGTGCCGATGATGAACATCATCAATGGCGGCGTGCATGCCGACAACCCGATCGACTTCCAGGAATTCATGATTCTTCCGGTCGGTGCCAAGACTTTTGCCGACGCGCTGCGCTGCGGCTCGGAGATTTTCCATACTCTGCGCGCGGAATTGAAGAAGGCCGGCCACAACACCAATGTCGGCGACGAGGGCGGGTTTGCGCCGAACTTGCCGTCGGCGGATGCCGCGCTTGAATTCGTCACGAGCGCGATCGGCAAGGCCGGCTACAAGGCGGGCGGCGACGTCATGCTCGCGCTCGACTGCGCGGCGACCGAGTTCTTCAAGGACGGGAAATATGTCTATGGCGGCGAGAACAAGACCCGCTCGCGCTCGGAGCAGGCGAAATATCTCGCCGATCTGGCTTCGCGCTATCCGATCGTCTCGATCGAGGACGGCATGTCGGAAGACGACATGGACGGCTGGAAGGAATTGACTGATCTGATCGGCAACAAATGTCAGCTCGTCGGCGACGACCTCTTTGTCACCAATGTCGAGCGGCTTGCCGACGGCATCAAAAATGGCCGCGCCAATTCCATTCTGGTCAAGGTCAACCAGATCGGCACGCTGACCGAGACGCTCGCCGCGGTCGAGATGGCCTGCAAGGCCGGCTATACCGTCGTGATGTCGCATCGCTCCGGCGAAACCGAGGACTCCACCATCGCCGACCTCGCGGTCGCGACCAATTGCGGCCAGATCAAAACCGGCTCGCTGGCGCGCTCCGACCGCACCGCGAAGTACAATCAATTGCTGCGGATCGAGCAGGAGCTGGGCTCACAGGCGAAATATGCGGGCAAAGCGGCGCTGAAGGCGTTGACCTGAGTTCGCGCCAATATTTCAAGAAACAAACGGGAGGATTCCGATGAGTGACGCCAAGACCGGGCTTCAGTTGCGCTCGCTGATCAAGAAGAGCGGCGAGCTCGAGATATCGCTCATGAACGTTCCGATTCCCGAGCCGGCGGAAGACGAGATTGTCGTCCGGGTCGAGGCCAGCCCAATCAATCCGTCGGACCTTGGACTTTTGACCGGCGCTGCCGACCTGACGACGGCGAAAGCATCCGGCACGAAGGAATCTCCCGTCATCAGCGCGAAGGTCCCGGAAGCGGGGATGCGGGCGATGGCGGGACGGCTTGATGAATCCATGCCGGTCGGCAACGAAGGCGCCGGCGTCGTCGTCAAGACCGGATCATCGGACGCTGCCAAGGCGCTGATGGGCAAGATGGTCGCCATGATCGGCGGAGCGATGTACGCGCAGTACCGCTGCATCAAGGCGAGGGACGTGCTGGAGCTGCCATCAGGCACCACCGCCGCCGAAGGCGCGTCCTGCTTTGTCAATCCGCTGACGTCGCTCGGCATGACCGAGACCATGCGGCGCGAAGGCCACAAGGCGCTGGTGCACACCGCGGCGGCTTCCAATCTTGGCCAGATGCTCAACAAGATCTGCCTCAAGGACGGCATCGCTCTCGTTAATATTGTGCGGAGCCGAGAGCAGGCCGACATCCTGCGCAACATCGGCGCCAAACATATCGTCGATTCCACCGCGCCGACCTTCATGGACGATCTAATCGTGGCGCTAGCGGAAACCGGCGCGACGCTGGCCTTCGACGCCATCGGCGGCGGCAAGCTCGCCGGCCAGATTCTGACGTGCATGGAGACGGCGATCAACAAAACGGCAAAGGTCTATAGCCGGTACGGATCGAATGTGCACAAGCAGGTCTATATTTATGGCGGCCTCGACACACGTCCGACCGAACTCAATAGAGCGTTCGGCATGGCCTGGGGCATCGGCGGCTGGCTGTTATTCCCCTTCCTGATGAAAATCGGCCCGGCCGATGGCGCGAGGTTGCGTCAGCGGGTGATCGCCGAACTGAAGACCACCTTTGCCAGCCATTACACTAAAGTGGTGTCGCTGCAGGAAGCGCTCGCGCTTTCCAACATCGCCGTTTATGCCAAGCGCTCGACCGGCGAGAAGTTTCTGATCAACCCGAACAAGGCCGGATGACATCGGGCGCTTACCCCGTTACGTCTGCGCGAACGCAGCGTTTCCAAAATTGCACGATCAATGCACTTGCATGTTTCTAGCGGTGTGGCTTAAGTGACGCCTTCGGTCCCGCTTCGAGAAGGAAATTCCATGGCCTCCCCGTATTCCATCGTCACGATCGTCGGCAGCCTGCGCAAGGCGAGCTTTACGCTCAAGATCGCCAATGCGCTGGCGAAGCTTGCGCCGGCTTCGCTCAAGCTCGACGTCACGACGTTGCACGGCATTTCATTCTTCAATCAGGACCTCGAGGCCGCGCCGCCGGCCGACTGGCTGGCGTTTCGCGAGAAATTGCAGAAGTCGAGCGGCGTCCTGTTCGTCACGCCGGAATATAACCGTTCGATTCCCGGCGTGTTGAAGAACGCCATCGACGTCGGATCGCGGCCCTACGGCAAAAGCTCGTTCCTCGGCAAGCCGACCGGCATCGTCTCCAATTCACCGGGACCGCTCGGCGGCGTCAGCGCGGCCAAACATTTGCAGAATATCCTGCCGGGCATTTGCGGCCCGATCCTGGGGCAGCCGGAAATCTACCTGAACGCCGTCGGCGACGCGTTCGACGACCAGGGCAATCTCACCAAGGAACCGATGAAGAAGGTGCTGCAGCAATATATCGATGCGTTTGCCGCCTTCATCGAAAAGCAGGACAAATAAGGCAGCCCCTCGGCGTCCCGTCATCGCTGATCTCGGAACCTGGGCGCGCTAGGAGACGTCGCTGCCCTTGAAGCACCGACGTGTGTCCAGCGTTGCCGGTTTGCTGATGCCGCTTGCGGCATTCACTGCTATAACCTTGCCAAGTAAACGGGGCCGGCGCCTGCGCCGGTGGCGGGCTATAGCGAGCGGATATTGGGAAGGCGGGAGCCATGGACCAGACGACATTTCCGAACTTGAGCGATCGCGCGGCCAGCACCAAAGCGCTTATTGACTACATCGTTGGCTCGATCGATCAGGCCAAGGGGGCGGCCAAGCCGTTCTTTCACCTGGAATTCGAGCATTTTTTCCCTGAAAGCATCTATTCCCTGATGCTGCAGGCGATGCCCAGCGCCGCTGATTATCGTCCTATGCATGGCCGCAGCCGAAGCAACGACCTCGACGACGGCACGCACACCCGCGTGAAAATCGATCTGTTTCCGGAATATATCCGTCACCTTCCGCCCGGGAAGCTCGCCATCTGGCGCATTGTCGGTGCCGCCTTGTGCTCGGAGCCGGTGAAGAATGCGTTTCGGCGCAAGCTCGCGCCTGGCCTCGAAAAACGCTTCGGCAGCGAGTTTGCCTCGGTCGGCATGTACCCCATCCCGATCCTGACCCGCGATATTCCCGGCTACAGCATTGCGCCCCACACCGATACCCGCTGGAAGGGGATTACCGTTCAGCTCTATCTGCCGAGCGACGACGCCAACACCGATATCGGAACCATCTTCCATGACGTGCTGCCTGACGGCACCAAGCCCAAAGTCGCGCAGATGAAGTTTTCGCGCAATTCGGGCTATGCCTTTGCCGTTGGCACCGATACCTGGCATTCCGCGGACCGGGTGCATGACGGGGTCAAGACGCGCGACAGCATCCTGTTGACCTATTTCGTCGATGCCGGACCATTCAAGGTGTTGCGCAACCGCGGCAAGCGCTTCGGCAATTTCCTGCTCAACGAGATCCGCAACCGAACCTGACGACTGAATTCGGCCCCTGCGGCGATGCCGGTTCTGACATCACGGTTCGGCGATCGCGATGAGGGATCGCGTCGTTAACAGGGCGTTAACCCGGGGCTATGCATCTTCGCGGCCATGGTCACGCGTTCCCGCCTCAAATCGATCCTGACCGGGCTTGCCCTCTACACGATGGCGGCATTGCTGGTCGGCTATTTCGGCGTCAACGCCTATACTGGGAAGTACGGCTTGAACGCACGGCAGGAACTCGATCAGGAGATCATTGCGCTGACAAGTGAGCTCGCGCGGCTAAGGCGCGAGCGGGCGGAGAGCGAGCAGCGCGTATCGCTGTTGCGGTCCGATCGGGTCGACCCCGACATGCTGGACGAGCGCGCGCGCTATCAGCTCGACTATGCCAATCCGCACGATCTGGTCCGGATGAACAATCCGAACTGACCTTGCTGATCGGAGCACGGTCTTATCCGAAAGAGCCGGCGCCACCTTCCGCATCGTGCTCAAATTTCAAAAAGCCGCCACATCGATTTCAAAAATGTCGCGCCGCGTTGCACTGCGGTATGGCCGAAATTTTGGTGCCGCCACGCAATCCTTTCGTATGCGTTTGAGTTGGGATAGACAGGGCTTACCCATTCTCTCGTTTCCGGAAATTGTCATGGCCGTAGCCAAGAAAAGCGATGTGAAAGAAAAAGGTCAGGACAGGGGGAACGGCTCCCCTCCGGAATTCACCAAGGAGCAGGAACTGGTCGCATTGCGCGCCATGCTCTTGATCCGGCGGTTTGAGGAGAAGGCCGGCCAGCTCTACGGCATGGGCGCCATCGGCGGCTTTTGCCATCTCTATATCGGCCAGGAAGCCGTCGTCGTCGGCATGCAGATGGCCCTGAAAATGGGCGATCAGGTCATAACTGGATACCGCGATCACGGGCACATGCTGGGCACGGAAATGGACCCCAAGGGCGTCCTGGCTGAATTGACCGGACGTCATGGCGGCTATTCCAAGGGCAAGGGCGGCTCCATGCACATGTTCAGCAAGGAGAAGAATTTCTTCGGCGGCCACGGCATTGTCGGCGCCCAAGTGCCGCTTGGTACCGGCCTTGCCTTCGCCAATCGCTATCGCGGCAACGATTTTGTCAGCCTGACCTATTTCGGCGACGGTGCGGCGAACCAAGGCCAAGTCTACGAAAGCTTCAATATGGCGGAGCTGTGGAAGCTTCCGGTGATCTACGTCATCGAGAACAATCGCTACGCGATGGGCACGTCCGTAAGCCGTTCCTCAGCGCAAACCGACTTTTCCAAACGCGGCATTTCCTTCAACATTCCGGGCGAGCAGGTCGATGGGATGGACGTCCGTGCGGTGAAGGCCGCAGGCGACAAGGCGATCGCATGGTGCCGGGCCGGCAAGGGTCCCTATATTCTGGAAATGCAGACCTACCGCTACCGCGGCCATTCAATGTCGGACCCCGCGAAATATCGTACCCGCGAGGAAGTCGATAAGGTACGGCACGATCAGGACCCGATCGAGCAGGTCCGCAATCGGCTGCTGGCGGCCAAGATGGACGAGCAGGAGTTGAAGGCCATCGATGCCGAGGTACGCCAGATCGTCAATGCCGCAGCGGATTTCGCGCAACACGATGCCGAGCCCGATCCATCCGAACTCTATACCGATGTCTATCGTTGACGTTCGCAAAAGCACGCTCGCGGATCTGATCCGACGGCGGACACCGGTTTTGCGGACAGAACGCGCGTCGAACAAAGTGCAAGTGCCAAACCAAGCGCAGATCCAATTAAAGAGTGATTTCCGGAGCTGATATGCCCATTCAAGTCCTGATGCCTGCGCTTTCGCCCACCATGGAGAAAGGCAACCTTGCCAAGTGGCTGAAAAAGGAAGGCGAGACCATCAAGTCGGGCGATGTGATTGCCGAAATCGAGACCGACAAAGCGACGATGGAAGTCGAGGCAACCGATGAGGGCACGCTCGGCAAGATCCTGATTCCGGAAGGCACAGCCGACGTCGCCGTCAACACGCCGATCGCGACCATTCTGGCTGACGGCGAAAACGCCGCCGATCTCGGCAAGGCAACGGCGCCTGCGAAGCAGGAGAAAGCGGCCGAGTCTGCGCCGCCTGCCGAGGCCCGGGCGGAAACGCCCGCCCCAAAGCCTGGCCGAGAAGAAAAGCGCGCCCCTTCGGCCCCGAGAGCCGTGGCAGAGCCCGATCCCGAGGTGCCGGAAGGCACCGAGATGGTGACCATGACCATCCGCGAAGCGCTGCGCGATGCTATGGCGGAAGAGATGCGGCGCGACGGCGACGTCTTCATCATGGGCGAGGAAGTCGCGGAATACCAAGGCGCCTACAAGGTCACGCAGGGGCTATTGCAGGAATTCGGTGCCAGGCGCGTGATCGATACGCCGATCACCGAGCACGGCTTTGCCGGCGTCGGCATCGGTGCGGCGATGGCCGGGCTAAAGCCGATCGTCGAGTTCATGACGTTTAACTTCGCCATGCAGGCGATGGACCAGATCATCAACTCCGCGGCGAAGACACTGTACATGTCGGGCGGGCAAATGGGCTGCTCGATCGTATTCCGCGGGCCTAACGGTGCGGCCGCGCGCGTCGCCGCCCAGCATAGCCAGGATTACTCGGCCTGGTACTCACAGATTCCTGGCTTGAAGGTGATCGCACCGTTCTCGGCGGCCGACTACAAGGGCCTATTGAAGGCCGCGATCCGCGATCCCAATCCAGTGATCTTCCTTGAAAACGAGGTGTTGTACGGCCACACCGGCCCCGTGCCAAAACTCGATGATTACGTGATCCCGATCGGCAAGGCGCGGGTGGTGCGCTCGGGCGGTCACGTCACCATCGTCTCGTGGTCGAACGGCATGACCTATGCCCTGAAGGCGGCCGAGGAGCTCGCCAAGGAAGGCATCGAGGCCGAATTGATTGATCTGCGTACGCTGCGTCCGCTCGATACCGACACCGTCGTCGCGTCGGTCAAGAAGACCGGGCGAGCGGTGACTGTGGAGGAGGGCTGGCAGCAGAATGGTGTCGGCGCCGAGATCGCCGCGCGCATCATGGAACACGCCTTCGATTATCTGGATGCGCCCGTGTTGCGCGTCTCCGGCAAGGACGTGCCGATGCCCTATGCGGCGAACCTCGAAAAGCTCGCATTGCCCTCGGCGGCCGAGGTGGTCGAAGCCGCCAAAGCCGTTTGTTACAGGTAGATCATGGCCGGTCCCAAGGAGCAGCCCTTGCCTCCGGATGTCATCGGCCGTGATGATGCCACCGAGGTGTTGCGCGCCTTTGTCGTCGATAGCGGACTTTCCATCGCTTTCACCCGCGCGTTCGAGGAGCCGGATATGTGGGGTCTGCTGCTCGTCGATATCGCCCGCCATGCCGCGCGGGCCTATGCCCGCGAGGGCGGGTTTACCGAGGAGGAGGCGCTGACGCGCATCGTCGATATGTTCGAAGCGGAAATCGCCCGGCCGACCGACACGGGCGTCACCATGCCTCGCCGGCAGCAAGGTCACTGACCGTGGCAGTTGAACCCCATCATTTCGACTTTATGGCGGAAGCCATTCGCGAGGCCGAGACCAGCATCGCGCAAGGCGGCTTGCCGATCGGCGCCGTGCTGACCCGTGACAACAAGATTATTGCACGCGGCCACAATAACCGGGTGCAGGAGAAGAACGTCATCCTGCACGGCGAGATGTCCTGCCTGCGCAATGCCGGGCTGATCTCCTTTCATAATACCGTGATGTATACGACGCTATCGCCCTGCTCGATGTGTGCGGGCGCAATCGGGCTGTTCAAGCTTTCGCTTCTGGTGATTGGGGAGTCCGTGACGTTTCCGGGAAGCAAGGACATCCTGGATCAATTCGGCATTCCCTACATCGATCTTGCGGACGATCGCTCGATCGACATGATGAAGTCATGGCGGTCGAACCCCGCTAACGAGCGCCTGTGGCAGGGCGACATAGGCAATTGAGGTCAGTATGCCGATCAACATTCTGATGCCCGCGCTGTCGCCGACGATGGAAAAGGGCAACCTTGCCAAGTGGCTCAAGAAGGAGGGCGACAAGGTCAAGTCCGGCGACGTGATCGCCGAAATCGAGACCGACAAGGCGACCATGGAAGTCGAGGCGATCGACGAAGGCACCATCGCGAAGATTTTGGTGCCCGAAGGCACGCAGGACGTCGCCGTCAACGACGTGATCGCGGTGATGGCCGGCGACGGCGAAGATGTGAAGGCGGCCGGCGCAGGTGCGGCTGGCGCGAAACCCGCGCCGAAGCCTCAAGAAGCGGCGCCCCCCAAGGCTGCAGCGGCGCCTGCTCAAGCGCCTGCGCCAAAACCCGCGCCGGCGCCGGTAGCTGCGCCCGCGCCTCAGGCGGCATCGCCGGCGCCGCAAACCAACGGCCACGGCCGCATCTTCTCCTCGCCACTAGCCCGACGCCTGGCCAAGGAAGCCGGGATCGAGCTCGGGCGCATCGTCGGCTCAGGCCCGCATGGCCGTGTGATTGCGCGCGATGTGGAAGAGGCGAAGTCCGGCAAGGCGTTGAAAGCGCCGCCGGCTGCGCCCGGCGCGCCCTCGATGTCGGACAAGCAGATCCTCGCGCTGTTCGAACCGGGCTCTTATGAGGTCGTGCCGCATGACGGCATGCGGCGGACCATTGCCCAAAGGCTGACCGCGTCGGTGCAGACCGTACCGCATTACTATCTGACCATCGATTGCGATATCGGCAAGCTGCTCGCCGCCCGCGAGGAGATCAATGCGGCCGCACCAACCGACAAAGAGAAAAAGCCGCTCTACAAGCTTTCGGTCAACGATTTTGTCATCAAGGCGATGGCAATTGCCTTGCAGCGGATACCGAATTGCAATGTGAGCTGGACCGAAGGCGGCATGGTGAAACACAAGCATTCCGACATCGGCGTCGCCGTGGCGATGCCGGGCGGGTTGATTACGCCAATCATCCGCAAGGCGGAGACCAAATCGCTCTCGATGATCTCCGGCGAAATGAAGGATTTCGCGGCGCGCGCGCGGGCGCGCAAGCTCAAGCCGGAAGAATATCAGGGCGGCACCACCGCGGTCTCCAACCTCGGCATGTACGGCATCAAGGATTTCACCGCCGTGATCAATCCGCCGCACGCGACGATCCTTGCGGTCGGCACCAGCGAGGAGCGGCCGGTGGTGCACTCGGGCAAGATCGAGATCGCGCATATGATGAGCGTGACCTTGTCCTGCGATCATCGCGCGATCGACGGCGCGCTTGGCGCCGAACTGATCGGCGCATTCAAGATGCTGATCGAAAACCCGGTCATGATGATGGTGTGACAGGGAGCGTCGTCATTGCGAGCGCAGCGAAGCAATCCATCTCACACCACCGGCAGGCTGGATTGCTTCGTCGCTCCTGCGCAAAATTGCTTCGCAATTTTGTCGTGGGCTCCTCGCAATGACGGACGATAGGTAATCAGTCCGGTTGAGAACGAGCGCATAAGCATGGCCGACACATCCTTTGACATTATCATCATCGGCTCCGGGCCCGGCGGCTACGTCACCGCGATCCGCGCGGCGCAGCTCGGCTTCAAGACTGCGATCGTGGAAAAGTCCTATCTCGGCGGCATCTGTTTGAACTGGGGCTGCATTCCCACCAAGGCGCTGCTGCGCACGGCCGAAATTTTCCATTATATGCAGCACGCCAAGGACTATGGGCTCTCGGCCGAAAAAATCTCCTACGATCCCAAGGCTGTCGTGCAGCGCTCGCGCGGCGTATCAAAACGCCTCAACGATGGCGTCGGTTTTCTGATGAAGAAGAACAAGGTCACGGTGATCTGGGGCGAAGCCGCAATCGACGCGCCCGGCAAGATCACGGTGAAGAAGTCTTCGGTCGAGGCGCCAAAGGGCGCGGCGGGCGAGGGGACCTATCAGGCAAAACACATCATCCTTGCGACCGGCGCGCGGCCGCGGGTGCTGCCGGGACTGGAGCCCGATAACAAGCTGGTCTGGACCTATTTCGAGGCGATGATCCCGGACAAAATGCCGAAATCGCTGCTGGTGGTCGGCTCCGGCGCGATCGGCATCGAGTTCGCCTCGTTCTTCCACACCATGGGCTCGGACGTCACCGTCGTGGAGGTGCTGCCGCAGATCCTTCCCGTCGAGGATGCCGAGATCGCAGGCCTTGCCCGCAAGCGTTTTGAGAAGCAGGGCATCAAGATCCTTACCAGCACCAAGGTCACCAAGCTCGACAAGAAGGGCGACAGCGTCGTCGCCACCATC
>VAZV01000016.1 GCA_005884765.1 Alphaproteobacteria bacterium
TTCGTGAGCTTCATAGGACGAAAAGGCGGTTCGATCGCCACCGTGATATCATCGCTCAAGGCCGTCCCTATCGGAGCGTTTTCATTTTGTGCAGCGGCTTCGCCTGGCGGTACAAGATCCTCCCGGATGGCAAGCGACAGCTGTTGAGTTTCGGATTGCCGGGCGATCTGATCGGCTTCCCGGCGTGCTTTTTCGAGAATGCGGTGAACGCTACCGGTAGCCTTACCGAGGTGGTTGTCGCGACGGTTCCCTTCACGACACTCTACGACCTGTTTGCGAGGTTTCCCCGCATCGCCGTTGCACTGTTCTGGATGTCTGCCCGCGAGGCCGCGATATATGGCGAACGCATTGTCGATATCGGTCGCCGTTCTGCCTATGAGCGGCTGGCGCATTTAATACTCGAACTGTTGACGCGCTTACGCGCCGTCGGCCTCGCCGATGAGCTGTCTTATCTCCTTCCGCTGACCCCGGAATTGCCGCTGCTCGTGCCATGGCTGCCTCCTGGTGCCGCCCTCGCCATCGGAAATTTGAGCGCAGCGCGACGACGATCATTGATTGGGATCAATGTCCGGTGCTGTGGCGTCGCGCCGCAGAGGCGCCGAGTATCGCCGCACCGTGAGTTTCAGCGAGTGTACACCTTCCTTTACGGAGCGGCAAATGACAGCGATCCTTCACACCACAGAGCTGGCCCACTTTGCCTCGATGACGGCCTTTGTTGGTTTGGCCGTTACGCTAACCCTCGGCTGCTTCGCCATCCGCTTCGCACCCGCCCGCCGGCGCGCGATCGCGGATCATTGGCGCCACCAGACGCAGGCTATCGTCACCGCTGCCCCGGTGAGAACGGAACACCCGTGGAGGAATTAAATGCTCCGTGGCGTCACGCTCATGTACAGCCTTATATGAGGAAGACATAGTCAAGAGGCTTGCTCAGGGCGACATTGGTAGATCTCCGTAAGCGATACGGTATCCAAGGTCTGAGCCCGATAGCATGACGCGGCTCGCGTTTTCCGAGCACGATCAACCTTATATCCGGTCGCCGCTCAAGGCGGCTGCACCAACATCCCGCTTGCGGCGGGCAAGGGCTCAGGCGGACGAAGCCATTCTCATCTTCGGCTTTTCAGGCCAGGCTATACAGCGGTTCGTCCACCTGGATCCGCCAGTACTGATCAGGTCCTGGGGATTGCGGGATTAAGGCGGTTATATCGTCAGGTGGTCTTCATGGCGGCGCCTTCGATAACAACACCAGCGGTCACATATTTCCAGAGCGCGACCAGCAGCTTTCGCGCCAGTGCCACGATCGCCGTCTTGCGCAGGCGGCCACCGTTACGCCTGACGCGTTCTTCAAACCACTGTGTGAGCGCCGAATGCGGCTGGTGTCGCACCCAAAGCCAGGCGAGTTGGATCAGCGTTGTTCGAAGTCGCGGATTGCCGGATTTCGAAACACCCTGTTCGCGATCGACCGATCCGCTCTGCCAGGGCGTCGGTGCAAGGCCCGCGTAAGCGGCGACCTGTCGTCGGTTGTCGAAGTGTCGGAAGAGCCCTTCCGACCAGAGGATAGCGGCGAACTCGGGTCCGATGCCCTTAATCTCGAGCAACATCGCCGCCAGTGCTGGCGTGGCGGCGTGTTCCGCGGCCAGCAGCACATCGCGCTCGGCCTCCACGGCTTTGATCTGCTCGAGCAGCAGTTCGAGCCGGTCGAGCTCACGGCGAACCTGCGCCTTCAGATGCTCCGGCAGCGCACGGCCGTCGCCGGTCTGGAGCTCTTCCAGGCGCTCGCGCCGATCACGGCGCCGCGGCTCGTATCCGGTTATCCCTTGGGAGAAAAGAAGCCCCTTGACGCGGTTGATGTGGCTAACGCGCTCGGCCGTCAACGTCTTGCGCTCGCGGCAGAGCCGTCGGCGGTCTTCCTCCTCGGGTTTGGGCACCTTCACCATCGCGCAGACGCGCGGCTCTCCACGTTTATACGCGAGCAGCGCGCGAACAAGCGACTCGCCGTCGATCTTGTCGGTCTTCGCACGCCGACGGCGGCGTGATGTCGCGATCGAAGCCGGATCGACAATGTGGCTTTCAATCTCTTCCTTCTGCAACACGCGATCGATCCAGAATCCGTCGAGGCCTGCCTCCTGGATCACAATGATCGGAAACCGCTGTCCCGTGCGTGCCTGCGCTTTCTCCCTGAGCTGGGCAAAGCGCCCCAGTAGAGCGGGAACATCGCCGCTGCGCATCGAATGCTTCGACATCTTCTCTCCGCCGGCCGGCGACAGCGACGTGATCAGCCAGGTTGAGCGACTGAGTTCCAATGAGACAAAGATCGCGCCAAGATCAGTACGGATAGCGGTTGGCGTTTGGCGTCGGTCAGCTGCAACTTGCATCGTTGGCTCCAGAGTGCGTGGTAAGCAAACCCACTCTGCCAGAGCGTCGGTCGCTATCCACATTCCTC
>VAZV01000188.1 GCA_005884765.1 Alphaproteobacteria bacterium
AAATGCAGCTCAAGTCCGAGATCGCTCGACCGCGTGTTTACGAAACCGTGATCCCGAACCGGATCTACACGGTTTTCGGTGCTGCATGGGCAGGCGAAACCGATGTGACAGAGATCGCAGTCAGCACCGACGGCGGCCGAACCTGGGCCGAGGCGGAATTCCTTGATCCGGTGCGACGGCATGCGTGGCGGCGTTGGAAATTCGATTGGCGGACACCGGAGGAGCCTGGGCAATACACGTTGCTGGCCCGCGCCAAGGATGCGAGCGGCCTGATGCAACCTGACAGACACGACAAGAACCACGGTACCTACGTGATCAATCACCCTCTCCCAATTGAAGTATTCGTAGGCGATCCTGGAGGCCCGCAACCGTGACGCCGGGGCACGCGCTCACCCGAACACGCCAGTTGGATTTTGATCCACCAGAGGTCACGTCGGGTTAGTGCCGTAATGTCCGGCTTGAGTCCGAAAGGCACACCAAAGCGGACGTCCATCGATCAGTCTGAATTTACGCCCAGTAATCGCGACCCGGCGCGTGCTCACGGGGAACGGCAGCGGCGCTGGCCGGTCCCCCGGCGGATGGAGCGTTCCGTTAGCGACATTCGTCAAGATTGCCGATGAGCGCCGCGCATCCACTCAATGACGCGAGGCCAGATTTCGCGATGGGCGCGCCGGCCGACCAGCGGCCCTACGTGCTGCAGTCCGACGCCGATTTCCGGCTCATAAGAAAACACGGTTGGATTGCGCAGCGGCTCCAGAGTTGACGCCGGCGGCGCCACGCGGCTGGTATGGTCCACGATGGCGGCAACGGGTATTTCGGCGAGCGACGCCGCACCGGCTACACGGCCGAACAGGCGAAGCTCGTTCCGCGCGAACTGGTCCTGGCGATAGAGCAAATCAACGACATTTCGAATCAATGCAGCCGGCGGCGCGAATTCGTCGAGGCTCCAGCGAATGACCCGGGCGTGGATGGCGAGGGCTTCAACATCGCCCAGACTGGCCCAGGCATCGCTCCAACGCCCCAACGAAAATTCCTCCGGAGCCGCCGCAACGCTGGCCACATCGAGGACGCTCCCCGGGATAGACTGCGCCGACCCGTCAGAAAGCCAACTGTCCGGATAGGCGGTGATCGATCGTAACGCGCCGGTCTGTTCGCCAAAGCGCAGCGGCGCCTCAACCAGAACAAGCTTGTCGACGCGATGCGGCTCGATTGCCGCGAGTATCGCGGCCAGCGTTCCACCAAGGGAATGACCGATCAGGATCGGTGCTCGCGCATGCTCGCTCGCGATCTGCTCAAGTGCTATTCCGAGTGACCCTATGCTCGCGCCAAGGTCTCCGCTTGCGCCCTCTCCTTCACGCCACTCGCTCAGGTACACGGAAAACCCTGCACAATCAAGATCGCACCAGCGGTCCCGGCGTCGTGGCCGTAACGGCGCAACTGAAGATCCGATTGCTTCAGCACAGAGTGCCAAGCCGCTTCCTGCGGTGCCAACCCTGCGTGGTCCAGTAGCCGGCCGAACGACCGCCTCAGGACATCGCTGGTGAAGAACATCGGAAACATCGAATTCCAAGCCGTGGACTCAATTAGCACGCAGATGCGAATGGATGCGAGCTTGACGAAGGCTAAGTAACTGGCCGCGAGCTTGTCATATCGGATCGCGATGCGACAGCACTGTTTGATCTTGTTGACGAACCGTTCGACCAAGTTGCGCGCGACACAGGTACGCGCAGAAGCAGATCGGGTCGATCGATTGCGTTTTGGAGCAATGTTTGCGCGCACTCCTTGCCGGCGGGCAAGCTCCCCGATCCAGTGCGCGTCGTATCCGCGATCCACGAGTAACATCGTCTTTGGAAGCAAAAAGCCGAGAAGGACCGCAAAACCGGACAATCGGCGCTTCCTGGATTACCCCTAACCGGACATGCTCGGGGCACAACGGAATCGGCGACCTACAAAGATATTTCATTAGACCCAGCCCCCGGCGTCTTCCACATGTCGAGTTTGGGCGACTACAATGGCGACCTTCTGATCGTTGGAGGCGGGGCATGCGCAGGCGCAAATTCATTGCGATCTTGGGCGGAATGGCCGCTTGGCCAATTGCGGCTCGCGCCCAGAATGCGCAACGAATGCCGCGAATTGGCTATCTCATGGATCGGTCTGGGCCGGGACTCTTCGATGAAGGATTCTTATCTGGGCTGCGTGAGCATGGTTACGAGGTCGGCCGGAACATCACTATCGAGTATAGGTGGACTGAAGGCAAAACCGAACGACTCCCAGCCCTAGCTGATGAACTAGTAGCGTTAAAGGTGGATGCTATCGTCACCGCTGGTGCGCAAGCGGTGCAAGTTGCCAAAAAGGCGACGACGACTATCCCGATCGTGATGACGAGCAGTCAAGATGCTGTGGGCGACGGACTAGTAGCTAGCTTAGCCCGACCTGGCCATAACGTTACGGGACGATCTGTGTACGCGCCAGAACTGACACAGAAGCGCATCGAATTACTCAAGGAGGTTGTACCCGGCTTGTCGCGGGTTGCTGCACTTTGGAATGTTCAGAATGCTGGAGGCGCCAGTCAGTTGCGAGAAGCTGAAGCGGCTGGTCGGGCCCTAGGCATTGCGATCGAATCTCTCGACGTGCGAATTCCAGATGGTCTGGAGGTTGGCATGACGCGAGCCGCGCAAGCCGGAGCCGGCGCCGTGCTTATTATCTCAGATAGCTCGACAATAGGTAATCGCTCGCAGATAGGTGCCGCTGCGCGGCGACGCAATTTGCCAACGATTTTCGCAAACAAGGCCTACCTTGTCGGCGGCGGTCTCATGAGCTACGGCCCCGACATCGTCGACAGTTTTCGCCTCTCGGCTGTCTATGTGGACAAAATACTGAAGGGTGCAAAGCCCGCGGACTTGCCTGTGGAGCAACCAACCAAATTCGAGCTCGCCATCAATCTTGGCACGGCAAAGGCGATTGGCATCGAAGTCCCGCCGACGCTGCTCGCCCGGGCCGACGAGGTTATCGAATGAGGCTCAATTCGAAAGCTACTTGTATTTTTGCGGACCTACCGGCAACTCGAACGCGCCCAAACGATATTCTTCTCCAGATTCCTTAGCAGTCCTGACAAGCGTGAATGTCGCGTCCGGAAACTGCCGCCAGATCGCCAAATCGTCCGCAGTAACAGTAAGCCAGCCGAACCTGAACATGTATCGGCCCGGCTCGGTCACGCGTCCGGCTTTCTGCCATGTGATCTTGTTGATCGCCGCTGGTGGCCCTAATTCGTTCCGGTCCATACGGGCTGCCTCGGTCTGAGCGAGCATCGCGGCAATGTCGAATAGGGGGCGCCTGAAGCAGCAAGCGCTCGCGCCCGTTTGGACGTCCATCGCTTAAAGATGTTGTCTGCCATTTCGCACTCCAACGCATGCACCGGAGCAGTTGCGATCAGCCACTAAAGCGCGATGAGATTAAGTTAGATCGTCATCGCGCTTTAGTTTTTTGATTGAGCATGATCTTTTCGGAAAACCGGTGTCCACTTTTCCGGATCATGCTCTAGGCTGCCAATCATGAGGCATGCCCTATTGAAGCGCGGCCGGCGCTCATGATCAAGCTTAACGAGATCACGCCTGGTCGCTGGGCGTATCCGGATCAGAGAAAATCCCGCAGCCGCGCGAGCTCAACGATGTGGTCTCCAGACAAGACGGCACTCACTAACGGCGGCTGCGGCGCAGTATGTATTTCGTACAAGTGGCGAGAGGCCGTCGGCTTGGCCATGAATTCCCCTATGCACTCATCAAGAGTGCCGTCGAGGAGTAGATAGGGGCCGGCGCCCTCGGTACGACGCTGGTTGCGGAGTGAAGGCCATTTGCGAAGAACAGCCGGCGCATCGAAATTAATGGGAACCCCGGTACCGCCCATCGGTCCCGCTCCTTCGGCTGGGAGTATACGCGCGAAGGCCGCCCGTGAGGGCATTGACCGATGATCGCGGCCAAAACTAGCCTCTAGGAACTTTAGCCCGCTTAAATGGTTTACTTACCCGATCCCCCAAAGCGGAGTTACCCCATGCGCGAACAGCGCAGAATGGCAGTGCCAGCGCCTGCACGCGTGACCAGAGCGTCGATTGAGCCTCCGACCAGCGGTTACGCGCTGGTGGTCGACGGCCAGATAAAAACCGAGTTCAAGACGAAAGATCGCGCTTTGAAAGCGGCCAGAGACTTAAAGACGAGTTTCCCGATGCTTCAGGTCAAGATCTTCAACGCTGAAGAGAAGCGGAACGAGAAGATCGAGCTGGCTGAGGCATGAGTGACTGTACAAGCGCGGCAGGGCCGGCTGTATCGGCTCGCGGTGCTCTTGTCATTGCCGGTCTTCATCTTCGCGCTGGCGCACCGGTCTTGTGATTGGTGAAGGTGCGTGCCGGCGGCATACTGCGGATTGGGTTTGGACGCGGCGGAAATCGCGAAGGCACTGAAAATTGGGTTGGCATCGGTTTATCGAGCGCTGCTATCTGCGCCGTGAAGCCGTGGGAGCGAAATCGTGTTTGGCTGGTTTAGATCCGAGAAGCGGGAGCGGCGGAGGAAAGTTGAGCTTGATCGCAAACATCTTGAAGCAAGGGCACGGCGCTTTCTGAAAAGTTACCTAAACGCGGATGAAACGCGAAAGCCTCAATTCTATCGGGCTGTCGAAGAGGCGTCTAAGCAATGTCAGCCAGTGAAATCAGGTTTACCGCCCCCCGAATTAGAAGATGCCCAAATCGCCGAAGCCACTTCCGCCGCAGCGATGAAAACGGTCTTGGGGCGTGAAGAGCGGCTGAAGAAAGATGATCGCATTTCCGACTTCGTCACCGATGCTTACGCTACCGTAGGCATTGCATACCATCGCGCGGCAGGAGTCTACACGATGGACAAAGAGATGCAGGAACTAGGAACTGCTGCTGTTCACCTTCTCACCATGGCGACCTCATACATGAGGGCGCAAAACGACTGACGAGCGAGTTCGGTTCCGAGGCCGTTCAGTGGAATGGATCGAACCCGGTTTTGTGAAGCCGCAGCGCCCGCGGTATCCGCGGGCGCCTATCGGTTGGTGTTCACATGAAACTGCGAGCCATCAAACCGCGAGCCGTGGCGCGGCGGCTCGAATAAGACGGCCAGGCCGGGCTTGCGCCGGTGAGGCTGAATGAGGACGCGGAGCTTGGATCAACGATGGCGTAACCGGCAATCGAGCGTGCGTGTTCTCGGGTCACGTGACCACCCGAATTGCCGTCATGCACGTACCAGACGTCGCCGGCGACATGCTGCTGCAAAATCATGATGTGGCCCGATCGAACCGCCGCCATGCCCGTCGCCGGAGCGGCGCGCGGGAAACGGCGCCAATTGGAAGCGAGATTTAATTGGGGAATGATCCGGCCAAAGCGATACAGCGAGGCCTCGCACCCACAGAACGCGTGCGGGCACCCTGACGGACGGCCGCTGACCACTTTTTCCTCGCTCCTGATATCACCGACCGACAACACCATCGAGCGAAGATGTTGATAGCGATAATGATGGTGGGGACGGGCTTCGGCTTGGACGGAAAAAAGCAACAGCAATGCTACGGGACCAACAGTTTTCCACATCGTGGGAGACTCCGTCTAGTTTGCGAAATCCCCTGCCGCCGCGCGGAGAAAGAGCAAGAAAATTGTCAGCATATTGACCGAAACGGTTCAATGACGCGACCAATGTCCGATGCCGGACATAACGGTTCGGCTGCGAGTCAAGGCTAAAGCGCGATGAGATTAGGTTAGATCGTCATCGCGCTTTAGATATTTGATTGAGCATGATCTTTTCGGAAAACCGGTACCCACTTTTCCGGATCATGCTTTAGTGCCCGCCAACCTCGACATCGATGTTGGCCGCCCTCAATGCGGCAATCGTTGACGCGAGATGCGACCGGTCGCGCGTCTCGATGACAACCTCGAGCAGCACCGCCTTGGCCGGCAGATCCGTGAAGATGCGCTGATGCGACACCTCAACGATATTGGCGCCGCACTTGCTCAGCACGCCCAGCACGGTGGCGAGCTGACCCGGCCGATCCGCGATGTCGAACCGTAGTTGTGACAGGCGCCCTTCCCGCGCAAGCTGGCGGGTCAGCACGCCGGAGAGAAGTCGCGTGTCGATATTGCCGCCAGTCAGCACGAGCCCGACCGCACGGCCCCGGAAGCGCTGTTCGTTGGCGAGGATCGCCGCGAGGCCGGCGGCGCCCGCGCCTTCGGTCACCGTCTTCTCAATGGTGATGAGAAGGCTCAGCGCGCGCTCGATCTGCTGTTCGCTCACGAGCACGATGTCATCGACCAGCGCGCGCACGATCTCGCTGGTGATGCGGCCGGGCGCCTTGACCGCGATGCCCTCGGCGAGCGTGTCGCCGCGCATCGGAAGCTGCGTCTCTTTGATGAGGTTGTACATCGAAGGATAAAGTGCGGCCTGCACGCCGATGATCTCGAGTGAGGGTTTCAGCGTCTTGGCGGCCACCGCCATGCCAGAGATCAGGCCGCCTCCCCCGATCGGCACCAGCAGGACATCGAGGTCGGGCACCGCGGCGAGCATCTCGAGCGCGATGGTGCCCTGACCGGCGATAATCAAGGGATCATCGTAAGGATGGATGAAAGTCAGATGCTGTTTCTGGCCATAGTCCATGGCGAGTTGAGCTGCGTCCTCGACGCTAGTTCCGCCTTCGATCACGGTCGCGCCGTGCCGGCGCGTGTTCTCGATCTTTACTGTCGGCGTTCCCAAGGGGACCACGATGGTTGCCGGGATTTCGAGGCTCGCGGCGTGATAGGCCACGCCCTGCGCGTGGTTGCCGGCCGAACAGGCGATCACTCCTCGCTGCCGTTCATCGGCCGACAAAGCCGACAGGCGATTGAGCGCGCCGCGCTCCTTGAAGGTCGCGGTGAATTGCAGGTTTTCGAACTTGAGCCATACACCGGCACCGGCGATGTCGGACAGCGTGCGGCTGCGCTCGAAACTGGTCCGCCTGACGAAGCCCGCCAGCACGCCGGCCGCCGTCTCGACGTCGGCAAGCGTGACCGGCAGCTGCGCCAGCGATGCCGTAAGCGTCTCACTCATCGTCATCGACCTCCGGGTGATGCTGCTTGCAAACGCCTCTGTGAGCGCCACCACACCCCGAACGCGATCAAGACCGCACCGGCCAGCGTAAACCAGGTGATGGCATATTGCATGTGATCGTCCTTCAGATGGACGTCGAGTGGGCCGGGCTTCGGGATGCCGTTTTCCGGCGCCGGCGCCTCCAGGTCGACGTAGAATGGCGCAACGGCTCCCCAGCCGAGGGCGTGCGCCATGGCGAGATGATCCCGCGCGAACCACAACCGTTTGGCGAGATTTTCCGATGGCGTCAGCAGGCCTGCGGTTTCCGGGAAGCGGATGTAGCCGGTTAACGTCACCGGCGCACCGGTGACGAGGAGCGCTACCGCGCGATCCTCGACGCCGCGGTCCTGCATCGTGTTTGGCACAAAGCCTGTATTGATCACGATGGTCTCGCCGCCCGGCAGCGCTGCGGGCAGGAAAGCCCAGGTGCCCGGACCGGAAATATCCTCGCGCACGGCAGAGCCCGCGCTATAGACCATCGCATCCGGGAGCCGCGCGTAAGCCGCGGTAAAGCTGACGCGGCGGAACTCGTCTTTGGCCGGCTCAAGCGTGCGCCACGCCGAGGGCGACGGCAGCGGCGCGGGAGCTGCCGCGAGCCGTTCGGTCAGCGCTGCGATCAGCGCGTGTTTCTCGATGCGGCGCTGCGACTGCCATATCCCGAGGCCGACGAACAGCGCCACCATCGCAAGCGTGAACATGCCGAAGCCGCGCCGGCGCCCGATCGTCCCGCTCATTTCGGCGCGCGATCGATCAGCCGGCCTTCCGCAGCCTTGTGGTGGTACTGCAGCGCGATCAGCAGCGACTTCATCGAACGCAACGGCAATAGCGTAGTCGCCAGAATCAGCGGCAGCCACAGCACCGCGTGCAGCCAGAACGGCGGCTGATACTTCACCTCGACGATCAAGGCCGCGGCAACGACGATGGCGCCCGCGATCATGATGATGAAGACCGCAGGCCCATCGCCGCTGTCGATGAAGGCGTAGTCGAGCCCGCAGGCTTCGCAGTTCGGCCGCAGATCGAGGAAGCCCGCATAGAGTTTGGCCCTGCCGCAGCGCGGACATTTGCAGGCAAGGCCCCGGATTGCGCTCTCGGTCAGCGTAGGTAATTTCTGGTCCGGCATCTTCTATCCTTCCCTCTCCCGCGAGGGGAGAAGGTAAACAAAAAAAGGGCGGCCCGCGGCCGCCCCTTCTACCACGTTGTGAGCCTGATCAATGCGCGCCGTGGGCCATGGTTTCGGCGCCGTGGCCCCAGACATAGATGCAGATGAACAGGAACAGCCACACCACATCGACGAAGTGCCAGTACCAGGCGGCGAACTCGAAGCCGAGATGCTGGGTCGGCGAGAAGTGCCCGGCATAGGCGCGGGCCAGGCACACGATCAGGAAGATCGAGCCCACCAGCACATGGAAGCCATGAAAGCCGGTCGCCATGAAGAAGGTCGCGCCGTAGATGTTGCCGGCGAAAGAGAACGCGGCGTGGCTGTATTCATAGGCCTGCACGCAGGTAAAGGACACGCCAAGCGCAATCGTCAGCAGCAGGCCGTATTTCAACCCCCGGCGATCGTTTTCCAAAAGCGCGTGGTGCGCCCAGGTCACGGTGGTGCCGGAGGTCAGCAGCAGCAGCGTGTTCAGGAGCGGCAGATGCCAGGGATCGAAGGTCTCGATGCCCTTGGGCGGCCAGACGCCGCCGAACAGCGCCTCGCGGGTGGCGTGCACTGGATCGGCGGGAAACAGCGCCGAATTGAAGAAGGCCCAGAACCAGGCGACGAAGAACATCACCTCGGAGGCGATGAACAGGATCATGCCGTAGCGATGGCTGATCTGCACCACGCGGGTGTGGTCACCCTTGTACTGCGCCTCGCGGATGACGTCGCTCCACCAGCTCGCCATGGTGTAGAGCACGCCGATGGTGCCAATGCCGAAGATGATCGGGGCGGCGGAGATCATATGGTGCATCCAGAGGATCGCACCGACCGCCATGATGAAAGCCGAGACGGAGCCGACGATCGGCCACGGACTGGGATCGACGAGGTGATAGTCGTGATGCTTGACTTGGGCCGTAGCCATTTCGGTCTCTCCGTTCGCGGTGCCGGTCCATTCGGCACGTATTCGTCTCAAAAATCAAATTGCGGGATTGATCCCGCTTTAGAGGTCGCCCTTCGGATTGTCCTTGGGTTTGCCCGCTTCGCTCGCGGCCACGGGCCGGGCTGCCGGCTCGCGAACCGGATAGAAGGTATAGGACAGCGTGATGGTGTTCAGGCCGTCATTGTCGCTGTCTTTGACCAGAGCGGGATCGACATAGAATACCACCGGCATCTCGCGCTTTTCGCCGGGGCCCATGGTCTGCTCGGTAAAGCAGAAGCAGTTGATCTTCTGGAAATACGCGCCGACCGTCAGCGGCGCCACGTTATAGGCCGCCTGCCCCGTGGTGGTCCGCGCCGATTGGTTGGTCACGTTGTAATAGACGGTGACGACCTGACCGATATTGATCTCGATCTCGGTCTGCTCCGGCTCGAACTTCCACGGCAGCCCTCCCGCGACATTGGAATCAAAGCGCACCGCAATCTTGCGCGCCAGCGGCGCGCTCGAGGGCGCCGAGGTCGCGACCTGCGTGGTGCCATTGAAGCCGGTGGCGCGGCAGAACCAGTTGTAGAACGGCACGGCGGCGTAGGACGCCCCCACCATCAGGGCGACGACCGCGCCGCAGATCGCAGCCACCATCGCATCGCGCCGAAGGCGCGGCGTGGCGGGTGTCGGCTTGTCGGTCGGCTCCATATCCTTCACGGGCTTTCGTGTCCTGCGATCATAGCGGCCGGTTCAACACGGCCGGCCCCTTGACGAGGGTGACCGCGAAAAACAAAACGACGAGGACGCCGAGCGCCAGAGCGATCGCAATCGAGCGCCGGCGGCGGCTCCTTTTCTGCGCCTCGGTGAGGACGATTCCATCTGGCTCCGGTCTGTCGGCCATTCGCGTCCCATGCGCTCCCTACCAGATCGTTGGTGCGATGGCGCGGAAGGCAACCTCGAGAGCCAAGGTCGCGAACAGCGCAAACAAATACAGTATCGAGAACGCGAACAGCTTGCGCGTGGCGCGCAGGGATTCCGCGCGCGCACGGCGGCGATAGACGTTGATCGCGAGCGCCAGCATGCCGGCGCCGAGAATGAGCGAGGCGATGCCGTAGATGGCGTCGAAATAGCCGAGCGGCCAGGGCGCGGCGGCGACCGCGACCAGCACGATGGTGTACAGCAGGATCTGCAGCCGCGTCGCATCGGGCCCGGCGACCACGGGGAGCATCGGCACGCCGGCGCGAGCGTAATCGTCGGAGCGAAACAGCGCCAGCGCCCAGAAATGCGGCGGGGTCCAGAAGAAGATGATCAGGAACAAAAGCAGCGGCTCGACCGACAGCGAGCCGGTGGCCGCGGCCCAGGCCACCACCGGCGGCAGTGAGCCGGCGGCGCCGCCGATCACGATGTTCTGCGCCGTCCGGCGCTTGAGCCACATCGTATAGACCACGACATAGAAGAAGATGGTGAACGCGAGCAGCGAGCCGGCGATCCAGTTGACCAGGATGCCGAGCGTCAGCACCGAGAAGAACGCCAGCGTCATCCCGAATGCCATCGCCTCCGGCGAGGTGATGCGGCCACGCGGGATCGGCCGGTTGGCGGTGCGCGACATCAGCGCGTCGATGTCGCCCTCGAGCGCCATGTTCAGTGCTCCGGAAGCGCCGGCGCCGACCGCGATGCACAACAGCGCGGTGATCGCCAGCACCGGATGAACATGGCCGGGCGCGATCACAAGACCCACCAGCGCGGTGAAGACCACCAGCGACATCACCCGCGGCTTCAACAGCGCGAAATAGTCCGCGACATCGGCCTCGGAAATCCGGGGCGCGAGCTCAATGGCATTGTGATCGACAACCGACAAGACGGCTCTTTCTTCTAGACGACACGGCGCCGGCAAGGCGCCGCGGATTTTATCACTGCACGCGCGGCAGCACTTCGAATTGGTGGAACGGCGGCGGCGACGGCAGTGTCCATTCCAGCGTGGTGGCGCCCGCACCCCACGGATTGTTCGCGGCCTGCTGCTTGCGCACGAACGCATCGACCAGGCCATAGATGAAGATGAGCACGCCGAAGCCGGAAATATAGGAGCCGATCGACGACACCAGATTCCATCCGGCGAACGCATCCGGATAATCGACGTAGCGGCGCGGCATGCCGGAGAGGCCGAGGAAGTGCTGCGGGAAGAACACCAGGTTGACGCCGATGAAGGTAAACCAGAAGTGCGCCTTGCCGATGGCCTCCGAATACATGTAGCCCGTCATTTTCGGGAACCAGTAGTACCAGCCGGCGAAGATCGCGAACACCGCGCCCAGCGACAGCACATAGTGGAAGTGCGCGACCACGTAGTAGGTATCCTGCAACACGCGGTCGACGCCGGCATTCGCCAGCACGACGCCGGTGACGCCGCCGACCGTGAACAGGAAGATGAAGCCGACGGCCCACAGCATCGGCGTCTTGAACTCGATCGAGCCGCCCCACATCGTGGCGATCCAGGAGAAGATCTTCACGCCCGTGGGCACGGCGATCACCATGGTCGCGGCGACGAAATAGGCCTGCGTCGCCGACGACATGCCAACCGTGTACATGTGGTGCGCCCACACCACGAAGCCGATGCCGCCGATCGCGACCATCGCATAGGCCATGCCGAGATAGCCGAACACCGGCTTCTTCGAGAAGGTCGAGACGATCTGGCTGACCATGCCGAAGCCGGGAACGATCAGGATGTAGACTTCGGGGTGGCCGAAGAACCAGAACAGATGCTGGAACAGCACGGGATCGCCGCCGCCCTCGGCGGAAAAGAAGGTGGTGCCGAAATTGCGGTCGGTCAAAAGCATGGTGATCGCGCCTGCGAGCACCGGCAGCGACAACAACAACAGGAACACCGTCACCAGGATCGACCATACGAACAGCGGCATCTTGTGCAAGGTCATGCCGGGGGCGCGCATGTTGAAGATGGTGGTGATGAAGTTGATGGCGCCGAGGATCGACGAGGCGCCGGCCAGATGGATCGACAGAATGGCGAAATCGACCGCCGGTCCGGGATGGCCCGAGGTCGACAGCGGCGCATACAGCGTCCAGCCCGTGCCGACGCCGTTGGCGCCAGGCTCACCCTCGACAAAGGTAGAGATCAAGAGCAGCGCGAAAGACGCCGGCAGCAGCCAGAACGAGATGTTGTTCATACGCGGGAACGCCATGTCGGGCGCGCCGATCATCAGCGGCACCATCCAGTTGCCGAAACCGCCGATCATCGCCGGCATCACCATGAAGAAGATCATGATCAGGCCATGCGAGGTCACGAACACGTCATACGTATGGGTCTCGTGGAAAATCTGGATGCCGGGAAACATCAGTTCGGCGCGGATCGCGATCGACATCGCGGCTCCAATGATGCCCGCGACGATCGCGAACACCAGGTACATCGTGCCGATGTCCTTGTGGTTCGTCGAATAGACGTAGCGCCGCCATCCGGTCGGATGGTCGTGCGCATGATCGTCATGGGCATGATCGTGTGTCGCTGCGTTCGTTGCCATTTTCAAAATCCCGCCTTGCAGTCCTTTGGACCTTTAGGTCCTGATCGCCCTTGTCCCTTTGCACGCCGTCAAGCCCTTGAAGGCCTTACTGCGCAGCGCCCGCCGAAGCATAGGCGTTGCCTGGGGCACTCGCGAATTTCTTCTTCGCCGCCTCGACCCAGGAGGCGAATTCCTGATCGCTCACCACCCGTACCGCGATCGGCATGAAGGCGTGATCCTTGCCGCACAGCTCGGAGCACTGGCCGTAGAACATGCCGGTCTTGGTCGCCTTGAACCAGGTTTCGTTCAGGCGGCCGGGAATGGCGTCGACCTTGATGCCGAAGGCCGGCACCGCGAAGGAATGGATGACGTCGGCGCCGGTAGTCTGCACGCGGACTATCTTGTTGACCGGCACCACCATCTCGTTGTCGACGCCGAGCAGCCGCGGCTGCTTGTCCTGCGCCAGCAGCGAGTCGAATTCGAACTTGCCGTTATCGGGATAGGCATAGCTCCAGTACCACTGCTTGCCGGTGGCCTTGATGGTCAGGTCTGCTTTGGGGATGTCGAGCTCCAGGAACAGCAGGCGGAACGAGGGCACCGCGATGCCAACCAGGATCAGGACCGGAATCAGCGTCCAGGCCACCTCGATCAGGGTGTTGTGGGTGGTCCGCGAAGGGATCGGGTTGGACCTGGCGTTGAACTTGACCACCACGGCGACCAGGAGGCCCAGGACGAACAGCGTGATGAGGGTGATGAGGACGAGCAGAAAATTATGGAACCAGGTGATGTTCTCCATCACCGGCGTGGCCGCTTCCTGCAATTTGTACTCCCAGGGCGCCGGCTGCCCCAATTCGGCCGATGCCACGCCGCTTGCCGCCAATGCAACGCCACCCACCGCCAATCCCAGCAACCGGGCGCCCATTTGGCCTTTCGACATCTTCATGCCGTTCGCGCTCCCTTTAAGTCAAAGCCCCAACGCATTCCGCCTGACGGCCAAGAGATGGCCAAGGGGAATGCCCCACGATCCGCCCGCCTTGACAAACGGCCTTGAGGTGCCCCTTCGGGAGGTACCGGGCCAGATCGCTAGAACGCCGAAATCCAGCCTCTCAAACCATAATTCTCAGGCTCTCGCAATGCAGTAGTACGACCCGGCGCGCGGCGTCACCGGCTATCTCGCAAGTCTACTTGCTCGCGTCACATTTTCCCGTGAAATCAGGCCAATGCGAAGGCTCCGGCGTCAGCGGCCGCTTGACAGGGGGATTGCCCGTTGTAGGCACACAAGGAGCGCTGCCGACGGGCCTGATTCGCGTAAGGCGAAAGGCGCACAGGGATTGCTTGGAGCTCGCCTTCAAGCCGCCGTCATTGCCGTATCAACGATCGTTCCAGGCGAGACTGCTGGAACAGCGAATGCACAAGGGATCAGCCCCGATGGGGTGTTCGAAGCGCAGGGTAACAACCGCCGGCCGCCGCAATCGGGTTGGCGCTGGCTGCCTGCTGGCTGCCCTGCTCGAGGTCGCGTTGGTGCTGGGCGTCTCCGCGACCGCCCATGCGCAGGGCGCGGTGCGCTCGGTGCATGGCGACTGGCAGATCCGCTGCGACACCCCGCCGGGCGCGCAGAGCGAGCAATGCGCCCTGATCCAGAGCGTGGTGGCCGAAGACCGCTCCAATGCGGGGCTGACCGTCATCGTGCTGAAAACCGCCGACCAGAAGAGCAAGCTGATGCGCGTCGTGGCGCCGCTCGGCGTGCTGTTGCCCTCCGGGCTCGGCCTCAAGCTCGATAACCAGGACGTCGGCCGCGCCGGCTTCGTGCGCTGCCTGCCCAATGGCTGCGTTGCCGAAGTGGTGATGGACGACAAGTTGCTGGCCCAGTTGCGCGGCGCCAAGACCGCGACCTTCATCATCTTCGAGACCCCCGAAGAGGGCATTGGCTTCCCGCTCAGCCTGAACGGGCTCGGCGAAGGGTTCGACAAGCTGCCGTGAGGCCGACGGTCGGACTAGTAGATTTCAAGACATGCCGTGTTGTCGTCGTTCCAGAAGTCCGTGATGAGGCCGGCGTTACGCCGCATCAGTGCCGAAATGGCTGCGGTTGGTTGGTTTCCGGCGCGCAGCCAGATCACTTTAGGCGGGGAACCCAATAGGGCCGCCATTTCGGCAAAATCGACATCCTGAGATACAATCGTGAAGCCGTTTGCCTTTGCGTAGTCCCAAAGAACCCGATCGCCAACCTCCGATAGCCCTAAAACCCGAACGTGATTCGATTCCGGGAAGAGATCAGCGCAAGTTTGGCAGAGCTTGAAACCGAGATTTTGATCGAACAAAAGCTTCATGTCGGGGCGGTGATAAGTCGCCTCTCACGGTCGGCCGCATATGCCAGGCATGCCCGAATGTCGTTCTCGGTCAATTCAGGGAAGTCGTGAAGAATCTGCTCATGGGTCTGGCCAGCGGCGAGCCAACCGAGCACATCCGCAACCGTAATCCGCATGTGGCGGATGCAAGGACGGCCGCCCCGCTTGCCTGGCTCGATGGAGATGATGTGTTGGTAATCCATGATAACAACTTTAGCATCATTTTTGGCTCAGCGCAGCAACGTTTCGCCAAGCAGGAAGGCCAGATATCGCCGCTCTCGCGCGACAAAGTCGAGGGTTCGATGGAATCCATCGATATGACTTTCCTCAATCGGGACAATATCTACCGGCATTGCGACCATTCTTGAGTAGCGGGCTCGATTCCGCCCCTCGCGGAACGGCCGTTGAGCAACTATCTTGCATTCGAGCCTCCCATAACGGAACGACCCCATGAACCCCACCACCTCGCTCCTCGACCGCGCCCATCTCGACCGCGACCAGGTCCGCCATGAAGTCGCGCGCGGGCTTACCGGCGCCGACGACGGCGAGTTGTTCCTCGAATATAGTCAGACCGAAGCGCTGATGTTCGACAACGGCCGGCTCAAGCAGGCGACCTACGACACCTCGCAAGGCTTCGGCTTGCGCGCGGTCAAGGACGATGCGGTTGGCTACGCCCATTCCTCCGACGTGTCGCTGCCGGCGCTGATCCGCGCCGCCGATGCCGTCGCGGCGGTGCGCGGCGGCTACTCCGGAGCTTTCGCGCCAGCGCCTGCGCACACCAATGTGCGGCTCTATGGCGACGACAATCCACTGGACGCGCCGGGCTTCGAGTCAAAAGTAAAACTGCTCGCCGAGATCGACGCCTACGTGCGCGACAAGGACCCGCGCGTGCGGCAGGTCACCGTCAGCCTGGGAGCCACCTGGCAGGTGGTGGAAATCCTTCGGCCCGATGGCGAGAGCTATCGCGACATCCGCCCCTTGGTGCGGGTCAATATTTCGGTGGTCGCCGGCCAAGGCGACCGCCAGGAAAGCGGCAGCAAGGGCTATGGCGGCCGCGAAGGCTATGCCCGCTTCATCGAAACCAAGGCCTGGCGCGAGGCCGCAGACGGCGCGATCCGCGAGGCGCTGGTCAATCTGGAGTCGGTGCCGGCGCCCGCCGGCGAAATGGACGTGGTACTGGGCGCCGGCTGGCCCGGCGTGATGCTGCATGAGGCCGTCGGTCACGGGCTGGAAGGCGACTTCAACCGCAAGCAGACATCTGCTTTCGCTGGGCTCATGGGCCGGCAGGTCGCGGCCAAGGGCGTTACGGTGGTCGACGACGGCACCATTGCCTCGCGGCGCGGCTCCTTGTCCATTGATGATGAGGGCACGCCGACCAATCGCACCGTGCTGATCGAAGACGGCATCCTGGTCGGCTATATGCAGGACCGCCAGAACGCGCGGCTGATGAACATGAAGCCGACCGGCAACGGCCGGCGCCAGGACCATGCGCATGTGCCGATGCCGCGCATGACCAACACCTACATGCTGGCGGGCGCGGCCGATCCGGCCGAGATCATCGCGTCAGTGAAGAACGGCGTCTATGCCGCGAATTTCGGCGGCGGACAGGTCGACATCACCTCGGGCAAATATGTGTTCCAGTGCACCGAGGCCTATCGGATCGAGAACGGCAAGCTTGGCGCGCCCTTAAAGGGCGCGATGCTGATCGGCAACGGCCCGACCGACCTCAATCGCATCACCATGATCGGCAACGATCTGGCGCTCGACTCAGGCGTCGGCACTTGCGGCAAGCACGGCCAGGGCGTGCCGGTCGGCGTCGGCCAGCCGACGCTGCGAATGGAACGGATCACGGTCGGAGGAACCGGCGCATGAGCGTTGAGAAACTGCAACCCGCCAAAAAGCTGCAAGCCACCAGGTCGCAAGCCGCCAAGTCGAATGGCTGGCGCGCCCAGGCGCTGCAGCTTGCGGCCATTGTGCTGGCGGTTTTCATCGCCAAAGGCGCGCTGGCTGAACCGTTTTACGTGCCGTCGGGCTCGATGGAGCCGACGCTGCTGATCGGCGACGCGATATTGGCCTCGAAATATCCTTACGGTTACAGCACCGCTTCGCTGCCGATCCAGATCAACCTGCCCGAGACTAGACGGGTGCTTGAGGGCACGCCAAAGCGCGGCGATGTCGTGGTGTTCCGCTGGCCGGGCGACCGCGCGCAGGCCTGGGTCAAACGCGTCGTAGGACTGCCGGGCGACCGCATCCAGATGCGGCAGGGTCAGCTCTTCATCAACGACCATGCTGCCTCGCTCAAACCGGACGGCATCGCGCAGGCTGAAGACGACAATGGCGGCGCCGAATCGGCGTACCGCTACATCGAGACGTTGCCGAACGGCGTCAGCCATGAGATTTTCAAGCTGCGCGACAACGGCCGGCTCGACAACACGCCTGAAGTGACGGTGCCGCCGGGCCATTTGTTCGTGATGGGAGATAACCGCGACAATTCCGCCGACAGCCGCGTTGCTGTGCGCGACGGCGGCGTCGGGATGCTGCCGATGGACGATCTGGTCGGCCGTGCCGATGCTGTGGTCGGATCATGGGACCTCGGCATGCGCCACCAGCCGGTATGGACATGGCTGTCCGGCTTCCGCCTCGCGCGGTTTTTCACCGCGGTGCATTGATTATTTGCAGGATAGCGAAAAAGCGTAACCCGCCGCGGTACGGCAAGACGGTACCTACCTCACCACCCCCGAAATGAACCCGGCCCTGCGCCGCGGCGGCTTGATTTCCTTTTTCAGGAAGCAATGGGCTTCCCTGCCGACATATCCAGCCCTGACATAGGTCCAGGCCCGGCATTTATTGTCGCCGGTGCAGGCCGCCTTGCAAAGCTCGTCGCCTTCGCCGCTTTTCATCTCAAAACTCTTGTAGTCACCGCCGGCGCGATCGATGGAGGTTTCAACGGCCCCGTTGCGCGGCTCGACGACGCCGGCGCCGCGCACGCCCGAGACGCAGCAATTTTCCGGCACGCGCGGCGGCACGTTGCTCTTCAACCAGCACACCGCGCCACTGGTGATGTCGGTCGGATAGCTGAACGTCCAGGCCCGGCAGCGCCGGTCGCGCTCGCACGTCAGCGCGCAATCGGCCGGGTCGCCCGAAACAACCGGCGCGCTGAGATAGTCGCCGCCCGGACGATCGAAATTGGCCTGGGCCCGCGCGCTCCGCGCGCCGAATGGTGTCGCCAGTCCAGCAAGCGTCAAGCCTGCAAGCAGCAAGCCCACAAGCAATATGCCCCACGCCCCAAAAAGGCGGCCTTTCCCCATGCAGATTGCTTTCAACTATTTGGATACGCCGCGTTTTTTGTGGCCGCCATTTGATCGCCACGAACCTGTATGGCGGATGAACGGCCCAAAACCCGCTCAATGAGCTCAAAGCGTGATGACTTCTCTTCTAATCGTCATTCCGCTCTATCATTTTGTTTGAGCATGATCTTTTCGGAAAAACCGGCACCCGTCGGGAGGTAGTCCGAGGGCATGCTTTTTCCGGATCATGCTCTAATTAATCCAAGCAGTAAAACTAATCTAAAATGCGTATTCCGTGTAGACCGGTTCCACCGAACCGCCCCAGGGGCCGTTGAACTTCTCCAGCATCTCCTCGGCAGGCGTGCGGCCGCAATCGATGATGTGCTCCAAGGGCTCAAGGTGACGGGTCTCGTCGCGGCCGACATGATCGATGTGGCCGCGCCGCCTCAAGCCCGCATAGGACAGCGCCAGACATTCCTTGGCGATTTCGAACAGATAGCGATCCCTGATCCTGGCTTTGAAGCCGAAACGTGGCACGTCGTCGCGCAACGCCTGGCGCTCGTGGGCGTTCCAGTGCCGCACGATCTCCCATGCGGAATCGAGGCTTAAATCGTCGTAGAGCAACCCTACCCAGAACGCCGGCAGCGCCGGCAAGCGGCCCCACGGCACGCCGTCGGCGCCGCGCATTTCCAGATAGCGCTTCAAGCGCACTTCCGGGAAGATCGTCGAGAGATGGTTGGCCCAGTCCGACAGGGTCGGACGCTCGCCCGGAAACGCCGGATGCTTGCCCGCGAAGAAATCGCGGAACGAGCTTCCTGCGACATCAATATAGGTTTCGCCGCGTTTGACGAAGTACATGGGAACGTCGAGCGCATAGTCGACCCAGCGCTCGAAGCCCATGCCGTCGTCAAACGCCCACGGGATCATGCCCGAGCGCGCGCTGTCGGTCTCGCGCCAGATTTCGGAGCGGAACGACAGGAAGCCGTTGGGCTCGCCTTCGGTGAACGGCGAATTGGCAAACAATACGGTTGCGACCGGCTGCAGCGCGACCGATACGCGGAGCTTCTTGACCATGTCGGCTTCAGAGGAGAAGTCGAGATTGGTCTGCACCGTGCAGGTCCGATACATCATGTCGAGGCCGTATTGGCCGACCTTCGGCATGTAGTTGGTCATGATCTTGTAGCGGCCCTTGGGCATGACCGGGATTTCCGCCCGCGACCATGACGGCGTCATGCCAAGCCCGAGGAAGCCGATCCCCAAGGGGGTCGCGACCTCACGCACCTGCGCCAGATGCGCCATCAGTTCGGCCTGGGTTTGATGCACGGTCTCGACCGGCGCGCCCGACAATTCGAACTGCCCGCCCGGCTCCAGCGAGATCGCGCCGCCGCCGGGAACGTCATAGAGACCGATGATGTTGCCGCGCTCCATGATCGGCTCCCAGCCGAGCAGGAGCTGCATGCCTTCGAGCAGCGCACCGATGCCGCGCGCCCCTTCGTAGGGAACGGGATGGTGGCCGGCGAGCGTGAATGGGGTCTTTTCGTGTTCAGTGCCGATCCGGAATTCGGATCTGGGCTTCACGCCCGCCTCCAGCCACGCGACCAATTCGTCGCGCGATTGCAGCGGCGTCATATCGATCTGGTCACGCGCCATGTCAGTTCCGGATCAAGAGCGCTTCGACCGATCGCGCGCGGTGTCGGGGATGTCCGCGAAGCCAACGGCGCGCGGACGTGAAGGACGAAAGCAACTTCATCTGGCGGCTGAGCCGTCGCTTGCGGCAGGCGATTGCGCCTCACCGCAGGAGCAGCCGAGGCGGTCGAGCAGACCGCAGAGTTTGGTCGCCTCCGCATCCGATAATTTCGAGCCGACATGCTTTTCGATGGCCGCTGAATACGCGCTCCACATCTTCCTCTGCAGCTCGCGGCCGGCGTCCGTGATCTCGACGAACTGGCCGCGCTTGTCGATCTTGCACTCGCGCCGCGCCGCCAGCCCCTCATCCACCAGGCGGTCGATCAACCGCGAGGTGGAATATTGCGGGATCAGCATTTGCCGTTCCAATTCCACCGGGCGCATCTCGCCCGAGGGCGCGCGCGACAATTCGAGCAGCGCATCATACCAGGCCAGCGGCGGGAAACCCGCCTTCTTCAAATCCTGCTCGACGGCGTCCAGCACCCGGCTCTGGACCCGCATCAGGCGGATCCAGGCGGCGGTCGCCTCGGTCGACGGTTTACGCTTCATGACCTGGCTCATAATTTCACGGATCAGTGTACCCCACTATATGCATCTGCATCAATCTTGCTATTTCATGCAGACGCATTTAGTCATTCGGCGGTCAAGTTCCAACGATCCAGACCCGAGGGGTCCACACAAGGAGGCAATTTCGATGAAGCTTTATTACTCTCCCGGCGCCTGCTCGCTTTCTCCCCATATCGCGCTTCTCGAGGCCGGTCTCCCCTACGATCTGGTCAAGGTCGATCTTCGGGCCAAGAAGCTCGAAAATGGCGACGATTATTTGAAGGTCAATCCCAAGGGCCAGGTGCCGGCGCTCGGCCTCGACAATGGCGAGGTCATGACGGAAGGCCCGGTCATCGTGCAGATGATCGCCGACCAGGCCGCGGAGAAGAACCTCGCGCCCTCCAGCGACAGCGCTGAACGCTACCGGCTACAGGAATGGCTCAACTTCGTCACCACCGAGCTGCACAAGAACTTCAGCCCGCTGTTCAACCCAGCGATCCCCGACGAGGTGAAAGCCATCTTCAAGGACCGCATCATGGGCAAGGTCAAGTACGCCGATGAGAAGCTTGCCGGCCGCGACTATCTGATGGGCAAGCAGTTCACGGTCGCCGACGGCTATCTCTATACCATGCTGCGCTGGGCCGACGGCCACAAGATGGACCTCTCCGGCCTCAACAATCTGATGGCCTTCAAGGCCCGCGTCGCCGCGCGCCCCAAGGTGCAGGAAGCGCTCACCAAGGAAGGTCTGATGAAGGCCGCGTGATCCTTCCGTCATTGCGAGCCACCGGGTCGCGCGAATGCGCGCCCGACGACAGGCTCCGCGAAGCAATCCAGTCTTCCTTTGTGACCTTGGATTGCTTCGTCGCAAGCGCTCCTCGCAATGACCGGCCTAGCCCTACGCCGCGGCCATCTTTTTCGGCGGGAAGCGGCCGTAGAAGGTCTCGCCCTTGGCTGCCATCTCGACCAAGAGTTTCGGCGGGGTGAAGCGCGAGCCGTATTTGGCCTCGAGCTTGTGACATAGCTCGACGAATTTTTTCGTGCCCATGAAATCGATATAGGACAGCGTGCCGCCGGTGAACGGCGCAAAGCCGAAGCCCAGGATCGAGCCGACATCGGCCTCGCGCATATCGGTGATGACGTGATCCTCGACGGTGCGCGCGGCTTCCACCGCCTGCACCACCAGGAAGCGCTGCTTCAATTCCTCGACGTCGAGGCTATCGGGATCGAGATGCTTCGGCTGCAATCCAGCAAGCTCTGACCACAGGCTTTTCTGGCCCTTGCCCTTCTCGGGATAATCGTAAAATCCCTTGCCGTTCTTCCGCCCGAAGCGGCCTTGCTTCTCGACCATCTCGACCAACAACTTCTTCTGGGCCTGGTCGATCGCGTTGGCGCCGAGATCGGCCTCGGTCGCCTTCATGATCTTGAGCACCAGGTCGAGCGCCACTTCATCCGACAGCGACAGCGGCCCGACCGGCATGCCGGCCATCTTGGCGGTGTTCTCGATCATCGCCGGCGGCACGCCTTCCATCAGCATCTCCAGCCCCTCGGCGGTGAAACGCAGCACGCAACGATTGGCGAAGAAGCCGCGGGAATCGTTCACGACGATCGGCGTCTTGCCGATCGCGCGCACATAATCGAGCGCGGTCGCAAGCGCCACGTCGTTGGTGTTCTTGCCGACGATGATCTCGACCAGCATCATCTTCTCGACCGGCGAGAAGAAATGAATGCCGATGAACTTGCCTTGGTCCTTGAATTCTTCCGCCAGCGAATTGATCGGCAAGGTCGAGGTGTTGGAGGCAAAGATCGCGTCGCCCTTCAACAGCGGCTGCGCCTTGGCATAGGTTTCGGCCTTCACCTTGCGGTCCTCAAACACGGCTTCGACGATCAGGTCGCAATCCTTCAGGGCATTGTAGTCGGCGGTGGCGCTGATCCGCGACAGGATTACCTCGCGGTCGCTTTCCTTGGCGCGGCCCTTCTTGATCAGATCGTCGATCACGGACTGGGCGTGGCCCTTGCCCTTGTCGGCGCTTGCCTGGTCCCGGTCGATCAGGACCACCTCGATGCCGGCGCGCGCCGAGACGTAGCCGACGCTGGCGCCCATGAAGCCGGCGCCGATGACGGCGAGTTTTTTCACCTTGGTCGGCGGCACATTTGGCGGACGCCGCGCGCCCTTGTTCAACTCCTGCATCGACAGGAACAGGCTGCGGATCATCGCGGCTGCTTCCTTGCTGCGCAGGATCTGCGCGAAATACCGCGACTCTACGCGCAAGCCAGCGTCGATAGGCAACTGCAATCCCTCATAGACGCAGCTCATGACGGCGCGCGCCGCCGGATAATTGTCGTAGGTCTCGCGGCGGTAGATGGCGTTGCCGGCCGGGAACATCATCATGCCGGCCTTGGAATAGACCGGACCGCCGGGCAACTTGAAATTCTTGTCGTCCCAGGGCGCCAGCGCCTTGCCGCCGCCCTTGATCCAGTCTTTGGCGGCCTTGATGAGATCGCTTGCGGGAACGATGGCGTCGATCAGTTTG
>VAZV01000088.1 GCA_005884765.1 Alphaproteobacteria bacterium
ATTGGCGATGTGCTTGAGGTCGGCGACGCGGCCGTCGAGCCTAAGCTTGAAAGCGCCGGTGTAGGTCTTGGCCGGCAGCGCGTCCGCTGGTGCCGGCGGTGTTTTGGCGCCGGTGAGACCGTTGGTGGTGCCAGCCGCGAGCCGGTTCTTGACATTGACTTCGGCGACTACCACGACGCCGTCCTTGGCGAAGGGCGCGTTGCCGCCGGTATGGTCGCCGTGGAAATGGGTGTTGATCAGGTATTTTATCGGGAGATTCGAGATGCCAGCGATTGCGGCCTTGATCTTGTCGTGCAGCGGCGCGAATTCGCCGTCCACCATGATGATGCCGTCTTTCGCCACCGCCACGGTAATATTGCCGCCCTGACCCTCCAGCATGTAGACGTTGTCGCCGAGATCGGTGGTCTTGATCTCCACTTTGGAGAAATCGACCGGCGGGGGAGCGGCCGGAGGCTGCTGCTGTTGGGCGAGGGCATGTCCCGCCAGCCACATCGTGGTTGCGGCAACAGCGATTGCGGTCCGGATCATGAGATGCCTCCCCGGCGTCGATTTTGGCAGATTCCTAGCACAGGAATGCATGGCTTGCCGAGTTGCGAGCTGTCAATGAGCCTGCTTGAATGTGGCTTAAGGAGGCGCGCGGCCAAGCGCTCCAACGAGCAAATGTCCGAGGAGACGACATGACCTCACCGATCGCGGGCGGCGTGGATTGTGACCTGCATCCCGCCGTCCCGCATTTGACGAGCCTGTTGCCTTATCTGAACGATTACTGGCGCGACCAGGTGACCACGCGAGGCATGACCGACCTGGTGTCGCAATCCTATCCCTCGAACTCGCCGATCACCGCGCGTCCGGATTGGAGGCCGTCGCAGGGCAAGCCCGGTTCCAGCCTCGACGACATGAGCAAGCAGACACTCGACGTCTTCAAAGTGAGTCATGGCATCTGCAATCCGCTCTACGGCGTGCAGATGGTGTTTTCCGAGGACATGGCGGATGCATTCTGCCGAGCGCTGAACGATTGGCTCACCAAGGAATGGCTCGACAGGGACGAGCGGTTGCGTGGCTCGATCGTGATTCCCGTGCAGAGCGTCGAGAAATCGGTCGCCGAGATCGAACGCTGCGCGCAAGACCGGCGCTTCGTCCAGGTGCTGATGCTGGTGATGGGCGACATGCCGCTGGGCAAGCGTGCGTATTGGCCGATCTACGCGGCGGCCGAACGGCATGGCTTGGTCGTCGGCATCCATGCCGGCTCCAACTATCACAACCCGCCGACCTCGGTCGGCTGGGGCTCCTATCATATCGAAGACTACGTTGCGCAGGCGCAGGCGTTCCAGACCCAACTGACCAGCCTGATTGTCGAGGGTGTATTCGCGCGCCATCCTCACCTGAAAATGGTGATGCTGGAAAGTGGCTTCACCTGGCTGCCGCCGTTTCTCTGGCGGTTGCACAAGTTCTGGCGCGGCATCCGGATGGAAACGCCGTGGGTCGATCGCGCGCCGCTCGAAATTGTGCGCAGCAATATCCGATTTTCGCTGCAGCCGATCGACGCCCCGCCGGATCCGGCTACGCTAAATCGCCTATTTGACCATATGCAGTCGGACGAATTGCTCTTATTCTCGACGGACTATCCGCACTGGCAATTCGACGGAAACGAAGCGCTGCCCGAAGGATTATCTTCCGATCTCGTGCGCAAGATCATGATCGATAACCCGCTTGCGACGTACGGCCGGCTGAGGCACGGGGCTACCAAGGAGACGACGCCATGAACATACAGTTCCGCGACCGTCCAGAGCCGGCATCGACCGACGTGGCCAAGACCTCTGATATCAAGACCTCTCATATCAAGACCTCTCATATCAAGACCGCGATCGCCGATTGCGATATCCATCCGGCGCGCGCGACCAAGACCGAACTGTACCCCTATCTCGCCAAGCGCTGGCACGAGCATCTCGAGACCTACGACAAGCGTCCCTATCACGGCATGATGGAAGGCCCGCCCTATCCGAAGGCGCAGCCCAACGCGTCGCGGCGCGACGCCTATCCGCCGGAAGGCGGCCCGCAGGGCTCGTCGCTGTCGTTCATGCAGCAACAGCACCTCGATCCGAACAATGTCGTGCTCGGCGTCCTCAATCCACTTGCCACGGGGCAGGGCATCCGCAATCACGACCTTGCCGCCGCCATTTGCTCGGCGATCAACGACTGGCAGATCGAGAAATGGACCAGCAAGGACAAGCGCCTCAAAGGCTCCATCGTGGTTGCCAACGAGGACGGGGCGGCGGCTGCCGCCGAAATCCGCACGCGCGCAGGCGACAAGAATTTCGTGCAGGTGCTGCTGTTGAGCCGCAACGTCGAGCCGCTCGGCCAGCGCCGCTACTGGCCGATCTATGAGGCGGCGGAGGAGGCCGGGCTTCCGGTCGGCATCCATGCCTTCGGCTTCGGCGGCAATCCGATCACCGCCTCCGGCTGGCCCAGCTTCTACATCGAGGAGATGGTCGGCCATGCGCAGTGCCAGCAGACCGTGCTGGCGAGCCTCGTGCTGGAAGGCGTGTTCGAGCGGCATCCGACACTCAAGATGATCATGATCGAGGCCGGTTTCGGCTGGGCGCCGTCTTTGTCATGGCGACTGGACAAGACTTTCAAACGGCTGCGTAGCGAGGTGCCGCATCTGAAGCGGCCGCCGTCGGAATATATCCGTGAGCATATCTGGTGGACCACGCAGCCGATGGAAGACCCTGAACGGCGCGATCACCTGTTCCAATTGATCGACTGGATCGGTTGGGACAGATTGTTGTTTGCGACCGACTATCCGCATTGGGATTATGACGACCCATCGCGGGTGCTGCCGGCCGGCGCCAGCGACGCCAACCGCGACGCGTTCTATCTCGGCAATGCGCGGAAGCTGTACGGGATCGTTTAATGGTTCGTCATGTCATTGCCCCGGTGGACGAATTGCCGCCGGGCACGCGCAAGTTTCTCACCATCGACGAGCGTCCGATCGCGATTTTCAATATCAAGGGCGAGTTCTTTGGCCTCTTGAATCGCTGCCCGCATCAGGGCGCAGCCCTGTGCGAAGGCCCATTGATCGGGCTCGCGCAGTCCTCCGATCCCGGCGCGATCGAGTATACGAGAGCAGGCGAGATCATCCGCTGCCCCTGGCACGGCTGGGAGTTCGATATCCGCACCGGGCAATCCTATTGCGACCCCAAGCGATTCCGCGCCAAGGCGTATCCGGTCAATGTCGAGCCAGGCGCAGCCTTGGTGAAGGGGCCCTATGTCGCCGAGACCATCAAGGTCGCGGTGGAAAGCGACTATGTGGTGGTGGAGTTGTGATCGTCACTCCGAGGCATCGCGAAGCGACGAGCCCGCAATCATCCGCCGTTCCCGCGCGTAACGCACCAGCGCGACGAAGCGATAGATGCCGTGCACGAATTTACCGTAGGGCATCGTGATGAACAGTGCGAACACCACGCCCAGATGCAGCGCCAGGAGCGGGCCCATCGCCGCCGTATCGCGCAAGAGCAGCAGCGCCATGCCGGTGGCGCTGGTCAGGAGCAGCATCAGGATGAAGGCGGCATCCATTCCGGTGCGCGCAGCATCGGTGAGCGCCGGGTCGCGTTGCCATTTCGCAGCCAGCAGTCCCGCGGGACCAACCAGGAGTCCTACGCCGCCCAGCGTGCCCAGCGCCACCGGCAGGTCCCACCACGCATAGGGCGCCTCGCGCGCCAGCAGATAATGGTAAAGGGTCGCCACGCAGGTTGCGGCGAAGCACAGCAAAAATCCGTAGAAGGTGAGATGGTGATAGATCTTGCGGCGGTCGGTCGGACGCTCGTCCTCGTTGAAGCAGCCGACGCCGCCACCGTCGAGATAGCGCAAGTTCCCGGTATCTCGGATCGCCTGCCACAGCGAAGGTGCATCGCTCTTCATGCCCACGGGTTCGCCGATATCGCGCCAGAAGGCGCGCACGCCCATGACGAGCGCGATGATCGCGTACAGGAACGCCGCGCTGAACAGTGCCGCCATCGCGTTATGCGGCATCAGGGCATAGAACGCGCCGGGGCCGGTGTGAATGCCGTGCAGCGCCTTCGGATCGTTGAAGACGGCAAAGCCGAAGATGAAGACCGCGACACTGAGCGCTGCGATCAAACTGATCGCCACACCGTTGTGCTCGAACAGGCCCGCGCACGCACGCGGCCAGGCATAGGCGACGTAGGACTCGGCGCGCGCGATCGCGAGCGTCCTGGGCACGTTGACGTCGAATTCATGCGGCGGCGAGAACTGGCAATCGGTGTAGCAGGCGCCGCAGGCGTGGCACAGATTGGCAAGATAATTGAGATCGCCGTCCGAGAACGCGCGGCGCATTTCCATCGCCGGAAATACCGCGCACAGGCCCTCGCAATAGCGGCACGAATTGCAGACCGTCATCAGGCGGTCGGCCTCGGTGAGGATTTTGGTGCCGTGCATGTTGATGCGCTCTACGGCTTCTTGGTCAAGCCCTTGCCCTCCAGCCAATTCTGGATCAGGCCGGCGACTTGCCTGTTGTTCTTGTCCATCATCATCATGTGTGAATTGCCCTTGATTCCGGCTTTCGGCAGTTCGACGACATCGACGCTGCCGCCGGCGGCCTTCATGGCGTCGGCAAAGGCCAAGCCGGTGGCGCGGATTTTCGGCCAGCGTGAATCGCGCTCGATGTAGTCGCCGTAGATGAACAGCGTCGGGATGTCCTTTAGAACATCGATCCTGGCGGGATCGCCGACGCCAGCCGGCTCGACCGCGATCAGCGCCTTGACCTTGTCGGGGCGGGCCTGCGCCACCTTGAAGCCGAAGGTGCCGGCCTGGCTGTGGAACAGGATGATGCAAGGACCGATGCGGTCGATCTCGGCGGTATAGGCCGCAATCGTCGCATCGTCGTTGGTGGTCCAGCGCGGCACGCCCTGCTTGACGAAATTCTCGTAGGCCTCGTTGGGAAACTGGCTGCCGGGCATCAGCTTGCGCTTGGCCGGATCAGGATCGTAGGAGTTCGGACCATCGCCGATGCGAAATCGCTCGAACGGATTGGCGGTCGTCAAAAACAACGGCTCGCTCTTGAAGATGTCCGGATATTGCGCCCATCCGGCGCGCCCGCGCTCGACCGCGTCCGAATTGTACACGCTCCAGCCCTTGCGCAGGAAATAATTCAGCCAGCCTTCGCGTCCGTCCGGCGTGGTCTCGTAGGTGACGCCGGTCAGGCCGCCGCCATGCCACAACAACAGCGGATAGGCGCCCTTTTCGTTGGCGGGCAGGAAGTATTGCACATACATTTGCTCGACCTGGTAGACCCCGTTCGGGTCGACCTTGGCCGGCACGCCGCCCGGCGTGAAGGTGACCTCCTTGACCGGCTTGCCCGAGATTTCCACCAGTCGTCCGCCGACATGGAAAGAGCCCATGTCGCGCAGCGTGATCGCCTCCTCCGCGCCTGCCGGTGTCGAGGCCATCAGAACTGCGGTGATGGACGTTGCTGCAAGGCGTGACATCGCTCCTCGTGACATGGCTTCTCCCCGAAATGACTGCGATCGTTAGTTCGTCGCATTTTTTGCCGCTTCCTGTCCGGCGATCCGCCCGAACACGCTGCCGATGGTCATGCCGATGCCGGCCGCGTAGCCCTTGCCGAGCACATTGCCCGCCATGATCTCGCCGGCAGCAAACATGTTGGCCGACGGCTTGCCGTTCTTCATCAGGATGCGCGCCTGCCGGTTCACGCGGGTACCGAGATAGGTGAAGGTGATGCCGGGCCGCACCGGATAAGCATAATAAGGCGGCGTCTCGATCTTTCGCGCCCAATGGGTTTTGGGCGGCATCACGCCTTCGGTACGGCAATCGTCGAGGATCGTGTGATCGAAGGTGCCGGGTTGCACCGCGGCGTTGAACTCGGTGACGGTTTTTTCGAGCGCGGCCGGATCAAGCTTGAGCTCGCTGGCGAGCCCGGCAATGCTGCCGGCGCCGATCGGCGGGAACAGCGTCGGCATAAAACTCGTCACCACCGTCTTGTCGAAGACGATGTAGGCGATCTGGTCGGGCTGGGCTGCCACCAGCCGACCCCAGATGGCATAACGTTTCGGCCAGATGTCTTCGCCCTCGTCGTAGAAGCGCATGGCGTTCTTATTGACGACGATGCCGAACACCACGGAATCATGCCGCGTGATGATGCCGCCGTCGAATTTCGGCGCGCGGGCGTCGATCGCGACCGCGTGGCATTGGGTGGGATCTCCGACCTCCTGCACGCCGTTGGCGAGCAGCATCTTGAGGATCGCGCCGCGATTATAAGGCGTGCCGCGGATCAGGAAATTATCAGCGGCCTCGCCCCAATATTCCTTGAGCCATTCGATATTGGCCTCGAACCCGCCGGCGGCCGCAACCAGCGTCGACGCGCGCGCCCGAACGCGGCCGTCGCCCTGCTTGAGAACAGCGGAAAGAAACATGCCGTTGTCGATTTCGAGGTCCATCACTTCAGCGTCGTAGAGGATCTCGACGCCGAGCTTTTCTGCGGTGAGATAGAGCGCGTTCAGCATCGCCCGGCCGCCGCCAAGGAAGAACGAATTGGTGCGCCCCAGGCTCAGCGTGCCGCCGAGCGACGGTTGCCAGCGCACGCCCTGCTCGACAATCCAGTTCAGGATGTCCTTGGACTCTCTGATCATGTAGCGCGCCAGTTCCTCGTCGGTTTCCCCGCCGGTCACGCGCAGGAGATCCTCCCAGAATTCCTCTTCACTATACGGCCCGGTCAGGATCTCGGTCGCCGCATCGTGGGCGCAGCGCATGTTGCGGGTGTGGCGGGTGTTGCCGCCGCGATAGAATTTCGGCGCGCCCTCCAGCACCAGTACCGAGGCGCCCGATCGACGCGCACTGATCGCGGCGCACAGGGCGGCATTGCCGCCGCCGATCACCAGCACGTCGAACTTGCGAATGAAATCGACCATGC
>VAZV01000017.1 GCA_005884765.1 Alphaproteobacteria bacterium
TGCCCATCTTCACGAGCGACCATGAACGCAGGATGTACTCTTGTATTGACGCCTTGATCCACCACATGGCGTAGGTGGCGAGACGGAAGCCCTTTTCGGGCTCGAACCGTTTCACCGCCTGCATCAGGCCGACATTGCCTTCCGAGACGACCTCGGAAATCGGCAAGCCGTAGCCGCGATAGCCCATGGCTATCTTGGCCACGAGCCGGAGGTGGCTGGTGACGAGTTGATGTGCCGCGTCGCGATCGTCATGCTCGCGCCAACGCTTGGCGAGCATGTATTCCTGCTGGGGCTCCAGCATCGGAAACTTGCGGATCTCGGCGAGGTATCTGGATAGACCGGATTCTCCATTGAGAATCGGTAGACTAGCTGTGCGGGCCATGAGAGCGCCCTCCACTTTGGTTCAGGCCCCCGATAGCGGCGGGCCCGGCAGGCGGCTGCTGGGTTAAAGCCAGTCGCTCTGCGAATGTTCCGCGTTGGATGTTCAACGCAGATGCAACATACACCAAAACGGGTGGAATAGGGAAGGATTACTGACGTCACGTCCCCGTGTGGCTGATATAACCTATTGACATAACAAGCGTTTCCAAAAGTGCCTGCGTCATAGCGCCGCTCGCAGGGCCCCTTCGAGGAGAACCAAATCCTCCGGCAGGGGCGCCTCCCAGCGCAATAATTCCCCGGTTTTGGGGTGCTCCAAGGCCAGGAGGTATGCATGTAGCGCCTGACGCCCGAGGACCGTTAGCGCTGCCTGGCCCTTTGGCCCGAGCTGGCTCGCCTTGGTCTTGAAGTGCGGGCCATAGACGGCGTCGCCCAGCAGGGGATGGCCAATGTGGGCCAGATGCACGCGGATCTGATGGGTCCGCCCGGTCGCGAGCCGGCAGGCCAGCAAGGCCGCGACCGGCTTGCCGTCGCGCCCCGCAAACGTTTCCTGGATTTCCCAATGGGTGATGGCCTCGCGGCCGCCCTCGCGGACCGCCATCTTCTCGCGGGCATGGGGGTGGCGGTCGATCGGCGCATCGACGGTCCCGCGTTGGCGGTTGGGGACGCCCCAGACGAAGGCGAGGTAGCCGCGCGCCATCGGCAGGGTGCGGCCATGGTCGGCGAATTGCGCGGTCAGCGACTGATGCGCGCGGTCGTTCTTGGCCACCACCATCAGCCCTGTCGTGTCCTTGTCGAGCCGGTGCACGATGCCGGGGCGGCGGACGCCGCCGATGCCGGAAAGGCTCGCGCCGCAATGGGCGATCAGCGCATTCACCAAGGTGCCGCTCTCGTGGCCCGCGGCCGGATGCACCACGCGCCCCGCCTGTTTGTTGATGACGATGATGTCCTCGTCCTCGTAGGCGATGTCGAGCGCGATCGCCTCGGGCCCGGGCTCGGCGGGGGCGGCTTCCGGCACGTCGATTGTGATCGTATCGCCCGGCCCGACATGATAAGCGGGATCGCGGATGGGGGCGGTCTTGACGCTCGCTTTGGTCATCGAGACTTGTCCCGCGAGGATCAGCGCTTTCAGCCGCGAGCGCGACAGTTCGGGCAAGCGCGCGGCGAGCACGCGGTCGAGCCGGGGCGATCCCTCGTCGCCGGCAACGGTGACCTCCAACCTCTCACCGCTATTGGAAGACGAAGCCTGTTCCAAAGAAGAGCCTTGTTTCAAGAAGAGCCGTGTTTCAAGAAGACCCGTGTTTCAAGAAGAGCCTTGCATGACCGAAACCGCCATCCCCGAACCGACCCCCGAGCAGGCCGTGCTGTTTGCGCGGGTGCGGCGGATGATGCTGATCGCGGGCCTGACCACGGCCTTGGCGATCGCGGCCGTGTTGATCGCCATCGGCTATCGCCTTTTCCGCTCCGAGGGAAGCTTGGTCACAACCGACACCACCGCGACCCTGCCGAGAGGCGCCCGCATCGTTTCGACCGGTGTCGCCGGCGACCGGCTGGTGGTGACGCTCGATATCGGCGGGATCACCGAAATCCGCACGTTTGACGCGAAGACGTTGCGGCCGGCGGGGAAGCTGAGGTTCGTCAACGAGCCGTGAGGCCGTGCCGTCATGGCCGGGCTTGTCCCGGCCATCCACGTCTTTCTTATTGTGGCGGCCAAGACGTGGATGCCCGGGACGAGCCCGGGCATGACGAATAGGAAGCGAACCCGCCTTGCAGACGGCCAATTTCAAGGCTATTCCCTGCGCTGCACGCTCCCTTCGTCTAGCGGTTAGGACGCGGCCCTCTCAAGGCTGAAACAGGGGTTCGATTCCCCTAGGGAGCGCCAGCAAGCTCAGGCACTTAGGTAGCCATCAGCCGCGTTCG
>VAZV01000018.1 GCA_005884765.1 Alphaproteobacteria bacterium
GCAAGGGCTTCGAGTCGCTCTATGAGCAGGGCGTCCACGATCTCCTGCACGGCACCGGGCGCGAGACCTTCGAGGCGGTGCGCATGCTCAAGAGTGCGAACGCCTCGCGGCTGCCGCCGGCGAACGGCGCCGAGTACACGCGCTCGCGGCTCGGCGAGTCCCTGCGGCAGATCGCGCAGCTGATCCGCGCCGACGTCGGCCTCGAGATCGCCTTCACCGACGCCGACGGCTGGGACACCCACGTGGGCCAGGGCGCCGAGCAGGGCCAGCTCGCGAATCGTCTGCGCGACTTCGGCGCGTCGCTGGCCGCGTTCGCCCAGGACCTCGGCGACCGCATGGCCGACGTGGTCGTGCTCACGATGTCGGAGTTCGGCCGCACGGTGGCCGAGAACGGCAACCGCGGCACCGACCACGGCCACGCGACGGCGATGCTGCTGCTCGGCGGCGGCGTCCGCGGGGGCACGGTCTACGGGCGCTGGCCCGGACTCGCGCGCGAGCGTCTCTACGAGGGGCGCGATCTCGCGGTCACCACGGATTTCCGCGCCCTCTTCGCCGAGGTCGCCGGCCGCCACCTCGCGATCGCGAAGCCGGCGACGCTGTTCCCGGGATGGAGCGGAGGTTCAGCGCTCGGCGTGCTCAGCTGAGCTTCGGCGCTCCCTGGCGACGCCCGCGCAATCCTCGCTGTAGATTGATCATGACCCGTTACCTCCCGTCCGTGCTGGCCAGCGCGCCGGCTCAGCGGCGTGCGGAGCGAGTCCGCTGAAGCCGAGAGTTAGACCCCCGTTGCTTGGCGAGGCCTCGATTCGTCGTCCAGGCACGCTTCGCCTTCTGCGGCAACTCGACGGAGACGAAATAGTCAGCCGGGTAGAGGTAGTCTTCACCGGATTCGTCGATGACTCGCATGTAGCCGGTAGCGGCCGCGCCCTTATCGTGCAGCACGCGGTAGACCTTGCGGATCTCAAGATCTTCGGCGCCGCGATTCTCAACGCAGAGAGCATATCCCTTCTCCCGGGTCGCCATGGCTCAGTCTAGAAACCTCTTGATCTTGTGGTGAACGCGTCCGATTCCATGTGCCTCGTACCAGTGGATCTCGGCACGCCGCAGCTCGCCGCTGACAACGCGGACCGTGGCGATCCCCTTGAGTTTACGCCAACGACCCCGACCGTGCCGTCGCCGCAGCCGCGAGAGCTGGCGAATCGCCCTCCCGACCGCGATGGTCTCGATGTCGGTGATCGGCCCGACGATCTCGAAGTACATGTGGCCTCATCGCTCGATCGGAGTCGGCGAACGACCACGAGCGGCGCGCATCAGCGCGTCCGCTCCATTGCGGAGTTAGACGCCCCGTCTCTTAGTGCCGCCTGTATGACTGAAGTGAGGAAAGCTATGTCGCTTCGAGATAGCCACCAGCAGCCGCGGACGAAAGCTACGCCAGCCAGAAAAAAGCCGATGCCGACGAGCGGGAAGAGCAGTGTCATCGGATCTTTCTGTGGGTTCGCGGCACTCCCCATGACGGTCTGCAACATCGCAGCGGCAGCGATGATCGTCCAGACGAGGGCAAACCCTAACCAAGCAGTCATGAAAATCTTCGAGAAGAGGAACATCGTGAACCGTCCCTGGAGGATCACGCGGCCGTGGCTATGCTCGAACCTTCCTACGAAGATTGGCTTGAAGCTATTCCGGAATAGCGGAATGACCCGCTGAAGCCGCACCTTCGATTCTGTGACCGGCCCGACCGCAGCCTGGCGGAAAAGCGCGGAGAAGACAGTGCGCTTGGTGCGTCCGCGGAGGCGTTCTACAGATGCCATCAGCGAGAAGTCACTCGGAAACTGCGCCGGCACGTCACGATAGAGAAAGTTGAAGAGGCGCTTGACCATCACCTCGTGCGCTTAACGGATGGGCGCTGAGCGGCCGGCGCAGCCAGTCCGCTCTAGCAGCTTGTTAGGTGGCAGCCCACTCATTGCGAGATACCTTCTCGGACCTTCGGCCAAACCAGTTGAAGAATATTAGCCCTGTTTCCTCCGAGACCATGGACCCCTCGAAAGAGTATTGGAGTGTCCATTTGTAGGGACGGCCATTGGAGTAGCGAACTCGTAGTTCCCCGGCTGGTGAGAGCACGAACTGCAAGAATTCCCGGACCGCAGCCGCGAGCTTTTCCGACTTCCAAATCGCTGCATCCCAAGGTGCGCCGTGCCACTCGCCAGCATAGGGATAGAGGCCATAGCTTTCACAGACCAGCCTTACGTCAAAGCCAGACGGCGAGCTGGCAGCAATCTTGAGCGTGAGGGGGCTGTGCCATCCGCGGGCAGGTATCCAGGAAAGACTAAGCAGCACTCCGAAACGTCTCTGTGAAATCGCTCACCTTTCCAGCTGCCGCCTAACTCCGATTACACGGACCTGTAGAGCACCGCGCTCGGTACTCCCGCTGCAGCATATTGGTTATCCGCGCGTTGTCATCGTCGAGATCTGGTCCCTTCGCCACTTGCGGTTAGCATTCGGTCGCGATCAGGCCTCGGCGAGATATACGGCGCGCCTTCTCAGTGTATTCGGTATC
>VAZV01000189.1 GCA_005884765.1 Alphaproteobacteria bacterium
ACGAGCGCACCTCGCGCTCGGTCCTCGACCGAGCGCATGCAAAGCCAACAGACCGGTGAGCGGGCGGGGTCAAGGGCCGTCAGCCGCCGAAGGCGGTGGCGCGGCACGCGCCAGCCTTGAGGCCGGCCGATCACCGCGTCTACTTCAGCACAGTTGCTCTTGAGAGGCGCGGGACGGCGGCAAGATGCGCATGATTTCTGATTTTCAGAAAGAAGTTTCTGCGCGCACGCACTGGCGCGTTGTTTTGGACCGGACGTGCGACGTGAACGGGGAAAAATCGATCAAACCGGTTGCCCGTCGGGCGAATCAAACCCTCGTCGTCGTCCGCGACTGCCGGTTTTAGCGCGGACGCCATCGCTATTCGCGAGCACCTCTTGTGAACATCGCCCGGAATTTGTCCCACAATTCGATCCGGACGCCGTTCCTGCGCATGACGATGCTCTGCTGAATGACGGACAGGGCATTGTTCCAGGTCCAGTAGATTACCAGGCCCGCCGAGAATTTCGCGAGCATGAATGTGAAGATGACGGGCATCCAGTTCAGCACGGCGGCTTGTGCCGGGTCGACTGAGGCCGGCGTCAGCTTCATCTGCAGCCACTGGGTCAGCCCCATCAAAAGCGGCCAGGCACCGATCACCAGGAAGCCGCCGAGCAAAGGCAGCGACACCGGATCATAAGGGATCAATCCAAAAAGATTGAACACGTTGGTCGGATCCGGCGCCGATAAATCCTTGATCCATCCGAAAAACGGCGCCTGACGCATCTCGATTGTGACAAACAGCACTTTGTAGAGCGAGAAGAAGACCGGAATCTGGATCAGCGTCGGCAAGCACCCCGCGATCGGGTTGATCTTCTCCTTCCTATAGAGCTCCATCGTTGCCTGCTGCTGCTTCACCTTGTCGTCGCGAAAGCTCTCGCGCATCAGTTGAATCTGCGGTTGCAGCGCCTTCATCTTCGCCGCCGACGCATAGGATTTGTTGGCGAGCGGAAAGAATGCGATCTTGAGCATCAGCGTCACGATCAGGATCGCCACGCCAAAATTTCCGACCAGTCGAAAGATGGTGTCGATCAGCGTGAACATCGGCTTGGTGATGAAACGGAACCAGCCCCAGTCGATCGCAAGGTCGAACCGGTTGAGATTGAGCGCTTTGTCATAGTCGTCGAGGATCGCGACTTCCTTAGCGCCCGCGAACAGACGAGCGGTGGCGCTCGCGGTGCCGCCCGGCGCGATGGTTTGCCCATCCCGCAGATAGTCGGCCTGATATGTCTTTAGCGCACCCAGCGCGCCGGCGGAAAATTCCGCCTGCAGCCGCGAAGACGTCTCGGGCAGCAGGACGGCCGCCCAGTATTTGTCGGTAAACCCGAGCCAGGCATTGTCGGGGTTGAACGCTAGGCGCTTCTTTTCATCGAGGGTCTTGTAGCTCACCTCCTGCAATCCGCTGTCCCCCAAGACGCCGATCGCACCTTCGTGCAGCAGATAATAGCCAAGCGCCGGCGGCGGATTGTAGCGGGATATCAACGCATAGGGTGCCAGCGTAACAGCCGTCGGCCCGCTATTTGCGACCTCGTCATGAATGCTGAAGAGGTATTTGTCATCGACCGAAATCGTCCGTCTAAATTCCAACCCCTGGCCGTTTTGCCAAACGAGCGTCACCGGGCTCCCCACCCCGAGGCTACCCGTTCCCTGCTGGCGCCAGACCGTGTCCGAGGTGGGCACTTTGAGATTGGCGCTGGAGCCGTCGACCCAACCGAATTCCGCGTAAAATGGCTGCGGGCTGCCTGAGGGTGAAAGCAATTCGATGGGAGGAGACTTCGGATCAGTGGTTTTGCGATATTGAACCAGGGAAAGATCGTCGATCCTTCCCCCGGTCAACGCAATTGATCCTGTCAGCCGGGGCGTATGGATGGCGACGCGCTGCGATCTGCCAAGCGCCTCTTGCCGCGAAGCCGGCTGAAATCGTTGCGGGTCCGATATTGTTGCGGTCTCTTTTCCCAAGGCTTGTGTCTGCGGCCGGACGGTCTCAATGCCGCGTGCAGCCCCGCGGGCCTGCGAAGCTTTGGGTGCGGCCGGTTTGCTTTGGAACGACGTGGCGAAGAAATACTGCCAGGTTATGAGGATGACAGCGGAAAGCGCGATAGCATAGAAGACATTGTTCTGGTCGTGCATCGCTAGACTCCATTTCCGTCCACCAAGTGTGGCCTTCGACGGAAACGATTAGCGACCGTCAACCGGGCCAGTCGATTTTCTGCATATATCAACGGCTTTTCCGATATCCAAGCCTGCCAAGGGGTCAATCACGTCGTTTTCGGTGCCATCGCGCCTAAAGCGCGATGAGATTGGGTTGAATCATCGCACTTTAGTTTTTTGATTGAGCATGATCTCCGCGCAAACGCGTTCCGCGTTTGTCGCGAGAGAAAACCGGTATCCACTTTTCCGGATCATGCTCCAGTCCGCTCACCCCCGAACAGCGGCGACGGCAGTGGAGGTTGCTTCGGCTCTCTGTCGAGCCACAGCTCGTCAAGTACGATGACGATCTCGACCCTCCTCGGCATGATTGCAGATGAGACACAGAAAATCGTGTCTCATTTCGACTGCTTTGGCTTGCTGATGAAACCAAAATAGAAACAAAGTAAGAATAAAATGAAATGAACGATTGCACGCTGTCCGCTGATCTCAGGCGTCTCAACAGACACGGTCCCGACGTATGGCAACACAATCGGAAGCGATACGCCGGTCACCCACAGATACCAGCACGTCCCTGAGCTAACAAAGAACGCCCCTGCGAGAAATTTCCGCGCCTCCCTATACTTGATCGCGACATAGAGAGACGCGAGGGCATGGAGAACAATGAAGACGATGAGCCAGATCGGTAACGCCAAGACCCACGTCGGTAACATGCTTGTAGCCCTCCCGAAGCGGTACCCGTGACGAGCAATCAGCTCGTAGGGCGGATCATGATCCGCCGTTTTGAATCGCCAAGATGGCGCGTTACGCCTTCGGCTCCAACGCGCCCTACGGGCTTCAGCTCATTTAACAACCGTTGAGGTCACCATTTGCCAAAATGAAAAAGATTAGGTCTCAGGTCTGCGCGGTCAGACAGACATCGTCCATAAACAACGCGTCAATGCCGGACTTGCGGAACGTGACGATCGCGTCGGTGGGCGTGCAGACGATTGGCTCGCTGTCATTGAAGGAGGTATTGACGACGAGCGGCACGCCGGTCCGCGCAAAGAAGCAGGATATGAGCTCGTGAAAGCGCGGATTTGATTCGCGTCGCACGAGTTGCAACCGGGCGCTGCCGTCCTGGTGCAGAACGGCGGGGATGCGATCACGCCGCTCGGCCTTGACCCCACATGCAAACAGCATGAATTCGTGACTCGTCGAGTGGGCGCCAACCTCGAACCATTCGTCGGCGCGCTCGGCCAGCACGCTCGGTGCAAACGGCCGGAAGTCCTCGCGGTGCTTGACCATTTGATTGAGTTTGTGGCGCATGTCCGGTCGGCGCGGGTCGGCAAGCAGCGACCGGTTGCCGAGGGCGCGCGGCCCGAACTCCATGCGACCCTGAAACCAGGCGACGATCTTGCCATCGGCCACCATGTCGGCGGCGTCACGCGCCGGGGATTTGCTGCGCAGGGGCGTGAGACCGGCCGCCTTGACCGCCGCCAGGATTTCGCGCCGGTTGAATGCAGGACCCAAAAACGGCGTGGAGCTGCCGCGCTCGGGACGACTTTTCTGCTTGGCGCAATGCACGACAAAGGCGGCGCCTACCGCGGTGCCCGCATCGTTTGGCGCGGTCGGTATGAACACATTGGAGAAATCGCCCGATTGCCGGACCAGCTCATTGGTCACGCAGTTGAGCGCAACCCCGCCGGCAAAGCACAGATTGTCGAGCGGCACTTCGCGTTTGAGGCGCCGGACGAGCGCCATGACCGCCGCATTCGTGGTCTCCTGCAGCGCAGCCGCGATATCGGCGTGTCGCGGCAGAATCTCCATGCCCGGGTCCCGCGGCGGACCCAGCAAGGTCCCTATTCTGCTCAACTTGGCCGATTGAAAGCCGATCGCCTCCGGGTCCACTGCATAATCCTCCTTGCCGACGCGGATGATCGACTGGAGTTCGCGACGGAAGACCTCGGGATTGCCGTAGGCTGCCAGACCCATGAGCTTCGAGGCGTCGTAGGTGGAGAAGCCAAGATAACCGCAGATGATCTCCCATACGAAGCCAAGCGAGTGCGGATAGTCGAAGGTTTCGATCGGCTTTATGTTCGTGCCGTCGCCCTTCGCCAGGGTCGAGGCGGCCGCCTCGCCCAAGCCGTCGATGACGAGGATGGCCGCGCGATCGAAGCCTGACGGGAAATATGCCGAGGCGGCATGTGCCAGATGGTGCGGTACGAGGTGAAATTTTTGCCGCAGCGGACGTCCAAGAATCTCTTCGGCGACACCGCGCACCTGACCGAGCCGCAGCAGGAAGGTTTCCTCAAACCGCGGATCCATCCACCACTCGGGGCGAAATCGCGCTCGGCGCAGTTTCGGGTCGAACGAGTATGCCACGTGATCGATATCGCCGGCGGTGAGCCCGGCGTAATCCAGGCAGAAACGGATCGCGCGCTCGGGAAATTGATGCGGGTTGTCGACGTCCGGCAACTTGCCATGCTTGATGCGATTGAATCGCTCCTCCTCGACTGCGACAACGAGCCTGCCGTCGACCAGCAGCGCGGCGGCCGAATCGTGATACACTGAATTGATTCCAAGAATGTTCACTGACCCACCTTTGATGGCGGGTTGCAACCCGCCCTACGAGGTCTCATCAAGACGGCCACGTGCCGCATATCGACGATCTTTTGCCCGCGCGCGGCGAGCGGGCACGCAACAGCGCCGACAACGAGCCCGAATAACTTTCGCCGATTCACTCGATCACCTCGTCAGCGCGAGCAAGTAGTGTAGGCGGGACCGTCAGGCCGAGCGCCTTGGCGGTTTTGAGATTGATCACGAGCTCATATTTGGTCGGCGCTTGCACCGGAAGCTCGGCGGGCTTCTCGCCCCTGAGGATGCGATCGACATAACCTGCCGCGCGCCGATACTGGTCAATCGGATCAGGCCCGTAGGAGAGCAGGCCTCCGCTGGCTGCGAAGTAGCGATAGGAATACACGGCCGGCAATCGGTAGCGGGCTGCGAGCGTGATGATCAATTCGCGATGAACTGCCGCCAAGCCGCTCGACGTCACGATCAATGCCCTGTTCGATCCGCGCGCGAACGCCGTGACGTCCCGCTCTATCTCCCTGGCGTCACGCACGTCCAGCGGGCTCAATTCAACACCGAACGATGGCGCCGCGGACTGGATTGAGGTGAACTGGCCAACGCCGGAGGGTATGGTGGCGTCCCGAAGGACCGCGGCTTGAGTTACGCCCGGCGCAATCTCCTTCAGCAGCTCCAGCCATTTCGCACTCATTCCGTATTCGGACGTGGTAAACCCCGTGACGTTGCCGCCTGGCCGCGCCAAGCTTGCGACGAAGCCAGCGGCTACCGGATCCGGCGTCTGCGTGAACACGATGGGCACGCTGCGGGTCGCCTGTAGCAACGGACCCACAACTGTGCCGCCAGAGGCCAGAATGACGTCCGGTGCGAGCGCTATCAATTCGGCTGCGTATTTCCGCGTGGATTCGGTGTTGCCCGCGCCACGGCGATAGTCAATTTGCAGGTTGCGACCTTCCGTCCAACCCAATTGGCGCAGAGTGTCTTCAAAAACCCCAAGCCGTTCTTGCGCTTCCGGGTCGTCGGCGGCCAATCCCATGAGGATTGCGACCTGCCGTTTCCGCTCGCTCTGCTGCGCGCCCACCGCAAATGGCAGCGCGGCCGTTAAGGCGGCAATCACTTTGATGAACTCGCGCCGCCTCATTCGATCACCTCGTCGGCACGTGCGAGAAGCGCAGGTGGCACCGTGAGGCCGAGCGCCTTTGCAGTCTTTAGATTGATGATGAACTGAAATCTGGTGGGAAACTCCACCGGCAGATCGGCGGGCTTCGCGCCTTTGAAAATCTTGTCAACCAGAGCGGCAGCGCGTTTGTACATATCAGTCAGGTTCGGCTCATAACCCATGAGGCCACCGGCTTCTACGCCGCGCTTTTGCCCAAACATGGTCGGCAGCCGATTTTCGATCGCGAACACTGCAATCTGACGGTAGATGATATGAAACGTGGGGTCGGGCGGCACGATTAACGCGGCCAGTCGGTCTTGTTGAATTACGCGCAAGGCTGCTTCGATCTCACTCACAGAGCGCAATTCGATCGTGGAGACCGAGACACCGATCGCTTGCGCGGTAGTCTGGACTTGCTTCAGGACGGTGGGATGGTTGGGGTGTTTGGGATCGATCAATACTCCAACGCGCATCAAATCCGGAACCGCCGCATGCAGGTACTCCAAGTACTTGCTGCTAACTTCGACTGAATCGTTCGTAAGGCCGGTGATGTTTCCGCCAGGTTGAGAGATGCTGTTTACGAACCCGCTAGCCACGGGGTTTCCGACGCCGGTCATCACGATGGGGATTGTCTTGGTTGCCGCCCCCGCCGCTTCGACAGAGAACGATGATTCGGCGAGAATGAGGTCGACGTTGCTCCGTACTAATTCAGCAGCGAGGGCCGGCAGGCCGTCAAGGTTTCCGTCAGCGACGCGCCGTTCGAAGCGAATATTCTTGCCATCAATGTAACCGAGATCGTTCAGCCCCTGGATGAACGCCCTTAGGTTATCGCTCTGGCTGGATGACGATCCCGGAGAAAGACATCCGATACGCCAGGATTTACCGGCCTGCTGCGCACGAGCGGCAACCGACCAAGTTGCCGCCGTGCCGGCCAGAAGCGTGATGAACGTGCGCCTTCGCATGTCCGCCTCAATCTCAGGAGACGCGATCATAGCGGCTCAAACGAGGGCTTTGATAGAGGCCGAAACCAATGAATCGCAGAGATGGCGGGTTACGCCTTCGGCTCCAACCCGCCCTACGGACTCGCTTTATGCCGCAAGCCGCTTCATCTCGGCATAGAGATCGGATTTGCCCTCAAAGCCGATGCCCGGCAGATCCGGCATCGTGATGATGCCGTTCTCGACGCGAACGCCGTCGGGGAAACCGCCATAGGGCTGGAACAGATCGGGATAGCTCTCATTGCCGCCGAGCCCGAGACCGGCCGCGATGTTCAGCGACATCTGATGCCCGCCATGCGGGATGCAGCGCGCCGGCGACCAGCCATGGGTTTGCAGCACCGACAAAGTGCGCTGATATTCGCAGAGCCCGTAGGACAAGGCGCAGTCGAACTGCAAAAAGTCGCGGTCGGGCCGCATGCCGCCGTATCGAATGAGATTGCGCGCATCCTGATGGCTGAACAGGTTTTCGCCGGTCGCCATCGGACCCGGATAGAATTCGGCGAGCGCCGCCTGCAAGGCAAAGTCGAGCGGATCGCCGGCTTCCTCGTACCAGAACAGCGGATAGTCGCGCAGCATCCTGGCATAGGCGATCGCGGTCTCGAGGTCGAACCGGCCGTTGGCGTCGACCGCGAGCTGCGCCTCACTGCCGATTTCCTTCAGCACCGCCTCGATGCGCGCGCGATCTTCCGCGATTGATGCGCCGCCGATCTTCATCTTGACGACGCTGTAGCCGCGGTCGAGATAGCCGCGCATCTCGCCGCGCAGCATCGACAAATCCTTGCCGGGATAATAATAGCCGCCGGCGGCGTAGACGAATACGCGAGGATCGGCGTTGCGCTTGTGGCGCTCGGCCAGCAGTTGAAACAGCGGCTTGCCGGCGATCTTGGCGACCGCGTCCCACACCGCCATGTCGATGGTGCCGACCGCGACCGAACGCTCGCCATGGCCGCCGGGCTTTTCGTTTGCCATCAAGGTCGACCAGACCTTGTCCGGATCAAGATTATCGCCGGCCTCGTTTAGCAACTTGTTCGGGTCCGCCTCGAGCAGGCGCGGCGCAAAGCGCTCGCGGATCAAGCCGCCCTGCCCGTAGCGGCCGTTGGAATTGAAGCCGTAGCCGATCACCCGCTTGCCGTCGCGCACCGCGTCGGTGACGACGGCGACGAGGCTCGTCGTCATCTTGCTGAAATCGATATAGGCGTTGCGGATGGGCGATGAAATCGGCTTTGTGACTTCGCTGATGTCAACGATGCGGACAGACATGGTTGTTTCTCTCAGTAGACAGGCTCCGCGAAGCAATCCAGAGGTGTCGGCGCAGAAAAGGCTGGATTGCTTCGTCGCTTACGCTCCTCGCAATGACGATCAGGAAGCCTTGTCCTTGAAATACGGCTCGACCGGGCCGTGAACCTTGATCGTCAGCGGGTTGCCGTGGCGATCCTTGGCGTTCCCCGCAGTAACGCGCACCCAGCCCTCGCTGACGCAATACTCCTCGACATTGGTCTTCTCGATGCCCTTGAAGCGAACGCCGACATCGCGCGACAGCACCTCGGCATTGTAATACGGGCTGTTCGGATCGACGGACAGACGGTCGGGCAATTGGTCGCTCATAGCTTCGCGCTTAATTTCACTCTTCTCGTTCACAACAGCGCCTCGATTTCTGTTTTCAGGCCTTCGGGTTTCGCGGTCGGTGCATGCCGCGCGACCACCTTGCCTGAACGGTCCACCAGGAATTTGGTGAAATTCCATTTGACGGAGGAACCGAGCAGACCGGACTTCTCGCGCTTGAGGTAATCGTACAAGGGATGCGCGCGGCTGCCGTTGACGTCGATCTTGGCGAACATCGGAAACGTCACGTCGTAATTGCTGGAGCAAAACTGCTCGATCTGTTTGGCGTCGCCGGGTTCCTGGCTGCCGAACTGGTTGCAGGGAAATCCGAGCACGGCAAAGCCGCGCGGCGCAAACTCGCGATGCAGCGCTTCGAGACCCTTGTATTGGGGGGTGAACCCGCAGGCGCTCGCGGTGTTGACGATCAGGAGCACCTTGCCTTCGAACCGCTTCAGCGGAACTTCGTCGCCGGCGAGCGAGGCTGCCGTGAAATCATAGACGCCTGCCATCGTGGTCTCTCGTCTGGTTTAACTCGCGGGATCGATCGGCGCCGGCGGCGTTCCACCGGCTTCGATCGCCTCGCCGGCGGCGAGGCACAAATCCTCGCGGAAGCGGCCGGAGACCACCTGAACGCCGACGGGGACGCGTCCCACCAACCCCGTGGACACCGTTAGCCCAGGCAGCCCCAGGAAGGGAACGGCGATCTGCGTCAATTGCGCCTGCCAGACCCGGGCGAAGGAAGCATCGTCCTTGCGGTCGAGTTGATCCGGAAACGGCAGTTCCGCCGATACCGGCATCAGCAGCACCGCATATTTCTCGAACAACGCGAGCCATTCGCGCATCAGCGTCGCCCGCCGCGTCAAGGCTCTTGAGAACGCGGCGGCATCAAACGGAAACACCTTCGACCTGTTGCCGCGCAGGCAGGCGAGCGCGCCGGGATCACCTTCGCGCTCGGCGGCTTCCAATTGTGCCTCGTAGCCATCGCCAAGCCAGACCCTGGTCAGATGCTCGGCAGGCTCGCGCAAGGGCGGCGTCGTTGCGATCTCTTCGACGCTCCAGCCGGCGCGCGCGAGCCGCTTGCCGGCATCAGTCACCGCCGCCTTCACCTCGGCAACGGTCTCGAGCCCATCGGGATGGAGGCAGAGCGCGGCGCGGTTTGCCATTGGCGGTCCTTCCAGTGGCGCCGGCACCCACCAGGGATCGCGCACATCCTTGGCGGACATTGCGCCAACCGCGATCCGGAGGTCGCCGATAGTGCGTGCCAGCGGGCCGGAAACGGCCGCGATCTGCGGCCCGATGGTGCGCTCCGGCAATCCCGGATTGAAGGCCGCGATCCGCCCGACTGTCGGCCGCAAGCCGTGCACGCCGCAGGCGTACGCGGGATAGCGGATGGATCCCGCGATGTCGGTGCCATGCGCGATATGCCCGATGCCTGCGGCGACTGCGGCAGCCGCGCCGCCGGACGAGCCGCCCGGCGTGATCGCGGGATCGCGCGGATTTTTGGTGTCGCCGTGGATCAGATTGGTAGTGAACCAGCGATAGGAAAATGCCGGGCAATTGGTGCGCCCGAGAATGATGGCGCCGGATTTCTTCAGGTTGTCGATCACGGGGCTGTTGGCGGGCGCGATGGCGTCGCGCTGCAGCTTGAGCCCGTTGGTAGTGGCAAAGCCCTCCTGGTCGATATTGACCTTCACCGTCACCGGCACGCCCGCGAGCGGGCCGATCGCTTCGCCCCGCGATAGCGCGGCATCGATGGCGGCGGCCTGTTTCATCACGTCTTCCGGACGGTGATCGACAACCGCGTTGATCCTGGGGTTGACGGCATCGAGCCGCGCCAGCGCGCTGCTTGCCGCCTCTCCGGCGGATACTTTCCTCGACTTGACCAGGGCCGCCAAATCCGCAGCCGACAGGCGCCAGAGGTCTTGCATGGCTTGCTCCGTTTGACGTCTTGTAGCGCCGCCGGCACGGCAGCGCCAGCGCCGGACTGCAAACGGACGCCCTAGCGGACCCGCGCGAGATAGTAAGCGAGATCGGCGATCTGCTCGGGCGTCACCGGCGCCATCACGTCGGCCATGGTGGCATCATAGCCATGACGGCTGTTGTTCTTGTATTCGGTCAAAGTCTTGGCGAGATAATCCTCGCGCTGGTCGGCAATGCGCGGGACATTGTCGGCGCCGGAGAAATCCGCCTTGTGGCAGCTATTGCAGTGGTTCTGATTAACGATCGCCTGCGCGCGTTGCATCCGCGCGGGATCGCCGGCATCGGCCGGCGGCGGCGGCTTCGGCAATTGGCCGACAAAATCCGAAAAGGCGCGCAGATCGTCGTCGGTAAGCGGCTTTGCCATCTCGTTCATCGGCTCGAACGTGCGCAGTTTTTCGCGGAACATGAAAAGCTGGACAATGCGTAAGGCGGCTGCTGCCCGCCAAGCGACGGCGTATTCTCGGTTTCGGATTGTCCGCGCTCGCCATGACAGGCAAGACACGGCGCGGCGCGCTCTTCGATCGTCTCGGCTCTCACCGAGGATGCGACAAGCGTCACCGCCAGAGCCGCTACTATTTTTCGCATCTGTCGCTCTCAACGGTTCATTCGTCATTGCGAGGAGCCAACGGGGCGCGCATTCGCGCGACCCGTTGGCTCGCAATGACGAGACTGTTTGCTACCCTACCGCGCAGCCACCTTCGGCTTGCCATAGGTGACGCGGTAGACGGCGCCGTTGTAGTCGTCGGAGACCAGGATCGAGCCGTCCTTGAGTTGCAGCACGTCGACCGGCCGGCCGATATATTTGTTGTCGTCCAGGAATCCGGTGATCAGCGGCTCGATCGATTTGACCGTGCCGTCCTTGTTCAGCTTGACGACGACGACGTCACCGCCGGCCTTCCTGGATCTGTTCCAGGAGCCGTGCCGGGCCACGATGATGGCGTTCTTGTAGCTCTTCGGGAACATATTGCCGGTATAGAACCGCATGCCAAGCGAGGCGGTATGCGGGCCCATCAAACCGACCGGCGGAATGAATTCGCTGCAAGAATGGCCCCAGCCGAATTCGGCGTCGGGAATATTGCCCTGATAACAATAAGGCGCGCCGAAATCCTCGCCGACCTTGGTAACGCGATTGAGTTCATCCTGCGGCACGTCTTCCGACATCCAGTCGCGCCCGTTGTCGGTGAAGTAGAGTTGCCTGGTTTCCGGATTCCAGTCGAATCCGACGGTGTTGCGGACGCCCAGCGCGACCACTTCAGCACCCGACCTGTCGAGGTTGATCCGCCTGATCTGGCCATGCGCGTCGTCATGCAGCACGTTGTTGCCGGGCTGGCCGACCGGAACGTAGAGCTTGTTGTCCGGCCCGATGGCGATGAACTTCCAGCCGTGAGCCTCGTCCTTGGGCAGGTTATCGTAGATCATCGTGGGCTTCGGCGGATTGTCGAGGACATCCTCGACGTTGTCGATCCTGGAGACCTTCGACAGCTCGGCGATGTAGAGCGTGCCGTTCTTGAACGCGACGCCGTTGGGCCGATAGAGGCCTGACGCAAGAACCTTGACGGTTCGCTTGCCGTCCTTGTCGACGATGGCGTGGACCTTGTCGATGAGGCGGCTGCCGACGAACACCGTGCCTTTGTCGCCCAGCGCCATTTCCCGCGCATTCGCCACGCCCGCCGCGTAGACTTCGATATTGAAGCCGGCCGGCACTTTCAGTTTTGCGGCCGGCAGCTTGTCCGCCGCTGTCGGAAGCGGCGGCGGTGCCACCGGCGCAAGCTTCGCCGCGGCCTCGTTGTCCGGCCGCCCGATCATCGGCGATCCCGGCGGAAGCGCCGGCGCCGCGGCCGTTGTCGCCGCGCCCGGTGGGTTGGCCGGCTGCTGTGCGGCAGCGATATACGTGAATGCGCCGATAAGCGTGCCAGCAAGCAGCAGGCTCCTCGGCGCCGACAGGCTGATCATCGTGACCTCCTTTTGTGTCGAAGGCCTTATCCGAGGGCAGGCAAACGCAATGCCGCGCAGGCGACCTTCCTGAGCGACAATGTTTTAGTAATTTTTCGTGAACGAGCAATCGGACCGGCGGCATGGGTGACCAGCCGGAATAGAAGTCGGCTAGCGGTGTTGACGCTAGCCGCCGGCCGCTAGTGCTTCGTGACCCGCCGAGCGGGCACGTCGATGAGCGCCTCGGTAAAGGGGAACTCAAGCACGATCTGGCCCTCGTCATCGGTGACTTCGATGACGGCCTTCAGCAGGTCCGGCTGCGCCCCTTCGGTCTTCAGCAGCTCGCGGATCATGGCTCGCGCCACTTCCCATGCGCGATCGAGATTGCGCAACTCGTCGCCCTCGGGATCGTCAATCAGCTCATCGCCGATCCGGGTGTTGAAAAAATATCGCGGCATCATCCATCCAGTGGGGCCGAATGCAGCAAAAGGGAAGGCACCCCCATCTCACAAGTTCTTTATTTCGGGCTGATGATGCGCCAATCGAGCTCCCTTCGGCGCCGATTTCGCCCGAAATTCCGAAGCTATTGATAAGCGGGGATTTTACAGCATCGCGCCCTCGTCTATCCCGGATATTGCATTGCAGCACAAAACTGCCTCAAGCGCGCATGAAAAAGATTTCACTGGCGAACTTTGCTTTCGGCAGTAATTTATCGGCGAGGGCGGAGTTCGTCCGGTTCCAAAAAGGAGAGCCAAATGGCTTGGAAAGCACCAAAAATCGTCGAAGTCTCGGTGGGCATGGAAATCAACATGTATGCGTGCGCCGCCCGCAAGTAACGAGCGGCAATAATCCTACGTTGAGCGCAGGTGGACGTCCGGGCACAACACGTTCCCGATCAGGGAGACGTGTCCTCGCTGGCGCCCACCTTCAGGACGTTTTGGAGTTAAAGTTCTGGACTTCAATCATGATTGAGCTCCAAGGATTGAGCTCCAAAACGTCTGAGCCGTAAAAACTTCGGACCTCCAGGAGACGGGTCATGCTTCGCGTCGTCGTCCTGGGCGCGGCGGCAGGTGGCGGTATTCCGCAATGGAATTGCGGGTGTCCGGTGTGCCTGAGAGCGCGGGGCGATCCGGAACTCCAAAGCACGCAGGCTTCGATCGCGGTCAGCACGGACGACGATCACTGGTTCCTGATCAACGCGTCTCCTGATTTGCGCCAGCAACTGACCACGACGCCGCAGCTTCATCCGAGGGCAGGCCATCTTCGCCACAGTCCGATCGCAGGTGTCATCCTGACCAATGGCGAGATCGATGCGGTGGCAGGATTGCTGTCGATGCGCGAGGGCTCGCCATTTACGATCTACGCCCACGCCAAGGTGCTGGCGATCCTCAAGGCCAACAGTATCTTCAACGTGTTGAGCGAGAACAACGTGCGGCGCCAACCGATCGCGGTGGACCGGGCGTTCGAGCCAGGGCTAGGCGACGGCTCACCGTCCGGGATCGAGGTCCTGCCGTTTGCGGTCTCCGGCAAAGGCGCCTGGTATCTCGAAGGCAAGGTTCACCCCGGCGGCAATGACGGCGCCGGCGATACGCTGGGTCTTCGCATCAAGGACAAGAGAAGCGGAAAATTCTTCTACTTCATCGCCGCCTGCGCCGGCGTCAGCGATGAACTGAAGGCCCGGCTTGCCGGTGCGCCGCTGGTGTTCTTCGATGGCACGGTGTGGCGCGATGATGAGCTGATCACAGCGGGCCTCGGCAACAAGACTGGACAGGGCATGGGACATATAGCGATGTCGGGAGATCGCGGCGCCATTGCCGCCCTTGACGGCCTCGATATCGGCCAAAAGGTGTTTCTGCATATCAACAATTCCAACCCGGCGCTGCTGCCGGCATCGCCCGAGCGCGAGCTCGCCGAGCGCGCGGGCTGGCAGTTCGCCACCGACGGAACGGAGATCGTGCTTTGAACGCCGTAACCAGCCAAGGCATGAAAAACCAGGGCACGAAAAACCAGGACATGACGGCCTATTCGCTCGGCAAGGGCATTTCGCTCAACAATGCCGGCGAGCTGGAAGCGGCGCTGCGCCAGATCGGCGCCACCCGCTATCATAGCCTGCATCCGTTCCATCGGCTCTTGCACGGCGGCAAATTGAACAAGGGCCAGGTGCAGGCCTGGGCGCTCAACCGCTACTATTACCAGAGCACGATCCCGATCAAGGATGCGGTCGTGATCTCGCGCTTTCGCGACCGCAGCATCCGGCGGGAATGGCGGCACCGGATCGAGGACCACGACGGCGATCTCGGCCGTGAGGGCGGTATCGAGCGCTGGCTCAAATTGACCGAGGGGCTCGGGCTCGACAGCGCCTATGTGGAATCGACCGAAGGCATCCTGCCGGCGACACGTTTTGCGGTGGAAGCCTATGTGCACTTCTGCCGCGACAAGACGCCCCTGGAAGCGATCGCCTCCTCGCTGACCGAGCTGTTTGCGCCCAACCTCCACGAAGAGCGCATCAGCGGGATGCTGCAGCATTACGACTTCGTCAATCCCGATATCATGAGCTATTTCAGCCGCCGCCTGCAGCAGGCGCCGCGCGATGCCGGTTTCGCGCTCGAATACGTCAAGGAGCATGCCAGGACCCCGGCCGAGCGCGAAGCGGTGTGCAACGCGCTGATCTTCAAGACCAATGTGCTGTGGGTCCAGCTCGATGCCCTTTACCATGCCTATGTCGATGGCCATATACCGCCGGGCGCCTTCGTGCCCAACCCGAACTAGAGAACGTCGAACTAGAGAACGCGAATTGAGAGCCGAAGCGATGGCAGCCCCGCGCAACATCAGCGTCAGCGAAACCAGCCGGCCGGTGCTGCCGCGGCATGCGAAATTGAAGTTCGACGAGACGCGGCAAGTCTGGGTGATCCTGGCGCCGGAGCGGGTGCTGGCGCCCGACGCGATCGCGGTCGAAGTACTGAAACTCTGCGACGGCGTCCGCAGCGTCGGAGCGATGGTCGATGAGCTTGCGGCCAAATATGCGGCGCCGCGCGAAGCGATCGCAACCGACGTCGTCGCCATGCTGCAGGATCTCGCCGACAAGGGATTTTTGACGCAAGCGCGCGAGAAGACGTCATGAGTGAAATTCTCGCTGACCACAAGACTACCGATCCCGGCGATGGGCTGGCAGCGCTGGAAGCGCGCCGCTCGACTGCGGAAAGCTTCGGCATCCCGCTCGCGGTGCTTGCCGAGTTGACCCACCGCTGTCCGCTGCAATGTCCCTATTGCTCCAATCCGGTCGAGCTCGACCGCGCCGGCAGCGAGCTTTCGACCGAGGAATGGAAGAAAGTGCTTTCGGAGCTCGCCGAAATCGGCGTGCTGCAAATCCATTTCTCCGGCGGCGAACCGACCGCGCGCAAGGACTTGGTCGAACTGGTGCGGCACGCCAGCGATGTCGGCCTCTATTCCAACCTGATCACGTCGGCGGTGTTATTGACGCGCGAAAAGTTGAGTGCTCTGGCCGATGCCGGGCTTTGTCATGTGCAGATCAGTTTCCAGGGCAACGAACCGATCGTGGCTGATCGCGTCGCCGGCCTGGAGCAGTCGCACCAAAAGAAATTAGAGGCCGCGCGATGGACCCGCGAAGTTGATTTGCCGCTGACGGTGAATGCGGTGATGCATCGCCAGAACCTGCACCAACTGTCCGATATCATCCAGATGGCGGTCGACCTCGACGCCGACCGGCTGGAGGTCGCCAATGTGCAATATTACGGCTGGGCCCTGAAGAATCGCGCCGCGCTGATGCCGACGCTGGCGCAGATCGAAGAGACCAGCCGCATCGTCGAGGAAGCGCAAACACGGCTCAAGGGCATCCTCGCCATCGACTATGTGGTGCCGGACTACTACGCCTTGCGGCCGAAGAAATGCATGGGCGGCTGGGGCCGGCAGTTCTTCAATATTTCACCGGCGGGCAAGGTCCTGCCCTGCCATGCCGCGGAAAGCATTACCGGTCTCCAATTCGAATCAGTGCGATCGAACCACTCGATTGCCTGGATCTGGCAGAACTCGGAAGCCTTCAACCGCTATCGCGGCACGGCCTGGATGCCGGAGCCGTGCAAGAGCTGCGAGTTCCGGGAAATCGATTTCGGCGGGTGCCGCTGCCAGGCCTTTGCGCTGACCGGGGATGCCGGCAACACCGATCCTGCCTGTACGCTGTCGCCGAAGCACGAGGAGATTTTCAGGCAGGCCGAGTGCGAAGCCGCTGCCGACAACAACCGCTTCATCTATCGCAATTTCGCCGGTGGGACGCTGGAGACAGGCGGCGACGATGGCGCCTGACGCCGAGGCCGGAAAATCCAGCATCAAGCGCGCCGATCCGTTTGCGCCATTGACATCGGAATTGTTCGCGGTCGGCGAAGGCCATGAGGTCTACGTCGAAAGCGTCGGCCGCGCGGACGGCATCCCTGCAGTCTATTTGCACGGCGGGCCCGGCAGCGGCTGCCAGACTGATCATCGCCGGCTGTTCGATCCTGAGCGTTTTCACGCGGTGCTGTTCGACCAGCGCGGCGCAGGCCGCAGCCGGCCCAAGGGCCGGCGCGAGGACAACACGCTGGCGCATCTGATCGCGGACATGGAAATGATCCGCGAAAAATTCGGCTTTGCGCGCTGGATCGTGGTCGGCGGCTCCTGGGGCGCGACCCTGGCGCTGGCTTATGCGCAAGCCCACCCGGATCGGGTCTCGGCCATCGTGCTGCGCGCGACCTTTCTCGGTACCCGCAAGGAGCTCGAAGGCGCCTTCCTCGATGCACTCGCGCGCTTTTATCCCGATCTCAGCGATGATTTCCTGAACGTGCTGCCAGCGGCGGAGCGCGGGCGGCCGCTCGATGCCTATTGGCGCCGCATTCTCGATCCCGATCCCGCCGTGCATGGCCCGGCGGCGCGCGCATGGGCCGATACCGAGCGCATTTTGTCCGAACACGTCTCGAGCCGCGTCCGCCTCGATATGGCATCGCTGGATTCGACCCGCGCGCTGCCCGCCACGCCCTTCATGGAAGCGCATTATTTCGCAAATGACTGCTTCATGAAGCCGAACCAGCTTCTCAACGAGGCCGGAAAGCTCACCGGCATTCCAGGCGTCATCGTGCAAGGCCGCTACGATCTGCTCTGCCCGCCCTCGACGTCGCATGCGCTTGGTACGGTGTGGCGCGAGGCCGAAATTCGTTTTGTCGAAGGCGCGGGCCATACCCTGTACGATCCCGGCGTGCGGGACGCGGTGATGAAGGCGATCGCGGACGTCGCCAGCAAAATCGACAAATAAGGAGCGCATGAGAATGCCGTTGGCCGGAAAAGGCATGCTGCTGACCTCGATGGATGTCGATGCTGCGGACGAAGCCGAATTCAACCGCTGGTACGACCGCGAGCATCTCGAAGAGCGCGTGGCGATCGACGGCTTTCTGGAAGCGAGGCGCTACATCGTCGATGAAGGTTCACCGAAATATCTCTGCCTCTACTCGACCACCGCGATCGAGGTTCTGGACAGCCCCGCCTACAGGAACCGGCTCGCCAACCCGACCGAGTGGTCGAGGAAGACCATGGCACGTTTCAGGAACATGATCCGCGCGGTGGCGCGCATCACGATCAGCCGCGGACAGGGCCGCGGGGCCGCGCTCGGCATCATCCGCTTTCGTCCGGTCGCCGGAAGGGAGGACAAATTGCGCGAGTCACTTCAGCATGTGCTCGATCCGCAAGGGCTCGATGGCATCCTCTCAATGCACCTGATCGAAAGCGATCCAGCATTATCCGGGCCGACAACGGAAATTCCGTCGACGGCAAGCGCCGGTGCCGGTGACTGGTTTATGTTGATGGACGCAACGGATGTGAATGCGTTTCGGACAGTGGGCCTCGCGGCGCGCCTCAAAGATACCACCGGGTTGATAGCCGCGGTGATTTCCATCGGTACCTACCGCCTGATGTGGGACCTGGCAAAGAGCGACATCGCGCTTACGTGAGTCAATGCGTGAATTTACGGAGCTGAGGCATGTTGCACCGCCACATAGCGTGCACAAGTGACATTAACTTTTTGGAACGTTTTGGCATTGCACAGATGAAAGCCGGTGACGATGCAAATTTGGCTTTGTGCATGATGTTGAATGGCACTAATAAGATAAGCCTATGATCCAATTCAAAAACCACAAGAACGCCGCTTCAAGCGTTCTCAAGTCAAAAAGGCCGCGACGCGCTCTCTCAGCCGCGCGGACAGGTAGGAATGAAACCGACTGATATTTCGGCCCCCGACTACTTTCACAAGGTCGTCGACTGCCAATGGGCTTGCCCCGCGCACACGCCAGTTCCCGAATACATCCGTTTGATTGCTGAGGGTCGTTACAGCGACGCCTATATGATCAATTGGAGATCGAACGTGTTTCCGGGAATTCTCGGGCGCACCTGCGATCGCCCGTGCGAGCCCGCCTGCCGGCGCGGCCGCGTCGAGGAAAAGCCGGTCGCGATCTGCCGCTTGAAGCGCGTCGCCGCCGATTTCAAGGATGACATCAAGCATCGCTTGCCGCGGCCGTCGGCCAAAAACGGCAAGCGGATCGCGCTGATCGGCGGCGGTCCCGCCTCGCTCACGGTGGCGCGCGATCTTGCGCCGCTCGGCTATCACTGCACCGTGTTCGATTCCGATGCCAAGACCGGCGGCATGATGCGCTCGCAGATTCCGAAATTCCGGCTGCCCGACCAGGTGATCGATGAGGAGACCGATTACATCCTCAACCTCGGCATCGAGTTCAAGGGCGGCGAGCGCGTCGACAGCCTGAAGAAGCTGATCTCGGAGAATTACGACGCGATCTTTGTCGGGTCCGGTGCGCCGCGCGGCCGCGAGCTCGACATTCCCGGCCGCAAGGAAGCGGCCAAGCACATTCACATCGGCATCGACTGGCTCGCAAGCGTCTCGTTCGGCCACACCGACAAGATCGGTCGCCGCGTGATCGTGCTCGGCGGCGGCAACACCGCAATGGATTGCTGCCGCACCGCGCGCCGCCTCGGCGGCGAGGACGTCAAAGTGATCGTGCGCTCCGGCTTCGAGGAGATGAAGGCGAGCCCCTGGGAGAAGGAGGACGCCCTCCACGAGGATATCCCGATCCTCAATTTCATGGTGCCGATCGCATTCACCCATACCGACGGCAAGCTCACCGGCGTCACCTTCCAGAAGGTGAAGGCCGAATACGACGCCAACGGCAGGCGCAGCCTGGTCCCCGCCGGCGAGCCAGACCAGACTATCCCCTGCGACGATGTGCTGGTCGCGGTCGGCCAGGAGAACGCGTTCCCGTGGATCGAGCGCGATTGCGGCATCGAATTCGACAGATGGAACATGCCGAAGGTCGATCCCAAGACCATGGGCTCGACCAATCCAAAGGTGTTTTTCGGCGGTGATGCCGCATTCGGGCCGAAGAACATCATCTGGGCAGTGGCGCACGGCCACGACGCCGCGCTGTCGATCCACAAACTGCTGTCCGGCGAGGACATCACCGAGCGTCCGCTTCCCGAGGTGGAGATTTCGTCGCAGAAGATGGGCATCCACGAGTGGAGCTATGACAACGACATCTCGGCCGACATGCGCTTCAAGGTGCCGCATCGCGACAAGGTCGTGGCGCTAAAGGACATCCGCGCCGAGGTCGAGCTCGGCTACGATCTCAAGCTCGCGCTCGGCGAAGCGCAGCGCTGCCTGAACTGCGACGTACAAACCGTCTTCGCCGCGCCCTTGTGCATCGAATGCGACGCCTGCGTCGACATCTGCCCGATGGACTGCATCACGTTTACGCAAAATGGCGAGGAGGACGATCTGCGGGCGCGCCTGAAGGCCCCCTCGCCCCGCCACGACCAGGCGCTCTATGTCGCCGACGGCTTAAAGACCGGGCGCGTGATGGTGAAGGACGAAGACGTCTGCTTGCACTGCGGCCTCTGCGCCGAACGCTGTCCCACCGGAGCCTGGGACATGCAGAAATACCTCATCGACATGACTTACGCAGGTTCATCATGCCCGACCAAAAGCCGATCCGCAGCGTAAACGACTTCGTCGTCCGCTTCGCCAACGTCAACGGCTCTGGGTCGGCCAGCGCCAACGAATTGTTTGCTCGCGCAATCCTGCGCCACGGCGTGCCGGTCTCGCCCCGCAACATCTTTCCCTCCAACATCCAGGGATTGCCGACCTGGTACGAGGTGCGGGTCACCGAAGCCGGCCATCTCGGCGCACGCGGCGGCGTCGACCTGATGGTGGCGATGAACCCGCAGACCTGGGACAAGGACATCGCCTCGATCGAGTCCGGCGGCTATCTGTTCTACGATTCAACCAAGCCGATGCCCGCGTCGAAGTTCCGCGCGGATATCACCGTCATTGGCGTGCCGCTGACCGCGATCACCAACTCGACCTATACCGATCCGCGCCAGCGCCAGTTGTTCAAGAACATCATCTATCTCGGCGCGCTGTGCGCGCTTCTTGAGATGGACCCGAAGCTGATCGAGCAATTGATCGGCGAACAGTACAAGGGCAAGGAGAAGCTGCTCTCCTCGAACGTCCACGCGCTGCATCTTGGACGAGACTGGGCGCTGCAGAACCTGAAATGCCCGATCGGCATCAGGGTCAAGAAGGCCGACAAGGTCGGCGACCGCATCTTCATCGAAGGCAACAGCGCCGCGGCGCTGGGCGCGGTCTATGGCGGCGCCACGGTGTGCGCCTGGTATCCGATCACGCCGTCGTCGTCGCTGGCGGACGCTTTCGCGAGCCATTGCAAGAAATTGCGGCACGATGGCGAAACCGGCAAGGCAAAATATGCCATCGTCCAGGGCGAGGACGAACTGGCTTCGATCGGCATCGTCATCGGCGCGTCGTGGAACGGCGCCCGCGCCTTCACCGCAACCTCCGGCCCCGGCATCTCCCTGATGACCGAATTCATCGGCCTGTCCTATTTCGCGGAAGTGCCGGCGGTGATCATGAACGTGCAGCGCGCCGGTCCCTCGACCGGTATGCCGACGCGGACCCAGCAATGCGACATCATCGCCTGCGCCTACGCTTCGCACGGCGACACCAAACATGTGCTGCTGTTTCCGGAAGACCCGGCGGAGGCGTTCGAATTCGCAGCCTCGGCCTTCGATCTCGCCGAGCGTTTGCAGACCGTGATTTTCGTGATGCTCGATCTCGACATCGGCATGAACCATCGGCTTTGCCGTCCGCTGAAATGGGATGACGCAAGGCAGTATGACCGCGGCAAGATCATGACGGCGGAGATGCTGGAGGAAGGCCGCGACTTCGGCCGCTATCTCGACGTCGACGGCGACGGCATCCCCTACCGCACCTATCCCGGCACGCACCCGACCAAGGGCTCGTTCTTCACCCGCGGCACCTCGCGCGACCGCTACGCGCGTTACTCCGAGGAGGGCTCGGTTTACGCCGACAACATGCAGCGGCTGGTGCGCAAATTCGAGACCGCCCAGGATCTGGTGCCGCGGCCGTTGCAGGCCAACGCGGCAAAACCGACCAAATACGGCGTGATCTATTTTGGTTCGACCGCACCCGCAATGGATGAGGCGATCGGGCTATTGGAAGCGCGCGGCCATCAGCTCGATCGGCTGCGCATCCGCGCCTTTCCGTTCCACTCAAGCGTCGCAAGTTTCATCGCCGATCACGACTTCGTCTACGTGGTCGAGCAGAACCGCGACGGCCAGCTTCGCTCGCTGATCGTCAACGAGAACGGTATCGATCCGGTCCGCCTGGTGCCGATCCTGCATTATGACGGCACCCCGATCACCGCCCGCTTCATCGCCAACGCCATCGGCGACCATCAGGATCATCTCAAGGTGACCCCCCTTCGCAAGGCCGTGTCATGACCTATATCGCAAAACCGAAATTCCACCATCCGGGCCTGCAGAAGAACGAGCTCGGCTTCACCCACCGCGATTACGAGGGCAAGATCTCGACGCTGTGCGCGGGCTGCGGCCACGATTCGATCACGGCATCGATCATCGAGGCCTGTTTCGAATTGTCGATCGAACCGCACCGCGTCGCCAAGATTTCCGGCATTGGCTGCTCCTCGAAGACGCCGGACTACTTCCTCGGCAACTCGCACGGCTTCAATTCGGTGCATGGCCGCATGCCGTCGGTCCTGACCGGCGCCAATCTCGCCAACCGCAACCTGATCTATCTCGGCGTTTCCGGCGACGGCGATTCCGCCTCGATCGGCTTTGGCCAGTTCGCGCATTCGATCCGCCGCGCCGTCAACATGACCTATATCGTCGAAAACAACGGCGTTTACGGCCTCACCAAGGGTCAGTTTTCGGCGACCGCCGACCGCGGCTCAAAGTCCAAGAAGGGCGTGATGAACACCGACAACGCCATCGACCTGGTGGCGATGGCGCTGCAGCTTGGCGCGAGTTTCGTGGCGCGCAGCTTCTCCGGCGACAAGACGCAACTGGTGCCG
>VAZV01000190.1 GCA_005884765.1 Alphaproteobacteria bacterium
CATTACGTGTTGAACGGCCAGAAGCAGTTCATTTCCGGCGCCGGCGCGGGCGATGTTTACGTGGTGATGGTGCGGACCGGCGCGGACGGGCCGGGCGGCATCTCGACGCTGATCGTCGAGGGCGACACGCCGGGGCTGTCGCTTGGTGCCAATGAACGCAAGATGGGCTGGAACGCCCAGCCGACCCGTGCGGTGATCTTTGAGAATGCGCGTGTGCCGGTCGAAAACCGGCTCGGCGAGGAGGGCATCGGCTTCAAGATCGCGATGGCAGGTCTCGACGGCGGCCGCATCAATATCGCGGCCTGTTCGCTCGGCGGCGCGCAAAACGCGCTCGACAAGGCGCTCGCTTACATGAAGGAGCGCAAGGCATTCGGCAAACGCCTGGACGAATTCCAGGCGCTGCAGTTTCGCCTGGCCGATATGGCGACCGAGCTCGAGGCGGCGCGCACCTTTGTGTGGCGCGCGGCAGCCGCGCTCGACCGCAAGGACCCGGACGCGACCATGTTGTGCGCGATGGCCAAACGTTTCGGCACCGATGTCGGCTTCGAGGTCGCCAACCAGGCGCTGCAGCTGCACGGCGGCTATGGGTATCTCAGCGAATACGGCATCGAGAAAATCGTGCGCGATTTGCGGGTGCATCAAATTCTCGAAGGCACCAACGAAATCATGCGGCTGATCATTTCTCGGAAGCTGATCGAGGGCGCGCGATGACCGAGGCAGCCGGCACCGCCGAGCCCGACCTGATCGCGCGGCGCGAGGGCACCGCCGGCATCGTCCGGCTCAACCGGCCGAAGACGATCAACGCCGTGACCTTGGAGATGTTTCGCGGCATCGACAAGGCGCTCGATGCGTTCGAAGCCGACCCTGATGTCGCCGTGATCGTGCTGGAAGGTGCGGGCGAGCGCGGCCTTTGCGCCGGCGGTGATATCCGCGCGCTGTATGACGACTCCAAGGTGCGCGGCGATCTCGGCAAGATCCTGTGGCGTGAGGAATACATCCTTAACGCCCGGATCGCGAAGTTCCCAAAACCCTATGTCGCCTTCATGGACGGCATCGTCATGGGGGGCGGCGTCGGGCTATCGGCGCATAGCCGGCACCGCGTCGTGACGGAGCGGACCAAACTGGCGATGCCGGAAGTCGGCCTCGGCTTCTTCCCCGATGTCGGCGGCACCTGGCTGTTGTCGCATGCGCCGGGCGAAATCGGCACTTATTTCGGCCTCACCGGGCAGACCATGAACGGCCCCGATGCTGTCTATGCCCGGTTTGCCGACGCCGTCGTATCGTCGAGCCGGTTGCCGGCCTTGCGCGACGTCCTCACCAAAATCCGCCCTGGCACGACGTCGGCCGAAATCAAGATCCTGGTTGACGGCTATGCGACCGGCGAGACGTCGGGGCCGGTGGCTGCGATGCAGCCGAAGATCGATGCCTGGTTCGCGCATGACCGCATGCAAGACATTGCGGCCAGCTTGCAGCGGGACGGTTCGGAGCTCGCGCACGCCACGCTGAAGACATTGAACGAGAAGTCGCCGCGCGGCATGGTGGTCACGTTAAGGCTGCTGCGGCTCGCACGCGCCGCTTCGTCGCTGGAAGAATGTCTGGTGCGGGAATATCGTGCCGCGCTCGAAGTGTTCAAGAGCGACGATTTCCGCGAGGGCGTGCGTGCCGCGGTGATCGACAAGGACCGGAATCCCAAATGGTCGCCCGCTACAATCGAGGAAGTGACGCCCGAGATGGTGGCGCCTTACTTCGCCGGGATCGGCGCCGACGAACTGGTATTCGACCGATCAAACTAGCAGCTCGCGCTAAACCGGCTCACGCGGAGGAAATCGAAATGGCAACGATCGCATTCATTGGCCTCGGCAACATGGGCGGCCCGATGGCTGCCAATCTCGTGAAGGCCGGTCACAAGGTGGTCGCGTTCGACCTCGTCGCCGCCTCGCGCGATCAGGCCATGGCCGATGGCGCAAGCGTTGCCGAAAGTTCGGTCGCGGCCGTAAAAGGCGCCGACGCCGTGATCACCATGCTGCCGGCGGGCAAGCATGTGCTGTCGGTGTGGACCGATGTGATTCCCTCGATGGGCAAGCAGACGCTGATCATCGATTGCTCGACGATCGATGTCGAAAGCGCGAAAGATGCGCACGCGTTGGCCGCGAAGCATGGCATGGTGTCAGTCGATGCGCCGGTGTCCGGCGGTACCGGCGGCGCCAAGGGCGCGACACTGACTTTCATGTGCGGCGGCGAGGATAAGGCGTTCGCGGCGGCCAAGCCCGTGCTGGAAAAAATGGGCAAGCGGATCGTGCATTGCGGCGGCGGCGGCGCCGGGCAGGCCGCCAAAATCTGCAATAACATGATACTAGGCATTTCCATGATCGCAGTCGGCGAAGCTTTTGCGCTCGCGGAAAAGCTCGGACTGTCGCATCAGGCGCTGTTCGATGTCGCCTCGACCTCGTCGGGACAATGCTGGGCGCTCACGAGCTACTGCCCCGTGCCGGGCCCTGTGCCGACGTCGCCGGCCAATAACGCCTACAAGCCGGGCTTTGCCTCGGCGCTGATGGTGAAGGACCTGACCCTCGCCCAGGATGCGGCCAAGGCCGTGGGCGCCGCGACGCCGCTCGGCAAGCACGCGCAGGAGATCTACAAGGCGTTCGATGCCGCCGGCCATGGCGGGGTCGATTTCTCAGGGATTATCCAGCACGTGCGCAGTCTCGCTGGAAAACAGCGATGACCACCTTTCAGGAAGCGCGCGCGTTTCTGCTCAAGCATCGCACCGATTACGATACGGCCGTGGAAGGATTCCGCTGGCCCGATCCGGTGCCGTTCAACTGGGCGCTGGACTGGTTCGACGCCGATCTCGCGCGCGACGCTGCGAGCCGCGATCGCCCGGCGCTGTGGATCGTCGATGCCGGCGCCAACCGGGAGACCAAATTGTCGTTCGCGGCGCTCTCCCGCCGTTCCAACCAGGTGGCAAACTTCCTGCGCGCGCAGGGGATCAAGCGCGGCGATCATCTGCTGCTGTTGCTCGGCAACGTCGTGCCGCTGTGGGAGACCATGCTGGCGGCAATCAAGCTCGGGGTCGTCGTGATCCCCGCGACCACGCTACTCACCCCAGACGAGCTGCGCGATCGCCTCGACCGCGGCCGCGCGCGAGTGGTGGTGGCTTCGCAGGACCAGGTCGCGAAATTCTCTCACCTTGGCGGCGGCAAGCTCATCCGCATCGTGGTCGGCGCGTCGTCGAAGCATGAGGGCTGGCTGCCGTTCGAGGAGGCGGCAATCGCGTCCGAAATCTTTGCGCCGGATGGGCCGACCCAAGCCGACGATCCGATGCTGCTTTATTTCACCTCCGGCACCACGGCCAAACCAAAGCTGGTCCGGCACAGCCAGCGCAGCTATCCGGTCGGCGGGCTATCCACCATGTACTGGCTCGGGCTTAAGCCCGGCGACATTCATCTCAACATTTCCTCGCCGGGCTGGGCCAAGCACGCCTGGAGCTGTTTCTTCGCGCCATGGAACGCCGGCGCAACCGTGTTCGTGGTCAATCAGCCGCGCTTCGACGCCAAGGGTTTGCTTGCCACCATCGGCCGCTGCGGCGTCACCACGCTGTGCGCGCCGCCGACGGTGTGGCGGCTGTTCATCCAGGAAAAGCTCTCGGCTTTCAAGGTCAGCTTGCGTGAGGTCTGTGGCGCCGGCGAACCGCTCAACCCGGAAGTAATCGATCAGGTGCGCGGCACCTGGGGACTGACGATCCGCGACGGCTACGGCCAGACTGAAACCACGGCGCTCGCCGGCAATTCGCCGGGGCAGAAGGTGAAGGTCGGCTCGATGGGCCGCCCGCTGCCCGGCTATCGCGTGCAGATCACCGATATTGACGGGCACGTCACCAGAGAGGGCGAGGTGTCGCTCGTGCTCGGCGCCGAAAGGCCCGCAGGGCTGATGCAGGGTTACCAGGGTGACGATGGTAAATTGAGCGGCGCGGACGGCGATCTCTATCGCAGCGGCGACGTGGTGTTTGCCGACGACGAGGGCTACCTGACGTTCGTGGGCCGATCGGACGATGTCTTCAAATCGTCCGATTACCGCATCAGCCCGTTCGAATTGGAAAGCGTGCTGCTCGAACATGAAGCGGTTGCAGAGGCTGCGGTCGTGCCCAGCCCTGACCCGATCCGCCTCGCGATCCCCAAGGCCTATGTGCTCCTGGCATCAGGCGTGGAGCGCACGGGCGAGACCGCGCTCTCGATCTTCAAGCATTTGCACACGCGGCTGGCGCCGTTCAAGCGCATCCGCAGGATCGAGCTGGTGACGGAATTGCCGAAGACGATTTCGGGAAAAATCCGCCGCGTGCAGTTGCGCCGGCTGGAACATGAAAATGATCGCGGCGACCCATTGCGCGGCAACGAGTTCCGCGAAGAGGATTTTCCGCAATTGCAACAGGTGCGGTCGGCTGGATCGGTGGAGAATTGAAGAATGAACGAAGTCTGGAAGAAGCCGCCGGTTTCGCTTCAAGCCTATCAAGAAATGGTCGGCCATGAGGTCGGGGTGTCTTCATGGCATCTGGTCGATCAGAAGCGCATCAATCTCTACGCCGACGTGATCGAGGATCACCAGTTCATCCATATCGACCCCGAGCGCGCCAGGAAGGAAACCGCGTTCGGCACCACGGTTGCGCATGGTTTTCTGACCATGTCCTTGATGAGCATCATGTCCTATGAGGTGATGCCGGTCATCGAAGGCACGACGATGGGGGTCAACTACGGTTTTGACAAGCTGCGCTTCGTCGCGCCGGTCCGCGCCGGCTCCCGCGTCCGTGGCCGCTTTACGTTGGTAGAAGCGAAATTGCGCAAGCCGACGGAGTTGCAATCGCGCACCAACGTCACGGTCGAGATCGAGGGTGAGGACAAGCCCGCCTTGGTCGCCGACTGGATCGGCCTTATTTATTTTGCTTGAACTTCAACCGTCACGGCCCGGCCGCCTAAGCGCCCGTCATTGCCGGGCTTGACCCGGCAATCCATCACTGATCAAGGATGATGCCTCATTTTTCTTTGATGGATGCCCGGCTCAAGCCCGGGCACGACGAGCGAACCAGGAAAACTACTCATGACAATCAGATTTGACGGACGCGTCGCCATTGTTACCGGCGCGGGCAATGGTCTTGGACGCGCGCATGCGCTGGGTCTGGCAAGCCGCGGTGCCAAGGTGGTGGTCAACGATTTTGGCGGCGCGCGCGACGGTACCGGCGGGTCGCTGACCTCAGCCGAAGCCGTGGTCGAAGAAATCCGCAAAGCCGGCGGCACAGCCATGGCCGACGGCGCCGACGTCTCAAATTTCACGCAGGTCAAGGCGATGGTCGATCGCGCCACCAAAGATTGGGGCAGCGTCGATTTGCTCTGCGCCAATGCTGGCATCTTGCGCGACAAATCGTTTGGCAAGATGGAAGTGATGGACTTCGCGAAAGTGCTCGACGTCCATCTCGTGGGCACCTTCTATTGCTGCAAGGCGGTGTGGGAGGGCATGCGCGAGCGCAATTATGGCCGTATCGTGCTGACCACCTCTTCCTCAGGGCTGTACGGCAATTTCGGCCAGGCCAATTATGGTGCCGCGAAATCCGGCATGATCGGCCTGATGAACGTGCTGGCCGAGGAGGGTCGCAAGAACAACATCCGTGTCAACACGATCTCGCCGACGGCTGCGACCCGCATGACGGAAGAACTGCTGCCGCCGCCGGCGCTCTCACTGATGCGCCCCGAGGCGATCACGCCGGCAGTGGAATATCTGCTTCATGAGGACGCGCCGACCCGCACCATCATGGGCGCCGGCGCCGGCTCGTTCGCGGTGATCAAGATCATGGAAACCGAAGGCATCAATCTGCCGCCATCCGAATGGACGCCGGACGCCGTTGCCGCGCATTTCGCTGCGATCAGCGATATGTCGACCGCCAAGGCGCTCGAAGGCGCATTTCAGCAGACGCAAAAATACGTCGCCCAAGCCGCGGCGAGGGCGGGCGTGAAGCTCTAGCCATGGATGCCGCCGTCATCGGCGCGGGTCCCGCCGGACTAATGGCGGCCGAGGTACTCGTCCAGGGCGGCGCGCGCGTCACCGTCTATGACGCGATGGCGTCAGCGGGGCGGAAATTCCTGATGGCCGGGCGCGGCGGGCTCAACCTCACGCACAGCGAACCGCTGCCTCAATTCTTCGCGCGCTATCGCGAAGCAGAGCCGAGGCTGAAAGCCGCAATCGAAGCCTTTCCGCCGGATCGCTTGCGCGAATGGAGCGAGGCTCTGGGAGAGCCGACTTTTGTCGGCTCCAGTGGGCGGGTGTTTCCGAAAGGCTTCAAGGCATCGCCCTTGCTGCGCGCCTGGTTGCGACGGCTCTATTCGCAGGGCGTGCAACTCGCTGTTCGCCATCGCTGGATGGGTTGGGATGAAAGCGGCAACTTGCTTTTTCGGACCCCGGATCGACCGCGCGCGATCGATGCGCGCGCAACCGTGCTGGCGCTTGGCGGCGCAAGCTGGCCGCGGTTGGGCTCCGATGGAGCCTGGACGGAAACGCTGGCGATGAAGGGGGTTGCGATTTCGCCGATGCGGCCTGCCAATTGCGGTTTCACGGTCGCCTGGTCCGATATCTTTCGAAATCGTTTCGAGGGCCAGCCGCTCAAGGGCGTCGCGCTGACGGTCGGGCCGCACACAGTGCGCGGCGAAGCCGTCGTCACCCGCGCGGGCATTGAAGGCGGCGCGATCTACGCGTTGTCGGCGGAGTTGCGCGAAGCCATGAAGAGTTCAGGGCAGGCGACGCTGCATATCGCCCTGCGGCCGGACTTTAGAGCGGACGCCCTGATCGCTCGGGTGTCGGCACCGCGCGGCAAACAATCCTTCGCCAATTTCCTGCGCAAGGCGGCCCAGCTATCGCCCGTTGCCATCGGCCTGTTGCAGGAGGCCGCGATTGCTTCAGCCATTTCGTTGGCATCGCTGCAGCCGGCCGATCTCGCCCGCTTGATCAACGCGGTGCCGATCAATCTCGACGGCACAGCCCCGATCGCGCGCGCGATCTCAACCGCCGGCGGGATCGCGTTCGATGAGCTCGATGCCCACTACATGATCGGCCGCTTGCCCGGGGTATTCGCGGCCGGAGAAATGCTCGACTGGGAAGCGCCGACCGGCGGCTATCTCCTGCAGGCCTCCTTCGCGACCGGTGCGGCGGCAGGGAAGGGCGCGCTGAAGTGGCTTCGCAACCGCGCTATCCCCTGATATCCGTCAGGATGTCCCGGTTGATGTCACTATGTCCGTGATCAGCGCAAGCAGTCCAAAGAATGCGGCGACGACGCAGACCACGGTCCAACCACCCAAGGTCCAAGCCAGAGCCGCGGCCGCAGCGCCGACGGCTCCGCCGACGAAGAACAAGCCCACGAACAAGCCGTTCAGGCGACCTCGTGCTTCCGGCCGCAACAGATTGATGGCGCGTCGTCCAAGGGTTTGATCGCTGGTGATGCCGACGTCGAGCAGGATCGTGCCGATGCTAAGCCAAAATAGTGCAATCGCCTGGGATTTGATCAAACCGGCCCATGCACAGAGCCCGAGCGAGATGATGATGATGAGATGCGACGCAAATAGCAGCTGTCGCGCCCAACCCCGATCGCCCAAGCGGCCTGCCAGTGGTGTGGCCGCCGCGCCGGCGGCGCCGATCAGCGCGAACACGGCGATTCCTTTGGCGTCCAGGTTGAAAGGCGCATCCGAAAGGCGAAGGGCAATCGCAGCCCAGTAAGCACTGAAAGACGCCATCACCAGCGCGGCGGTCCAGGCGCGAACCCGCAAAATGGGCTCTTCTTTCAGGAGTTTCGGAAATGATGCGAGCAGCATCCCATACCCGACGTGGGTAACCGGCCGCAATGTCGGCAGGTAGAATGCAAGCGTGCCGGTCAAGACCGCCATCAACGCTGCGGAGACGATATAAAACGCGCGCCAGTTCGACGCATCGGCAATGAGACTTGCCAACGGACGTGACAGCAATATGCCGATCATCAAGCCGCTCATGACATCGCCGATCACCCGGCCGCGATGCTCCGGCGGACTCATCGACGCTATCAGCGGAACCAGCATCTGGATCGCCGCGCAGGACGCACCGAGAACGAAGGTGGCAACGAGCAGCAATAGCGCCGTCGGTGCCAGCGCCGTGCAAAGTGCCGCGAGAATGGCGCAGCAGAGCGTGCGGAGGATCAGGCGCTTGTTTTCGAACAGGTCGGCGAGAGGCACCAGCAGAAATAGCCCGAGCGCGTAGCCGAGCAGCGTCAGGGTACTGATCATGCCGGCTTGCCAGGTGGACATGCCGAGCGAAGGTCCGATGAGTCCAAGCAGAATTTGCGGCGCGAACAGATTTGTTACGATGACACCGACCGCGGTGGCCGCCAACCAGACAAAGGAGCGGATACCGGTTCGCGCGGCACACGGCAGTTTGGTTGCTTCAGAGATAGTCATGGGACCTCGCAAATGATCGCAAGGCCCCTTTAAGCAATCGATCCAATATGCTACAATTCAAATATGATGATAAACAATATGCGGAATAGTTATGAACACGCATGACCTCGTGGCGTTCGTCGCCGTGGTTGAGACCGGGTCGATCGTCGCGGCCTCGGCACGTCTGAATTTAACGCAACCCGGTGTAACGCGGCGGATTCAGAATCTTGAGGAGATGCTGGGTACGGAGCTTTTGGACCGGCTATCGAAACCATTGAAGCCGACGGCGGCGGGGCACCAGGCCTATGAGCAGGGCCGCCGCGTGCTGCGAATGCTTGACGATCTGAGGTCCGGTGTCGCCGCCGACGGCCTTGTCCGCGGCGAGTTTAGGCTCGGCATTTCCCCGTATCTGTCGGAAAGTGGTCTCACCGGACCGTTGGATACACTACGCGCCGAATTCCCCGCGCTCGCTGTCCGGGTCGTGTCGGGCTGGTCGCCCAATCAGCTCGAGCGCGTGAGCCGCAACGAACTTGACGCCGCTGCGATCTGTCTGCCGGACGGCACCGCGCCACCGGACGATCTCGCGGGCGATGATCTGGGTTCGCAACCGGTCATCTTCGTCGTGGCCCGCGATACGAAAGTACCGAGATCGGTCAGCCTGGAAGATCTTTCGCGCATGTCCTGGGTGATCAACCAGGATGGCTGCGGATTTCGCGGTGCGCTGAAACGCCATTTCGATGCCGCGCATCTTCCTTTTCATGTCGCGGTCGAAGCCCTCGATTCCGAGTTGCGGCTGTCGTTGGTCGCGCGTGGCATGGGCGTCGGTCTCGTGACGCCGATTGCGCTCAAGCAGACCCCGCTTCGAAACAAGCTCCAGGTCATCAGGACTCCGAATTTCAATCCCGCGGTTCGGGCATGGGTGGTTCACCGCCCGCCAGCGGGTCATCTGGCGCGCCCGATCAAGACGTTCCGTGATGCGCTGGAGCGGGAGTTGCAGGCGCTCATTCGCGATTGACGCGGCGTGACGAACGCGTGCGCGTGGCGCTCGCGAAAACGAAGCGCTAGCGCAACTTGCCCCGCGCCGCGACCTTCAGCGTGCCGATGATCGCATCGCCACGCACCATCACCACCTCGTCCATCATGTTGACGACGACGCAGACATGGTTGGGCACGATGCGCACGACGTCGCCGACCTGCGGCCGCGTGTTGCTGCGCGCGAGATCAAGGAAGCCATGCTCCTCGGCAAAGCGTGCGATTTTTGCCTCGGGATGTTCGAGGATCAGGCCGTGGCCGTCGAGGCCGCCGCCGGTATCTGAGGTCAGCGTTTTGGATCCGGCATCGAGGATGCCGCGATCGGGGCCGGCGCGGCTCACCACGGTCGAATAGATGTTCAGCGCACAATCGTCCCAACTCGCAACGCCGGCCGCGACCTGCATCCGGTCGTTGTAGATATAGGTGCCGGGCCGATGCTCGGTCGCGCCCTTGAGCTTGCCGACATTTTTCAGATTCGGCGTGCCGCCGGTCGAGACCATCGTCGCATCAAGCCCGTGCGCACGGATGCCGGCCAGCGCCGCATCGAAAAACTTCTGCGCCTCGGCCCAGCCGGTCTCGGTCGGATAGAGCATGAAGCCCGCAAAGGTCAGTCCCTTCGACGCCGCGATCTCGCGCGCCAGCGCAACAGCCTCGGCCGGGGTTTCGACGCCGGCGCGCCTGCGTCCCGTATCGCACTCCACCACAACGGAGAGCGGCCGGCCGGAGGCAGAAGCCGCCTGCGGCAGGCCTGCGATCACCACCGAATTGTCGGCGGCGACCGTCATGTTGGCCTTGGCCTGCAGCGCGCCGAGCCGGGCCATCTTTTCCTCGCCGAGCAGATTGTAGCTGATCAGGATGTCGCCGATCCCGGCCTCCGCCATCACCTCGGCTTCGCCGAGTTTTTGGCAGGTGATGCCTTTCGCGCCCGCCTCGATCTGCATTCTTGCAAGCAGCGGGCTCTTGTGGGTCTTGATGTGCGGCCGATTGGCGACGCCGGCTGCATCGCAAGCCGCCTGGACGCGCGCGATATTGCGCTCGACCTTGTCCATGTCGATGACCGCGCAGGGCGTGCCATATTCGCGGGCGATCTTGGCGGCGAGCGGCGTGGTCATGAAAATCCTTTATTTCCTTGCCCGTATTCTTGTCGCAAGAACCGGTGCCCACTTTTGCGGAATACGCCGCTCAGGCCTGTTCTATCTCTTCGCGCAGCACTTCCAGCTCCAGCCAGCGGTCTTCCGCAGCGGCAAGCTCCCGCTGCGCGGTTGCGATTGCGGCGGAAGCTTCATCAAACTTCGTGCGATCCTTGCGATACAGATCGGGATCGTCAAGGGTGCGCTGCAGCTTCGCAATCTCGGCCTGCAGTTTGGCGATCGCTTTCGGCAAGGTCTCCAGCGCGTGCTTTTCGTTGAAATTAAGCCGCCGCCTTGGCGCCGCCGAAGGCGCGGAAGACCCGGTCTTCCTTTTGTCCTCACCTGCTTTGTCTTGTGATTTGTCTTGAGCGGCGAGCGCAGGCTTTGCCTCCTCACGGCTGAGGTCGGCGCCGCGTTGCGACAGCATGTCGGAATAGCCGCCGGCATATTCGATCCACTTGCCGTTGCCCTCCGGCGCAATCACCGAGGTCACGACGCGGTCGAGGAAATCGCGGTCATGGCCGATCAGGATCACGGTGCCTTCATAGTCGCCGAGCATTTCCTCGAGCACGTCAAGCGTTTCGAGATCGAGATCGTTGGTCGGCTCGTCCAGAACGAGAAGGTTGGAGGGCTTTGCCAGCGCGCGCGCCAGCATCAATCGGCCGCGCTCGCCGCCGGAGAGCACCTCTAACGGCGTGCGCATCTGCTCTTGCGCGAACAGAAAATCCTTCATGTAGCTGACGACATGTTTCGGCTTGCCGCCGACCATAACGTGGTCGCTACGTCCGCCGGTCAAGGCTTCCGCCAGCGTCGATTTGGGATCGAGGCTTTCGCGGTGCTGGTCGAGCGTCGCCATCTCGATATTGGCGCCTAACCTGATCGTGCCGCTGTCGGGCACCTCGGCGCCGGTCAGCAGATTGACCAGCGTGGTCTTGCCGGCGCCGTTCGGCCCGACAATGCCGATGCGGTCGCCGCGCTGCAGCCGAATCGAGAAGCCATCGACGATCCGGCGATCGCCAAAGGACTTGCCGATGTTCTTGGCCTCGATGACGAGCTTGCCGGATTTCTCGGCTTCAGAGGCGGCGAGGTTGGCGTTGCCGGCGGACCCGCGATAATCCCGCCGCTGCTGGCGCAGCGCATAGAGATTGCCGAGCCGCTTGACGTTGCGCTTGCGTCGACCGGAAACGCCGTAGCGCAGCCAGTGCTCTTCATTGACGATCCTGCGGTCGAGCTTGTGCTGCTCGCGTTCTTCTTCGGCGAGCACCTCATCGCGCCAGGCCTCGAATGCGGCAAAGCCGCGATCGATCTGCCTGATCTGGGCGCGATCGAGCCAGGCGGTCGAGCGCGACAGGTTGGTCAGGAAGCGGCGGTCGTGGCTGATCAGCACCAGCGCGCCGCGGCCTCCCGCGAGCTCGCTTTCCAGCCATTCGATGGTCGGCAGATCGAGATGGTTGGTCGGCTCATCCAAGAGCAGGATATCGGGCGAGGGCGCCAGTACCCGCGCCAGCGCCGCGCGACGGGCTTCGCCGCCGGAGAGATGCGCCGGGTCTTCGTCGTCGCGAAGGGCGAGCTGCTCCAACAGATAGCGCGCCCGATAGCGGTCATCGCCGGGGCCAAGGCCCTGCTCGACATAGGAAAGTGTCGTTGCAAAGCCGGCGAAGTCCGGCTCCTGCGGCAGATAGCGGATGGTCGCGCCGGGCTGCACAAAGCGGCTGCCGGAATCGGGCTCGACAGTGCCTGCCGCGATCTTCAAGAGCGTCGACTTGCCGGACCCGTTGCGCCCGATCAGGCAGACGCGCTCGGCCGGTGACACCGTGAGCTCCACGCCTGACAACAGTGGCGTGCCACCAAAGGTCAGCGTAATGTCTTTCAACTGGATCAGCGGCGGCGCCATCGCTTCAATCCTGACTGGGCGCAGGCTGTTGTGACCGCCGACGCTGGACGCGGCGGATCGCCTGATCGAGCGCGGACAGGAATGCCGAGCGGTCGCGTGGTGCGAAAGATTTGGGGCCACCGGTGATCTCGCCCGACGAGCGCAAATCCGTCATCAGATTGCGCACCGCCAGCGTCATTCCGATCGAGGCTTCCGTGAACGGCTTGCCGTTCGGTGCGATCACCTCGGCGCCGGCCTTCACGCACCGGCTCGCCAGCGGGATATCCGAAGTGATGACGATATCGCCTGGGCCTGCGCGCTCCGCAATCCAGTCGTCGGCGGCATCCATGCCTGGGCCGGCCGCGATACGTTCGATCAGCGGCTCCCGCGGCACGCGGATGAAATTGCCGGCAACCACGCTGACCGGCAAGCCATGCCTGATGGCAACGCGATAGATCTCGTCCTTCACCGGGCAGGCGTCGGCATCGACATAAATCCGGGTGGTATGGGATACAGTCATCGTGCGCGCGTGGTACGCTATTCGTCCCGAAATTGCGAGCAAAACGCGGCTTGCCAATATAGTTCCGTCGCGTACGATCAAATGGCGCGACAAGACGGACAAATCCGGGACCTTAAGGACATGACCAGCCGGCTCGAAACCTACCGCGTCTCGGCCTACAACACCTCAAAGCAGTCCGAGAACAAGATCCACGATGATGCGGTGGCGCGGCGTTTCGGATTTTCCGGCGGGCTTGTCCCCGGCGTCGACGTGCTGGCCTATATGCTCCACCTTCCCGTCGCGAAATGGGGCCGCGCCTTTCTCGAGCGCGGCCTGATCGAGGCGCGCTTGCTTAAACCCATCTATGACGGCGAGATCGCCAATGTCACGGGCGCGGAGGGTGAGGGCGCACTTGCGATCGAAGTCGAAAGCAGAAGTGAGCTCTGTGCCACCGCCAGCGCGTCATTGCCGCCGTCGCCACCATTGTTCTCGCTCGATGATTTCATCGAAGTTCCTGCCATCGCCGAGCGGCAGCCGGTGAGCGCGAATTCGTACGAAGTCGGCAAATGGCTTGGCACGTTGCCGCGCGAATGGGCTGGCGATGCGGCAAGAGAATATCTTGATGACATCAGGGAGCGCGACGAGATTTATGTCCGCGAAGGTCTCGGCCATCCCGCCCTGCTGCAGCGGGTGATGAACAAGGTTCTGGTCGACAACGCCATTCTCGGCCCCTGGATTCACGTCGGCAGCCGCATGCAGCTCCTTTCGGCCGCAAAGACCGGCGATGAACTCACGGCTCGCGCGCGGGTGACCGGCAACTACGAAAAGAAGGGTCACCGCTTCGTCGAGCTCGATGCGCTTGTTGTCGCCAACGGCAGGACGCCGCTGGCGCATTGCCGGCACATCGCGATCTACCAGCCGCGCGAACAGGCTGTGGCGTAGGATCTTGCTAACGTCGCCCCGTACCCAGCTCGTCATGCCCCGCGAAAGCGGGGCATCCACTACGCCGCGGCTTCTCGATCAATCACCGACGTCTCTGGAATACTGGATCGCCCGCCTTCGCGGGCGATGACAGTTGGATTTTTGGCGGGGGGCGGAGCTCACGCCGCCTTCGCCTTGCCGTTCTGGATCGCGCGCCACACCCGCTCCGGGGTCAGCGGCATATCGATCTGCTTGATGCCGTATTCGGAAAGCGCGTCGAGCACCGCATTGACGATGCAGACGAGACTCCCGGCGCAGCCGGCTTCGCCGCAACCCTTGGTGCCCAGCGGATTGGATTTTGCGGGCGAAGGGTGATCGCCGACTTCCATCAGCGGAACGTCACCTGCGCGCGGCAGCGCGTAGTCCATGAACGAGCCCGTGACCGGCTGGCCGCTGGCGTCGTAGCAGACCTCTTCCATCAAGGCCTGGCCGATGCCCTGCGCGACGCCGCCATGGAGCTGGCCTGCGACCAGCATCGGATTGACGATGGTGCCGAAATCGTTGACGCCGGTATAGCGCACGACCTGCACCACGCCGGTGTCCGGATCGATCTCGACTTCGGCGACATGGCAGCCATTGGGAAAAGTCGAGGGCGTATCTTTGGTCGCATGATCGACATCGAGCGAGGCGGGCACGCCGTCGGGCATCTTGCCTTCGCGCAAGCGCTCGGCGAGCTCCATGATGCCGATAGAGCGGTCGGTGCCGGCGATGGTGAAACGGCCACCTTCGAATTCGATGTCGGCTTCGGAGGCCTCCATCAGATGGGCCGCAGCCTGCTTGCCCTTGGCGATGACGAGTGCGGACGACTCGACGATCGCCGTCCCGGTTGCGGTGATCGAACGCGACCCGCCGGTGCCGTTGCCGAAGCGCACGGCGTCGCTGTCGTTCTGCTCCAGCGCGATGTTCTCGAAGGACACCCCTAGCTGCGCCGCAAGCACCTGCGCGAACGGGGTGGCATGACCCTGACCGTAATCGAGCGTGCCGGTGGTGAGCTTCACCGTGCCGTCGGGCAGGAAGCTGATCTTGCCGAGTTCGCCGCTCGGCGGTGCCGTCACTTCGAGGTAGGAACCGACCGCGATGCCCCGCAGCTTGCCGCATCTGCGGCTTTCCTTCTTCCGCTTGGCAAAATTGGCGAAATCAGAAATTTCCAGCGCTTTGTTGAAGACGCCAGCGAAATCGCCGCTGTCATAGGTCATGCCGGAAGCGGCTGCGAACGGCAGTTGCGCCGGCTTGATGAAGTTCTTCTTGCGCAAGGTGACGCGGTTGATCCCCATCTCGTCGGCGGCGCGATCGATCAGCCGTTCCATGTAGTAATTGGCTTCGGGCCGTCCGGCGCCGCGATAGGCCCCCATCAACGTGGTGTTGGTCAAGACCGTCTTGATGTCGACGGTAAGCAGCGGCGTATGATAGACGCTCGCAAGATTCCTGCCGATGTTGACCGACAGCGGCACCGGCGCGACGCCGGTGATGTAGGCGCCGAGATTGCCAAAGCCCGAAATGCGCACCGCCAGGAACTTGCCTTCGGCATCGAGCGCGAGCTCGGCATGGATCAGTTGCGAGCGGCCCTGGCTGTCCGACAGGAAGCTGTTGGAGCGCTCGTCGGTCCATTTCACCGGGCGGCCCAGCGTCTTCGCCGCGTGCAGGATGCAGGTATATTCGGGATAGTTGACGTTCTTCATCCCGAATGAGCCGCCGACATTGGCGGTGAGGACGCGGACCTTTTCCGGCGGCACGTTGAGAATCCTCGCGAGCATCGCCTTGTTGCCGGCAACGCCCTGGGTCGGAACCTGAAGCGTGTAGCGCTCGGCTGCCTCGTCGAAAGAAGCAAGTGCCGTGCGCGGCTCCATCGGCACCACGGCGACGCGGTTGTTGACGATGTCGAGCTTGGTCACATGGGCGGCGCTCGCAAATGTCGCATCGACCTTGGCGGTGTCGCCATAGTGATAGTCGAGCGCGACGTTGTTGGGGATGTGCTCGTAGAGCTGCGGCGCGCCGGGCTTTGCCGCTTCCGCGGCATTGGTCACGGCGGGCAGCGGCTCGATGTCGACCTCGACCGCTTCGGCGGCATCGCGTGCTTGCGCCGCGGTCTCCGCGACGACAACGGCTAAGGGATCGCCGACAAAGCGCACCTTGTCGGTCGCAAGCGCCGGGCGGTTGGTCTGCAACAGCGGCGAGCCATCGCGGCTCTTTAGCGGCAGGCCGCAGATGAAGGGGTTGTAATTCGCCGACGCCAGATCGGCGCCGGTCCAGACGCCGAGCACGCCGGGCATCGCCTTGGCGCCCGAGATCTCGATGCGCTTGATGATGCCGTGGGCATGGCTGGAGCGCACCATCCAGGCGTAGGCCTGATTCGGGAGAGTGAAATCGTCGGTGTATTTGCCCTTGCCGCGCACAAGCCGGTCGTCTTCCTTGCGGCGGACCAGCTGTCCGACGCCATATTTTTGCAGTGCGATAGCGTCTTCGAGCGAGGACGGGGACGTATGATCTTGCATCTGAAACGCCTGATTTTGCGAGATTTCGCGGGGCTTTTGGATCAGATAACGCGCCGATCGGGCGGCGACAACGCCTGATTGGGCATAGTCCTATGTGATGGGTTGTTGCGTGGGGCCCCTGCGCTGCTAAAGTTTCCGTGAATAGAAATTCCAGGTCGGCCGGCGACGGCCGCGGAAAGACAGTTTGAATGAACGATGACACGCCGCTTCGCGACGGCCCGCGGTCGCGCGGAGACGACGGCCAGGGACCGCGCAGCTGTTCGGGGGGAACCGCGGCGGGAGCCGGCCACGAGCATACTTCGGGAACCGGGGTCTATGCGGCGCTGGACCTCGGCACCAACAATTGCCGCCTCCTGATCGCCTGTCCCTCCCGCGACGGATTTCGTGTGGTCGATTCCTTCTCGCGCATCATCCGGCTCGGCGAGGGCATCTCTGCCACCGGCTGCATCAGCGAGGCGGCGATCGAGCGCGCGATCGGTGCGCTCAGCATTTGCCGCGACAAGATCGAATCCAGGAAGGCCAAGCGGCTGCGGCTGATTGCAACCGAAGCCTGCCGTGCGGCGTCGAACGCAGACGGATTTCGCGACCGAGTGGCGGCCGAGACCGGGATCCGCCTCGAGGTCATCGATCGCGAAACCGAAGCGGCACTGGCGGTGATCGGCTGCTCGCCGCTGCTCGATCCCAGGGGTCGTGGCGCCATGCTGTTCGACATCGGCGGCGGCTCGACCGAACTGGTCCGGATCGAGCGCGACCCGGACGAGCCGAATGCCGAGCCGCGGATCAAGGCGTGGATGTCGATCCCGCTCGGCGTGGTTTCGCTGGCTGAACATTTTGGCGGGAGAGACGTGACGCAGCAATCCTATGCACAGATGGTCGGACAGGTCGCACAATATATCTCGCCGTTCGCAACCGAACACGCCGATGACCTACGCGACATGCATTTGCTGGGCACATCGGGGACGGTAACGACGCTTGCCGGGATCCATCTCAATCTCGCGCGCTACGATCGGCGCCGGGTCGATGGCATCTGGATGAGCGACGCCGATCTCACCGCGACCGTCGCAAAGTTGCGCGGCATGAGCTATCAGGAGCGGGCCAACAACAACTGCATCAGCGTCGAGCGCGCCGATCTGGTGCTGGCGGGCTGCGCCATTCTCGATGCGATTCGCGATGCCTTTCCGCTGCCGCGGTTGCGCGTCGCCGACCGCGGCTTGCGCGAGGGCATGCTGGTCGAGATGATGCGCGAGGACGGCGCGCTGAAGGCGTGCTAAGCGTCGTCCTACCTCGCCCCGCTTGCGGGGGAGAGGTCGCCGGGCGAAGCGCAGCGAAGCCGGGCGGGTGAGGGGGACTCTCCGCGAATCCGGTTGCGTGGAGAGTCCCCCTCACCCCGACCCTCTCCCCGCAAGCGGGGCGAGGGGGAAGAGAACGCCTATGGCGAAAGACACTACCGGCCGCTTGCGTGTCACGGTCAAGACCGGAGGCAAGCGCAAGCTGTCCTCAAAGCTCTGGCTGGAGCGCCAGCTCAACGATCCCTATGTGGCGCAGGCCAGGCGCGAGGGCTATCGCTCGCGCGCAGCTTACAAGCTGATCGAGATCGACGACAAATATCATATCCTCAAACCCGGCATGTCGGTGGTCGATCTCGGTGCCGCGCCTGGCGGCTGGAGCCAGATCGCGGCCAAGCGTGTCGGTGCTGCTGACGGCAAGGGCAAGGTGGTCGCGATCGACGTGCTGGAGATGCCGCAGATTGCGGGCGTCAGCTTTGCGCAGCTCGATTTTCTCAAGCAAGACGCGCCGGCAAAATTAACTGCGATGATGGGCGGCCGCGCCGACGCGGTGTTGTCGGACATGGCTGCCAACACGACAGGCCATCGCAAGACCGATCAGTTGCGCATCCTTGGGCTCGTCGAAGCCGCGGCCGCGTTCGCTTGCGAGGTGCTCAATCCCGGCGGCACGTTTCTCGCCAAAGTGTTTCAGAGCGGCGCCGATGCCGAGTTATTGGCGCAATTGAAGCGCGACTTCTCAAACGTCCGCCACGTGAAGCCGGCCTCGAGCCGGCAGGATTCCTCCGAGCGCTACGTGCTGGCGTCGGGATTTCGGGGCTAGCCCGATCGACCCCGAGCAATTCCCACCGCGTCTTGGCCGATGCCAAGCCCACCGAGAGCTATCCCGCCGAGAGCTATCCGGCGGGCGGAGACGGCGTGCCGGTTTGCCAAAATCAACCCATTGGAACGTTATGCCGCACGGTGGGTTTCTGTGTTTAGGCGTAGTCTGTTGTGCGGGCTTTCGCACGCAGCCTGGCGCCAGGAATATTCTGCAGAGAGCCGTGCGTCCGTCCAGGGAAGGAGCTTTCCCGTGATGGAGCATCCTGCCAGGATTGGTAATGGACTGTTAGCTGCGTTGCCGCCAGCAGATTTTGGCATGCTCGTTCCTCACCTGCGAAAAGTATCGCTTGAACGGGACGCAGTGCTGGTTCGATCGGGAGATCCGATTGATCAGATCTATTTCCCCGAGAGCGGGACGATCGCGTTCATCATGGAGATGCCGAACGGACAAACGGTTGCAACCGCGGTTGTCGGCAACGAGGGAGCGGTGGGCCTCCTAACCGCGCTGGGCCCCTCCCTCTCTCCGCTGACGGCGGTGGTACGGGTGGCCGGAACCTCATTGCAAATTTCTCCAGCACGATTTCATGCGGCCTTCAATCGCAGTGGCGCCATCAGACATGCGGTGCAGACCCACGCCAGGGCGCTGCTGGCGCAAGTTCAGCACGTGGCCGCCTGCAATGCGCTGCACTCGGTCGAGGCCCGTATGGCCCGGTGGTTGCTCCACATCCACGATCGAGTTGACGGCGATATCCTCCCGCTGACGCAGGAGGCGCTTTCGGAGTTGCTTGGCGTCCGGCGAACGACGGTGACGCACGTCGTGCGCAAGCTCCGGACTTCGCGTGCTATCCGATCCAATCGGCGGAGCTTGATTGAGATTGACAGGCCGCGGCTCGAAGCGGCGGCGTGCGAGTGTTACGAGGTCATGCGCCGCAGGATAGACCGCATTATTTCGCCGGAAGAAATTAAGGCCGGTACTCACGCCCCGCCGGCTCACAAAAAAACTTCCCGTGTTCGAGATCCCCTGTTGGCCAGGTTGGATGAAGCGCACCGGGAAACGCGAACCCACGGGGTGACCAGCCGGCGACTAAGAGGCCATTGAAATGGTCGTAAAGGCACTTCGCCTTGTTCGCCGTTCCTCAGCGGCCCAGCGCCGGTCGCAATTGTGGTTCATCAGCACATTGTCTGCGCTACCTCGCTCGGCTCGGAAACCCAGGCCTCCCTGGCGAACCATTCGTGATTGGCCTGGCAGATTGCACAGTAGGTGCGCGCGAAGAACACTGTGCTGCATCGAAATTTCTCCCGATCCACTTTGATGCCCGTCGAGATAGCGCGTCCCGTTCGAGGGCATTTGATCATGACGATGCCCATCTTGGGTTTCCTCCCTGTTTAGCTTTTCTGCCGCAGCCGCACGTCCGTTCGCTATCGGCTGGACTAGCACCTCTTCTCGCGGGAGGCGCTTGTTCCAGCCGATCCCGGCGGCCCGCAAAGGTTCGAATCAGGCAGCTTTCTGCAGAACTCTCGTGAAGCTCTTCTTGATCGGCTCGGCCGTCTCGGTTGCGACCTTCTGAACGATGTCCCAGAGTTCCTTGTTCTGTGCGGATGTGACTTCAAAGTTCTTTCGGCTCTGCGCGGCTGACAGCTGGATGATTTCCGATAGCGACTTCGTGCCCATGAGATGGGTGAGAAAATCGAAAGCGGAATTGGCGTTGAGACCCGATATCTCGATGACTTTGGCCCCATAGTCCGCAGCGCCCTTGGCGTTGGTCGAATAGGCTTCCTGGAGAATGTCGGCGATCTCGCCGGAGGCAGCCTTCATTTTCTCGCAGGTTTCCTTCGCCCGCACCGTGCTTTGCTCGGCGATCCCGCTGAATATGCCGGGCATCGCGAAAAGCGGTAGGTCAAAGCCGAGTTTTGGGTTCGGTCGGTCGGCATTCACTTCGACGTTCATATTGGTATCGTTCACAGGTTTTTGTCCTTTCAAGTGAAACTAGAATCACAACAGTCCGATTTGCGTCCCGGCACCACCGGGCCGCTTGTCGGGCTGTAGAAACGGAGAACCAGCCCCAAACTTCCACCGTGCTCAGGTGCTGTCGCGGATAACCCCCGCACCCGCCTGGACCGGATATGCCTGACTAACGGTGGAGCTTCCGTTCGCTTTCTGACTCTCAGTCGGATTTTTTTGCCGGCCATACGTCCAGGACCAAGCAGCGAGCTCGGCCGCTGATCCCGTGCGTTCCGGGTGCGACTTTGCCCGCGGCCTCTGGCGTCCCTTGCGGCTGGAAATCTCGACCGCCTTGCGCCCTGAGATTTCGCGCCGGGCATCGTCGTGCATCCGTCAAGAAAACGAGGCCGACACGCAAGGCGACGATGATGAAAGCGACGAGAGGCCGCCTCTCTCTCAATTGTCGCGCGGTGCAGTCTGTGCTCGCCAGTGCGACTTTTGTTCCCTGCCAGGAACCTCCCGGCCGCGCGAGAGTTTGTTAGCGTCACTCTCGTCCGTTCTGGAGGGCTCTTTGGACCGCCGGCGCTTCCTACAGGCAGCGGCCTCTCTGCCGCTTGCATCGTCAACCGCGGGGGCACTGGCGCTGCCTGCGCAAGCAGATTCTAATCCGTTTGATCGGTCAATTGTTCGGCAGTTGGCGCGCGATGCGGCAACCAAATCGTACAAGGCTCCCGATACGAAACTGCCTGATAGTTTGGCGAATTTGGACTACGACCATTACCGGCAGATCCGTTTCTTGCCCGAGCGCGCGCTGTGGCGCGGTGAAAAGCTGCCTTTCGAAGTCCAGTTCTTCCATCGCGGGTTCTTCTACGGCCCGCGCGTGGACATCTACGAAGTTGCCAACGGTCAGGCGAGCAGGATTGCCTACCGCTCCGACTATTTTTCGTTTGGCAGCAACCCGCCACCAAATCCGGAGATGGATCTGGGCTTCGCCGGCTTTCGGATTCACGCCCCGATCAACAGGCCCGACTACTACGACGAGGTGTGCGTCTTTCTAGGCGCAAGTTACTTCCGGGCGGTCGCAAAAGGAGAGATTTACGGTCTGTCGGCGCGGGGTTTGGCCATCAACACCGGCGAAGCAAAGGGGGAGGAATTCCCCCTATTCAAGACGTTCTGGATCGAGAAGCCGGTCGCGAACGCCAATTCCATCGTCGTGCACGCATTACTCGACAGCGAAAGTACCACAGCGGCCTATCGTTTCACGATACGGCCTGGCGGCACCACGATCTTCGACGTGGAAATGGCGGTCTATCCACGCGTCGCTCTCGACCATGCCGGCCTGGCGCCGATGACGAGCATGTTCTTCTTTGGACCGAATGACCGGATCGAGGTCGATGATTTTCGTCCTGCGGTGCACGATTCCGACGGCATGGCGATCCATAACGGCCGTGGCGAGGAACTATGGCGCCCGCTCAGCAACCCCCGGGATCTGCAGATCAGCACCTTCGCCGATCAGAATCCGCGCGGCTTCGGCTTGATGCAACGGCAAAAGAATTTCTTCGCATATCAGGACATTGAATCGAGTTTTGAGAAGCGGCCAAGCCTGTGGGCCGAGCCGATCGGCGATTGGGGCGAAGGCTCGGTTCAACTGATTGAAATTCCGACCAAGGAAGAAATCCACGACAATATCGCGGGCTTTTGGCGCCCAAAGGATCCGCTGCAGGCCAAGGGAGAATACACCTACACGTATCGTCTGCACTGGGGTCCGGATGCGCCCAAGCCATCGCCGTTGGCGCGGTTTGCAAGAACGGGCGTGGGCGCAAGAGGCGAGGGCACCAAAGTATTTGTCCTTGATTTGATCGGCGACAAGCTCAAGTCGGTCGATCCAAACAGCATACGCGGCAACGTCACCGCCGAAAAAACCGAAATCAAGAACATCGTCACCCAGCCGAACCCGGCAATCGGAGGTTGGCGCTTGAGCTTTGAGGTTGCGGTCAAGTCGCCGATCGACCTGCGCGCATCGCTGATGCAGGGCAATGAGGCCATATCGGAGGTGTGGGTCTATCGATGGGCACCGTGAGGCAGGACCACGAGCTTGAATTCTCTCCCAGCGGGCCGCGCGAGGCGTTCCTTCCACCCGAGTCGCCGCAGCCGATGACCAAGCAGCAACTGCGGGAGCTTCAGCGAGGCAGGGCTCATCCAAACGCGGCCCCCAGGCGAGCGGCGTTTCGACGGGCTTGCATCTTCATAGGTACCGCGGCGATGACCGCTGGCGGTTCCTACGAGATGTACGAAGTTCTCCAGGTCGGCGGCGTTACGATCCTCGAATGGATGGTGGTGGCTCTGTTCGTGCTGCTTTTCGCATGGATCGCCTTCTCGTTCATGTCTACGGTAGCCGGATTCGTCGTCCTGCTATTCCGCGTCAAGGATCCGCTCGGCATCGATCCCGAAGCACCGCTTCCGTCGATAGCAAGCAGGAATGCGATGCTGCTGCCGACCTACAACGAAGATCCTCATCGGATCATGGCGCGGCTCAAGGCGATGCACGAGTCGGTCGATCAGTCCGGACATGGTTCTAAGTTTGATTGGTTCGTGCTCAGTGATACGACGAACCCGTCGATCTGGATTGCGGAGGAGAAATGTTTTCTGGGGCTTGCCGCGAGTCGGAGGCCAATAATATCTATTATCGTCATCGCCGCGAGAACACGGCGCGAAAATCAGGCAACATCGAGGACTGGATCAAGCGGTTCGGCGGCGGCTACGACCACATGATCATCCTGGATGCCGACAGCCTGATGACGGCCGAGACCATCGTCCGGCTGGCGTCCGCGATGGAGATGCATCCCGGCGTCGCTCTGATCCAGACGCTGCCCGTTGTCGTCAATGCAAAGACGCTGTTCGCCAGATTGCAGCAGTTTTCGGGGCGGCTGTACGGCCCGTTGATCGCTGCAGGGATTGCCTGGTGGCATGGCTCCGAAGGCAATTATTGGGGGCACAACGCCATTATTCGCGTGCGCGCGTTTGCGCAGGACGCGGGCCTGCCTGAACTGCATGGTCGCAAGCCATTCGGCGGACATATTCTCAGCCACGATTTCGTGGAAGCGGCGCTGATGCGGCGAGGGGGCTGGACTATCAGAATGGAGCCCACGCTAGGTGGCAGCTTCGAGGAATGCCCGCCGTCGCTACTGGATTTCGCCGCGCGCGACCGCCGCTGGTGCCAAGGCAATCTCCAACATCTTGCGGTGCTGCCGGCGCGCGGGCTGCATTGGGTGTCGCGGCTTCATCTGCTCACCGGGATCGGTTCGTATCTCACGGCGCCGCTCTGGCTCTTGTTTCTGGCGTTCGGCATTTTGATCTCCTTGCAGGCGCAGTTCGTGCGGCCCGAATATTTTCCAAAGGGTTTTTCGCTGTTTCCAAAATGGCCGGCGCAGGATCCAATCCTCGCGGCTTGGGTTTTTGCAGGTACGATGGGTCTCCTGATCGTACCGAAACTTCTCGCTTACGTCCTGCTCGGTACTCAACGGCGAAACCGCAAGCAATTCGGTGGCGGAGCGATCGTTTTTGCAGGTCTCGTTATCGAGACATTTCTGTCAGGCCTGATCGCGCCCGTGATGATGATCTTTCAATCCATGGCGATCGCGGAAATCCTGTTGGGACGCGACGCGGGCTGGCAGGTTCAGCGCCGCGACCAAAGCGAAGTGCCCGCCAAGGAATTGATGCGCCAGTATGCCTGGCCGACGTTCTTTGGTGCCGCGATGGCCGCCAGCGCCTATGCCGTGTCGCTGCCACTGCTGCTTTGGATGACGCCCGTACTTGTCGGCCTTCTGCTTTGCGTTCCAATCGCCATGCTGTCGTCGAGGATTTCTGATCCTGCTTCCACATTGTTCCGTATCCCGGAGGAGGCAGCGCCGCCACGGGTACTGGTTCGTGCGGAGGAATTCGCAACGACCGCCGGTGAAGCTGCCGTGTCTCCGCTGCTCGAATTGCTCAATGACCGGCAATTGCTGGAGAGCCATTTGGCGAATTTGCCCGATGGAGGACGACGCGACCGCGGTCAAGTCGACCCGCACCTGGCGATTGCGCGCGCGAAAATTGAGGAGGCGGAGACGTTCGACGAAGCGTTGGGCTATCTGACCGCGCGCGAGACATTTGCAGTCCTCAACTCACCGGTGATGCTGAGAGCCTTGTGTGCCATGCCACGCAATGATGCGTGACACGGCCTGGTTCGAACAACGGGGGGGATCACTGGGCGACCTCGCTGCAGCAGAAACCGCTGTGATCCGGCTCGCGGCAACGCCGCTGGCACCGAATTCGCCGTGCGCGACGGCGCGATTTTGCTCAACGCGATCAAGCTGATTCTACCTGTCCAACTAGTTTCAGCCGTCTCGCGCCCTCTAGGAGGGGCGTATCGCGATCGTCACGGACGTTGGGTGCGGGATGCGGCGGACGCGGCAGCGTCGCGCGCGCCAATGGCGTTGCAGGGCGGGTCCATATGGATTTCCGTGAGCGATGCGCCGGCGCGCAGACGAACGAGGCTGAAGCGGACGGCAAAACCGTGTGGTCCTGACACCCGTTGCTGGTGCCAAGTCCGCGGAGGCGAAGTCGGCCCGACCGGGTTGATCAGCCTTAATCCGTGGACGACGGTGACAAGACGAATTCGTCGCCGAGGAGAGCGCGCTATAAGCCGTTAAAACCATCGCGCAGGGAAGGCCGGACTGTTCGGTGAACCTGTGGTGACGACGCTCGTGCGCTTTTTTGTTTGCGTGCGAGGCTGCGGGTGCATCGAGCACCCGGCTTTCCCTGCGCCCTCTATTTCGAGAGGCGACAAGTTCATGCATGGCCCGGACGCTATCGCGCCGCGGGGTTGTGGACGTATATCTGGAATGGAAGGGACGCGGAGGGATGGATCACCCCAGCCGCTGATCCCTAGCATCGCCGGTGGTTTCGCTGGCGACTTTCACCGCGGCCTGTGCCGCACCCTTGCGGCTGGAAATCTCGACCGCCTTGCGCCCCGAGATTTCGTGCCCGGCATCATCGGGCATCTGCCAGAAGAACCAGGCCGATATCGCCGAGATGAAGGCGACGACCAGATACGCCGGGGCGAAAACGCCGGCGGTAAGCTCGGTGACATGGCGCAGCATCATGGTTGATTCCACCGAGAACGCGCCGATCGCGACGCCGGCCGAGATCGCCAGTTGTTGGTTGACGCTCACGAGCGTAGTGGCCCGGCTCATTTGCGCGGGCGCGACTTCGGCATAGGCAACGGTATTGATCGCGGTGAATTGCAGCGAGCGGAAGAAGCCGCCAACCACGAGAATGATCATGATCAAGAGCAGTGGCGTCGCCGCCGTGAACAGCGCGCAAGCCGCAAGGAAGAACGAACTGACGATGGCGTTGATCGTCATCATGTTACGGAAGCCGAAGGTGCGGATGATGCGTGCGGCCAGCGCCTTCATGCCCATCGCGCCGACCGCGGAGGCAAAGGTGACGAGCCCCGATTGGAATGGCGTTAGACCAAAGCCGACCTGCATCAACAATGGCAGCAGGAACGGCAGCGCGCCGATGCCGAGCCGAAACAGGAATCCGCCCATGATGCTGGCGCGCAGCGTCGCCAGATGCAGCATCGAGAAATCCAGAACCGGCGATCCGGTGCGCCGCGCGTGCATCACATACAGCGTCATCGAGATCGACCCGATCGCGACCAGCGCGCCGACCACCGACCGTGGCAGCAAATTGAGTCCCGCGACCGACAGCCCGAATGCGATGCCGCCGAGCCCAATGCCTGCGAGCACCAGGCCGTACAGGTCGAAGCGCTCGGGGTCCTCGCTCTTGATCGGATCGATGTGGCGCAGCGCCATGAAGATGCCGAGCAGGCCGATCGGAATGTTGATCAGGAAAATCCAGTGCCAGGAAAAGAAGGTGGTGATGAAGCCGCCGAGCGGCGGACCGATCACCGGTCCGACCAGCGCCGGGACCGTGACCCACGCCATCGCATTGACAAGCGCGCTCTTGTCGATGGAGCGGAGCAGCACGAGACGCCCGACCGGTGTCATCATCGCGCCGCCCATGCCCTGCACGATGCGCGCGATCACGAAACCGGTGACGGAAGAGGACAGTGCGCAACCGATCGATCCCAGCATGAAAACCCCGATCGCGACGGCGAACACCATGCGCGCACCGAAGCGATCGGCGGTCCAGCCGCTTGCCGGAATGAACACCGCGAGCGAGAGCAGATACGATGTGATCGCAAGCTTCAGCGTCAGGGGGCTGGTGCCGATATCGACGGCAATCGCCGGCAGCGAGGTCGCTATCACCGTCGAGTCCATGTTTTCCATGAACAGGGCAGTGGCCACGATGAGCGGGATCAGGCGTTCCTTATTCATCTCGTTTCGGGGGAGGGAAAGGAGAAAGGCGCGGGAGCAAGCAGGGCTGTATCACCCCAATGTCATACAGGCTATTGCGGAACCCGCTAAACCGCCTAAATCCTGCGCAACGCTGGTATCCACTGGGCCCAGCCGCCGGAGATGCTGCGATGATCTACGTTCTCGCCGCCTTGTTGCCGCCGCTCGGGCTGCTCCTGAACGGGCAGCCGTTTTCGGCGATTTTCAACCTGATCCTGATCGTGTTTTGCGTGATTTTCGGGCTGGTTTTTCACGTTCTTCTTTTGGTGCCGTCGGCCCACGCGATCATCGCCGTTCACATGAAACGAGAGGAGCGCCGGCATCGCGAGGTCGTGGATGCGATCCGCCAGCACGGCCCCCCGCCGGGGTATCCGCGCTGAAAGCCTGTGCATGGCAGGCAAACCCTTTGATTCAGCCGCCCGCCATGCTATCGACCACCGTCAACCCCACCGATGGGCCTCGATTCGACGGCGATGCCGATAGCTTCGCCGAAGGCGACGTTCATCCGTAAATGATATTGCGGCGAACCGCCGCGGAGAAGGAGTTGGCAATGGCGACCGTGCAGGGATTTGAGGATATCCGCGAAGCCTACACGTTCGACGACGTGCTTCTCAAACCCGGCCTTTCGGATGTGCTGCCGTCCGAGGTCGACATCCGCTCCCACGTCACCCGCGCCATCCCGCTCAACATTCCGATCATCGCCTCCGCGATGGATACCGTCACCGAAGCACGCATGGCGATCGCGATGGCGCAATCCGGCGGCGTCGGCGTCATCCATCGCAATTTCGACGTCGATGGCCAGGCCGCGCAAGTCCGGCAGGTCAAGAAGTACGAGTCCGGCATGGTGGTCAATCCGCTGACCATCGGCCCCGACGCCATGTTGTCGGACGCATTGGCGCTGATGAAGGATCACGGCTTCTCCGGCATTCCGGTCGTCACCGGCGGCGGCAACGGCAAGCCGGGTAAGCTCGTGGGCATTCTCACCAACCGTGACGTGCGTTTTGCGACCGACCCCAGGCAAAAAATCTCCGAGCTGATGACGCATGAAAACCTGGTCACGGTGCGCGAAAGTGTCAGCCAGGAGGAGGCCAAGCGGATGCTGCACAAGCATCGCATCGAAAAGCTTCTGGTGGTCGACGAACAATACCGCTGCGTTGGACTGATCACGGTCAAGGACATGGAGAAGGCGGTCGCCCATCCGCTCGCCTGCAAGGATGCGCAGGGACGCTTGCGGGTGGCGGCGGCGACCACGGTCGGCGAGGGCGGTTACGAGCGCACCGAGCGGCTGATCGACGCCGGCGTCGATGTGATCGTGGTCGATACCGCGCACGGCCATTCCTCGCGGGTGCTGGAAGCGGTCAATCGCATCAAGCGGCTCTCCAACGCCGTGCAGGTCATCGCCGGCAATATCGCGACCAGGGAAGGCGCGCAGGCGCTGATCGATGCCGGCGCTGATGCGATCAAGGTCGGTATCGGCCCGGGCTCGATCTGCACTACGCGCATCGTCGCCGGTGTCGGCGTGCCGCAGCTCACCGCGATCATGGATGCGGTGGAAGCCGCGAAGAAGGCCGACGTTCCCATCATCGCCGACGGCGGCATCAAATATTCCGGCGACCTGGCGAAGGCCTTGGCGGCAGGCGCCGACATCGCGATGGTCGGTTCGCTGCTTGCCGGTACCGACGAGACGCCGGGCGAGGTATTTCTGTGGCAGGGCCGCTCCTACAAGGCCTATCGCGGCATGGGCTCGGTCGGTGCGATGGCGCGCGGATCGGCCGATCGCTACTTCCAGCAGGACATCAAGGACACGCTGAAACTGGTGCCGGAAGGTATCGAGGGTCAGGTGCCCTACAAGGGTCCGGTCGGCAACGTCATGCATCAGCTAGCCGGCGGCTTGCGTGCAGCGATGGGTTATGTCGGCGCGCGAAACCTCGCCGAGTTCCACCAAAAGGCGCAGTTCCTGCGCATCACCGGCGCGGGCTTGCGCGAAAGCCACGTCCACGACGTCACCATCACGCGCGAAGCGCCGAACTATCCGGGCGGGGCGTAATTCACGCCGGCTGAAGCCGTCATTGCGAGGAGCGAAAGCGACGAAGCAATCCATACCTCCCCTTGCTGAGCCATGCATTGCTTCGCGGAGCTTGTCATCGGGCGCACATTCGTGAGAGCCGCTGGCTCGCAATGACGAAAAAAAGCGGAGGAAACATTATGGCCCAGGCCAAGCGCATCGTTCTGGCTCCCGGTCCCGTCGCGTGATGGAAGCGGGCACGGTCAACGAAGTGATCGCGTCCAACAATCCGAACTTCGGATAGGCGACATCGTGCTGGCGCGCGCCGGCTAACCCCGGGACGACGGCGACAAGATTTACCGCAATTGCCTTAGGCCACCGCTTGATCCTTGCCCGCCGTTCTCCTGGATGGCAGTATTGCCTCAACCCGGGCAATATCGGACAAGACCATGCCGTTGATCAGGATTTGGGTATATGACGGCATCACGGCCCTGGGCGTTGCCGGTTCGGTCGACATTTTCACCGCGGCCAACACGGTGTGGGCCGAAAGGAACGCCGTTCGCCGTCCCCGCTCGCCCTTATTGCAATGGCGCATCGAATCGCTGGATGGTAGGCCGGTGCAAACCGCATCCGGCCAGGTCGTCCATGTAGACGGCCCGATCAATCCGCGGGCCGCGGCCGACGTGATCATCGTGACCGGTCCATTTGTCGCCGATATCGAGCGTTTCTTTGCGCGCCCCGATTTTCTCAAGCCGCTGTTTGCGGCGCTGCGCCGCCAGCACGAGCGCGGGGCGCTGCTTGCGTCCTACTGCACCGGCAGCTTCATTCTCGCCGAGGCCGGTCTGCTCGACGGCGGCGTCGCCACCACGCATTGGGCGCAGGCGAAGGCGTTTGCGAGACGCTACCCGGAAGTGGACCTGCGGGTTTCGGAAATACTGACCGAGCAGAACCACATTCTGTGCAGCGGCGCGGTAACGACCTCGCTCAACCTCGCGCTGCGGATCGTCGAAAAACTCGCCGGCGTCGAGGTGGCCGCCGCCACCGCCAAGATGATGCTGATCGATACCAACCGGGCCTCGCAATCCGCTTATGCCAGTATGTCGGAGGCCCAGCATTCGGACACGCTGGTAGCCCGCGCGCAGCGCTGGATGGAGCGATCGCTGCAGCAGGGGTTCAGCCTCAGCGAACTGGCACGGCATCTCGCAGTTAGCGAACGCACCCTCAATCGGCGCTTTAAGCTGGCGACCGGAGAAGCGCCGCTGCACTACCTGCAATCGCTGCGCGTCGACGTCGCTAAACGGCTGCTGGAGAGCCGGGGGACAAAGGTCGAAGCGGTCAGCGTGCGCGTCGGATACAACGATCTCAGTACGTTTCGCCGGCTGTTCAAGCGTGAAACCGGGCTTTCGCCGCGCGAATATCAGCGCCGCTTCGCCCGCAGCCAGCAGGGCGGGGGCGCCGTGCCCGCATTGCTCGCCTCCTCGCCGCACTAATAGCAGCAGGAGCAGTCTGTCCGATTTTCCGCTAAAGATGGCGATACTGCCACTACCTCCCCACGCCGATTGTCCCTTACTCCTCTCGGGCTCGCCGCGTTGTCCACACGCCGAGTCAAACGAGGGAGACTGTCATGCCGATGATCGATGTCACCATTCCCGAAGGGGCCTTGAAGCCGGAAGCCGAAGCGCGGCTCATCAAGGAGCTCTCAGATATCCTGATCACGCATGAAGGGTTCGGGGCCGACAACGAGGTGGCGCAGAGCGTCACGGTCGCGTTTCTGCATCGTCCGGCGGCGGTGTTCGTCGCAGGTCAGCGTTCGGCCTTGCCGCGCTATCGCATCGTCCCATCGGTGCCGGAGGGGCAGTACACCGACGCGACGCGCAGGGCGCTCGTGAAAGACGTCACCGAAGCCGGGTGCGCGCCGACGGCGGAAAATACGAGGATGTAGCGCCGCTCGTCTGGGTGTTTCCGACCGAAATACCCGACGGCCAATGGGGCAGCCGCGGCGTGATTCGTCCGCTGCCGGCCATCCAGGCCTTTATCGCCGGTGAACACGAGCGGACGGTCGGTGTCGAGCGGCTCGCGAGGCGCCGTCGCGTCAAGGCGCTCGAACTGCTGGAAGCTGTGCTCGATGCCGCGCGCAAGGGCACCGGCTAGCTGGTCACGGCCTGCCTCCACGGCAGGCCGAAGGCGCGGCAGGAGAGACGCCATGACTGATGAGCTTTTCAAACTTGCCGCGATCCAGGCGGCGGCAATTCCGTTCGACCGCGATGCGTCGACGGACAAAGCCTGCCGCCTGATCAGGGAAGCCGGTGGCATGGGCGCCACCATCGCGGGCTTCGGCGAGACGTGGCTGCCGGGCTATCCGTTCTTCTGCAACGCTGGGACGTCGCCGCTGACCTGGCGGGCGATGGCGGAATATCTCCGCAACGCTGTCGAGATACCGAGCCGGACGACTGACAGGCTTTGCGAGGCCGCCAAAGATGCCGGCATCGACGTCGTGATCGGCGTGGCCGAGCGCGACGCCGAGACCGGCGGCACGGTGTATTGCACGCTGCTGTTCATCGGCAAGGAGGGCCGGATTCTCGGCCGCCATCGCAAGATAAAGCCGACATTCAACGAACGCTCCGTGTGGGGCGAGGGCGACGCCGTCGGCTTGCGCGTCTACGAGCGGCCCTATGGAAGGATCAGCGGCCTCAACTGCTGGGAGCATAATACGATGCTGCCCGGTTACGCGCTGGCCGCGCAGGGAACGCAAATCCATGTCGCAGCCTGGCCGGGACGGGAACCGGCTTCCCCGCCGCCTTCGCCGACGCCGCTGTGGCCGCGCCAGTTGCTGCTGTCGCGTGCCTTCGCCTCTCAAGTGGGCTGCTACGTCATCGCGGTCGGGGGAATGCGGTCGCATTCGGACACGCCGGAGCGCTATCGCGAGCTGTCGACCATCGAACATACCGGCGACAGTTGCATCATCGACCCGCGCGGTGAGATCGTCGCCGGGCCGGCGGTAGGTGAAACGATCCTGATCGCGGAAGGCTCGAGGGAAGTGATGCTTGCCGCCAAGACGGTATCCGATATCGCCGGACATTATTCCAGGCCCGATTTGCTCAGGCTAATCGTCGACCGCAACCCGCAGCATAGGATTGTGGGAGAGAATTGGCAGCCATGCTAAGCCGCAGATGCGGGAATAGCGCTTTTCCGCTTCAGCGACGGAATAAGGGTTGGAGGAAACAGCCATGGCCCAGGGCAAACGCATCGTCTTAGCTTCGCGTCCTGTCGGTGAACCGAAGGCCTCGGACTTTCGCATCGAGAACTGTCCAATTCCGACGCCCGGCCCCGGCCAGGCGCTGCTGCGCACCATCTGGCTGTCGCTTGATCCTTATATGCGGGGTCGCATGAGCGACGCCCCGTCCTATGCGGCGCCAGTACCGATCGGCGGTGTGATGGAGGGCGGCACGGTTTCCGAGGTGATTGCCTCGAACAATCCGGCCTTCGCCAAAGGCGATGTCGTGCTGTCACGCGCCGGCTGGCAAACCCACGCGCTCTCCGACGGTCAGGGCTTGACGAAAATCGATCCGAAGATCGCGCCGGTCTCGACCGCGGTCGGCGTGCTCGGCATGCCCGGCATGACGGCGTATACGGGCTTGCTCGAGATCGGCAAGCCGCAGCCGGGCGAGACGCTCGTGGTCGCGGCCGCCTCCGGCGCAGTCGGATCGGCGGTCGGGCAGATCGCGAAGATCAAAGGCGCGCGGGCGGTAGGCGTCGCCGGTGGCAAGGACAAATGCGACTACGTCAAAAATGAGCTTGGCTTCGACGACTGCCTCGATCATCGCGATCCCGAACTCGCGGCCAAGCTTAGGGAAGCCTGCCCGAAAGGGATCGACGTCTACTTTGAAAACGTCGGCGGCGCGGTGTTCGAGGCGGTGTTCCCACTCTTGAACCCATTCGCGCGCGTGCCGGTGTGCGGCCTGATCGCGCACTATAACGACACTGATGCCAAGCCGCCGAAATGGGCTGCGTCGATGATGCGCGCGGTGCTGACCAAACGCCTCGCGATCCGCGGCTTCATCGTCAGCGACTTCGCCGCCCGCCGCGCCGACTTCCTGCGCGAGATGTCGGGGTGGGTGCGCGAGGGCAAGGTCAAGTACAAGGAGTTCGTTACCGAGGGTCTGGACAGTGCGCCGGCGGCGTTCATCGGCCTTCTCAAGGGCGCCAATTTCGGCAAGCAACTGGTGCGGGTCGGGCCCGACCGGCAGTAGTCGTGACGCGGCGCGCCGGTGCCAGTACGGCCGCGGAACTCAAGTGTTCTGGTCCTCCTTGCGATGACCTCACGCTTCCTTGAGAGCAAGGTCGGAACGTCCATTTCCAGTTGTCGTTGGCCTCTCACATCGAATGGAGAAGCCAATGACCAAGCTTACTTTAGCGGCTGGTTTCGTCGCAGCGGCAATGCTGATCGGCCCCGCCATGGCGCAGGAAGCCACCCAGGAACCCGGTGCCATGGGCTATAACTATCCGGACAGCAACTATCTGACAGGAGGCTACGGACACAAATTTTCGCCGAGGCCAGGTTTCTATTATCGGCATCAGCCGTACGGCCCAGGCGTAATGATCGATGTGCCTGTGGTTGGTACCTACGGGTATTACGGACCGGGGGCCTCCGTTACCTGGTATGGGCCTTGAGCCCGGAGCCTGCAGGTCCCACTTTGCTTGGGCCTGCCGGCCTAGTCGGTCGGCGTTCTGGCAAGAAGCTCGTCCAGATCGACATCGACCTGACCCGGCGCCTTGACGTGGCGGACTTCAAAGCTATCAGGTTGGAAGCGGTATTCCATCAGTCCGACTTCCTTGATGCCGATCCGCTCCTGCCGTGCATCTGAAATGATGAAGCCGGCAGAGGGCGCCCAGATGTGGCGAACGCGGCCAAACGTGAAATCCCGCCGCTGATGGACGTGGCCGCTGGCGACCAGCCGCAGATCGGCGGTTCGCAGCATCTCGATCAGACGTCGGCGCGCCGGCTGCGGCACGTAGCGGATCGATGTCGCCTCCAGTTCGGGATCGTCGGGCGCATTCAAAAACAGTGGCTTGTGCAGGAACAGGGCGAGGGGCTTGCCCTTGGCGCCGGCGAGTTCCGCGGCTAGCCACTCGAACTGCTCGGCCTCGCTCGATAGCCCCGAATTCATCACCAGCGAATTAAGGCCGATGAAACACCACCCGGCGGCGTCAAAGCGCCAGCGGTCGTCGCCGAACAGGGAGAGATAAACCTGGCGGTCGCTTTCGCTGACCTGTTGCGGCGGCACGGGACCGATCTGGGTCGGGTTATCGCCGATATCGTGATTGCCAGGCAGGTAACGGCAGGTGACGGGAAGCCCATCGTGCAAGGATTTGGCGAACTCGAGATCGCCGGGACTCGTCGGGGCGTCGAATGCGAGATCGCCGCTGTTGATGACGAGGTCGGGCCGGGTCGCGTCGATATATTCGCTCACGCGATGAAAATTGTCGGTCAGTTTGGTCAGGCGGCGGGCGAGATGGGTGTCGGAAATCTGGGTCAGGCGAAATTGGGGCATACCGCGATCATACCTGTCCCAGGCATCGGAATCGTGACGCTATCTGGACTATTCAGAGCACCCGGTAGCGGATCGCAAAGGCGTCATGCGCGGCGGGGAAAAATCGCTGGGACTATCGATACTTGGTCACCCCATTGCCGATTGTGGTTCAAGGGCGCGGATTGATTGTCAGGGGCGGGGGCGGCCGCTATAGCGAGGGGAGGTGCTTCAGCCCGCGGGAGATTCTCGTGTCAGTTCCAACGGTCTTGCTGCCCGTCTTCGTTCAAATCGGACTCACTTTCGCGCTGCTCGTCTGGACAACCTGGTCCAGGACCCGCGCGCTGCGGAACCGGGACGTAAGCTTCAAGGACATCGCGCTGCGCGAACCGAACTGGCCAACCCGCACCACCCAGCTTGGTAGTTGCTTCAGCAATCAATTCGAGCTGCCGCTTTTGTTCTATGTCCTGATCGCGCTGGCGCTGCCGCTGCGTCACGCCGACCTCTTCATCGTTTCGATGTCCTGGGTGTTCGTCGTGACCCGCTTTGTGCATGCCGGGATTTTCGTGACATCGAACAATGTCGGGCAGCACGGGCAGGCGTGGTTCGCAGGCGTGCTGGTGCTGTTTGCGATGTGGGTTTATTTCGTGCTGAAGATTCTTTTGTAGATCGAGAATCCTTGCAGCCATACTCGAACCGAAAGCCTTAAATGACTCCTGCTGCCCGGCTGTCCGCGGCCATCGAGCTAATCGGCACCATCGACGCCGAACGCGTCCCCGCGGCGAAAGCGCTGAAGGAGTGGGGCACCGCGCACCGCTATGCAGGATCCGGCGATCGCGCCGCGATCGCAGGGCTGGTCTGGGACGTGCTACGGCGGCGTGCATCGAGTGCCTGGATCATGGACGACGATACGCCGCGGGCGCGCGTTTTGGGCATGTTGAAGCTCGAGCGCGGCATGGCTGTCGATGCGATCGCCGCCTTGTGTGACGGCAGCCGCTTTGCGCCCGAACCGTTGGCCGACAAGGAGCGTGCCGCGCTCGTCGCGCGCTCGCTCGGTGACGCGCCTGCGCCGATCGCCGGCGATTACCCGGATTGGCTCGATGGATATCTCGCGGAAACGTTCGGCGAGGACCGCGTGGCGGAGGCAACCGCGATGGCAAGCCGGGCGCCGCTCGATCTACGCGTCAACACCTTGAAGGCCAAGCGCGAGAACATCTTGCCTCGGGTTGCTCATCTCGGGGCGACCGAGACGCCATGGTCGCCGATCGGCTTGCGGATTGGGCTTGGCGCCGACGCCCGCAATCCCGGCATTCATGCGGAAGAGGACTTCATCAAGGGTGCCGTTGAGGTCCAGGACGAGGGGTCGCAGCTAGCGGCCTTGTTTTCGGCGGCAAAACCCGGCGAGCAGGTGATCGATCTCTGCGCCGGCGCCGGCGGCAAAACGTTGGCGCTGGCGGCGATGATGCAGGGCAAAGGCCGGCTGATCGCAACCGATTACGACAAACGGCAGCTCGTGCCGATCCACGAGCGGCTGTCGCGTGCCGGCGTCCATAATGCCGAGGTGCGCACGCCAAAGGGCGACAGCGATACGCTTTCCGATATCCGGGCGTCGGCCGATCTGGTTTTGATCGACGCGCCCTGCACCGGCACCGGGACCTGGCGCCGGAATCCGGATGCCAAATGGCGGATGCGCCCCGGCGCGCTTGAGGTGCGGCTCAAGGATCAGATCGAGGTGCTCAATCGCGCCGCCGCGCTGATAAAACCCGGCGGACGGATCGTCTACATCACCTGCTCGGTGCTGCCGCCGGAAAACGGCGAGCAGGTCCGCGGCTTCCTCCGGCGCCATGGGGGTTTCACGGTGGTGGCGCCGTCGCAGACGGCGGGCGTGCTGTGGGACAAGGCGGAAGGGTTTGCCGCCGCCGCGAGACAGTCAGCCGAGGGCTGGCTGATGACGCCGCGCCGAACCGGAACGGACGGGTTTTTCGTGTCGGTGCTGAAAAAGCAGTAGCTCTACTCCACTTGCAGCTCCGGTTCGGTCCATAAGTTAAATGGTCTGTATGGTGAACCCAGGGAACTTTCGCTTCCTCTCGGCGTCATTTAAGCTTCCTCTCGGCGTCATCCAAAAGTGACGCGATGAGGCTTGGCGCGGGAGGGTGCCATGTCGAGGTACCGCGTTGGGATTGCCGTTGTCGTTCTGACAACCCTGCTGTCGAGTGCGGCCCTGGCCCGAGTGCACCTTGGCATCGGTCCCCTTGGGGCGGTGAGATTCGCAGCAGCCCGCGTGTTGTCGCTAGGGGGAATACATCGCGCACGTGCCTTTACCCGTCGCGGTCACATCCGAACGGCTTCCCTTAAATCGCAAGATGTCCGCGACGTTGTGGATTCCGGGCTTGGCAACCCGGCGGCTCGCAGGCAAATCGTCGCGGCTGCAGCGCTGGCGGGCTGGCATGGCGGCCGCATCGCGAACGGGTGGTGGCGACACGGCGACGGCGGATATGGATGGGTCGGGCCGCTGTTTTGGCCGTTCGCCATTTACGATATCTACGACTACGCCATCTGGGCTGACGGTATCGGCTTCTGGGACTACGGTTATCCTGACATCTATGCCGCGATCTTTGCGCCTTATGGCCATGATGATCTCGCCGCCTATACGGGGCCGAGCCGGTTCGGCCGAAGACATCGCAAACTGCCTCCGCTCCAGCAGCTCTGCGGCGATGACAGCCGCGAAAGTGCCGGCCTCCCCATCGATCAGATTGTGCAGGCGATACAGCCAAATGAGACGCAGCGCGCCACTTTGGACGATCTTGCCAGCGCATTGATCTCGGCCGCCCAGATGATCCGGGCGTCGTGTCCGACGCAGACGGCGTTCACGGCACCGGACCGATTGGCCGTCATGCAGCAGCGCATCGAGGCGATGATCAAGGCAGAATTAGCCGTGCAGCAGCCGCTGGGCAAATTCTATGACGTGCTGAGTGACGAGCAGGAAGCACGGCTCAATGCACTCGCCGAAGATCGGCGTAAGATGTCCGCCGCAAGCGGCGCCCCGGAAGCGCGTGCCCAAGCTTGTGGCGCGGCGCAAACAACCGCGTTGCAATGGCCGGCGGACGAGATCGAGGCCAGGCTGCACCCGAACGACACCCAACGCGTCGCTCTCAAAGCGCTGCAGGTCGCCAATGCCAGGGCTGCCGACATCCTGAACGCTCAATGCCTGCCGCAAGACGCGACCACACCACCCGCTCGCCTGGACGCAGTGGACGGGCGGCTCGATGCCATGCAGCAAGCGGTCAACCTGGTGAGCGCCGCACTCGAGGACTTCTATGCGACGCTGAGCGACGAACAGAAGGCGCAGTTCGAGGCGATCGGACAAAAACGAACGGCGTAATTTCCCACTCCATTGCCAGCGCTGAGCCACAGCCGTTGGTGCGCTCTCTTAAGAGTTCCACAAGGCCTTCGGCCCAATACTTTCCATCGTCCGGCCATGCTTTGGTCAAAACAGCATTGAGTGTTTGACGGTTCGTCGGATCTAGCCGGGAGTCCGACCGCCTCCTTCGGGTGACAGGAAAGGGAGCGTCAATGAATTCCACGCCGAACCCGCAAGCAATTGCACCCGCCGATGCCTTGATCGCGCGCGCGGATGAACGGCTAGCGCATGCTTATGAACAGATCGCACACGCGGATGAACAGCTCGCGCGTGTAAATGAACAGCTTTTGAAATTAGATCAGGATGCCGCGCGCTCTCCTGTCGCTGTCCTGGGCCGCCTGCCATCGCGCGGCAGGCCGATGCTACGTGGCCTTATCGGCTTGCTGTTGGCGGCGTGCATCTTTGTCGCTGCTTTCGTTTCGCAGTCGTCCTATGGCGATGCCGCCAAGCCGATTATCGCCCGGTGGGCGCCGCAGCTCGTTCTTGCTTCATCGCTGTCGAGGCTTTCTGCGCAGCCGAGCCCGTCTGCCGTTGAGGTGGCGGCGGCGGAGCCGCTACCTCCGCAACCGACACCTTCGGTTCCGGGCACTCCGCAAGACGTCGCGCCGACGGCCGCTCCGGTGTCTCCCGAGCTGGCACGGTTGCTCCAGACGATGGCGCGTGATCTAGCCAACGTGGAGCAGGGGATCGAACAGCTCAAGGCGAGCCAGGAGCAAATGGCCGTCGACAATGCAAAGGCCGTTGAGCAGTTCAAGGCGAGCCAGGAACAAATGACACGCCTTATCGCCAAGGCTTCCGAACAGAACAAGGCTTCTGAGCAGAACAAGGCTTCCGAGCAGAACCTGCGGCCCAAGCCATCAGCGCCTCCGCCGCCACGGGCGATTGCCCCGGCGGCCCGCAAGCCCGCGCCGAAGCTTCAGTCGCCGCAAGCCAGAGCGCAGCCGCCGGCCGCAATCCAGTTGCTGCCCGAAGAACAATAGTTGTGATCGGAACCCCAGACCGAGAGCCGTCGGCGACTTTCAAAACAACACCGCGAGCCGGAGCGTGTGAGGCGTTGGACATTCAAGGGTGAACACCCCGGTACCTAAACTACGCCCCCACTAGATTCTTGTGGCCTCGCGTCGCCTCATGAATTATCATTTCCGCTTGGGGACGTGGGGATGCTGCACTACCGGGCTTATCTTCTGGATGAACACCGCCACGTCATAAGCGCGGCTAATCTTTTTTGTGCCGATGAGCAGGCGGCAAAAGAACGTGCTCAGCAATTGGTTGACGCCAACGACGTCGAGCTATGGCAACTTGATCGCCGGATAGCGGTCTTCAAATCTCATCCTCGGCCCCCCTCAGACCATTGACGAGCGTCATGGAAGACCTGTGGGTGCGATGCCCCGCGTGTCGCACCGCCCTGGCTTTTCTGTGAGGTCGGGAACGGGGCGGCGGTTAACATCACCCAGCGGGATTGCGATCCCGGTACAGCGCGCAATCGGCCTGCATCGCCATAGCGCTGTCACGGCCAACCGGCGGGCCGTTGCTCAGGCAAGCCTCCGGAACAGATAGACCGGACCGTGGCTGCCTTGCTCGCGCTTGCGTTCGATCTTGCCGTCGCGCATCAGGCGATCGAGCCGCGCGCGGATCTTGCGATCATCGGGGGCGCCAATCAGTCGCGAGACCGCTGTGCAGGATAGCCACGCCCTCGAGGGCATCTTCACCAAAATCTCGGCTTCGGTCTTGCGTGCCCTCATGCGGTGTGGGTCGTTGCAGGCTCGCTCGGTCAATTTGCGCAATGTCGGCATATGGGAGCTCAGGGCTTTTCGGACTACCGCGCTCATGAAGCCTCCTGCGGGCGAACAGGTCGCTGACACGCGTGCTTCGCGGGCTCAGGCTGTAATGCCCAACGGCGCGCACTGACGCCTCGTCGCGGTTATGGGAACGCTGGCACCCAGTGGCGCAGGGTTTTCATCCCGATGAGCACGATCGAACCGATCGGCAACCAGGACGCACCATCTGAAGGCGACCCGGGTTTCACTTCTTCTTTGGCTTTGGCCTGTCTATCGCGGCTGGAACGGCGATTTTTTCCTTCAGTTCGACGCAGGTCTTGCGAACCTCCGCCGTCACCAGCGAGCAGTTCTCGATCTGAACGAAGACGCGCTTGGCCTCCTCGCGGTAGCGCTCCGCGGTTTCCTTTAAGTCCTCGGTCACGGCGAGCGCATCGCGGGTCATCGCCTCGCATTGCCTGACGCGCTCGATCAGCTCCGCGCCCATCGCCTCGATCTCTTTCGCCGCAGCTTCGTATTCACGCACAACGGCTTCCGCCGACAGCTTGCCGATCTCGGTGGCGCCGTCGCGATGCTCGACATAGTCCGGCATCTGCAAAGCCGGCGCGCTCACCCTTGGCGGTACGTAATTGACAGGACGCGGCTCGTGGACCGGCGGCCTGTTTCGAACCTCCGCCTCGATTTCGCGCTCGATATCACTCAGGACTCGTCCTATTGTCGGCTGCACCATCACTCATACTTCCTTCGTCAAAATCTGGGGGAACTGCCCGGTGCTGAACCCTCAGTTGCTTTGCAGGACCGTGCAACAAGACTCGTTGGTTAAGCTTATTGGTTAAGCTTTAAATCCGCGCGCGGGTTAATTCTGGAACCGGCACAAGAACCCGCCGCGTGGGGCCGCCGCGGTCGGAGGGAACAGCGATGCAATTGCGGGTTTTTGGACGCACGGGAATGCAGCTCTCGGTGCTGGGCTTCGGCTGCGGCGCAGTGGGCGGATTTATGGTACGCGGCGACCCTGCCGACCAGGAGCGTACCATCGCGCGGGCGATCGCCGCCGGCGTGAACTACTTCGACACCGCCGTGCAGTATGGCAACGGCGAATCGGAAAAGAACCTTGGCCGCGTCTTGCAGAAGCTAAAGCCGGCCAATGTGGCCGTCGGCACCAAGGTCCGGTTGCCGGAGAGCGAGTTCGGCCGCATTGCCGACGCCGTAACGATGTCGCTCGAAGGCAGCCTGGCGCGACTACGTCTTGACCGGGTCGACATCTTTCACCTGCACAATGCGATTACCGAGACAGGAGGCGGATCAGCGCTGAGCGTCCAACAGGTGCTCGGCGAGGTGGTACCGGCCTTCGAGCGCTTGCGCCGGCACGGGAAGGTTCGCTTCCTCGGGATCACGGCAGTAGGCGATACCGCAGCCCTGCATCAAGTGATCGACGCGCGCGCCTTCGACAGCGCGCAGATCGTCTATAACATGATCAATCCGTCGGCCGCCGAGGAATTGCCGAAGAACTATCCGGCACAGGATTATGGACGAATGTTCGACCACACCACCGCAGCCGGCGTTGGAGCAGTGGGCATCCGCGTGCTCGCCGGCGGCGCACTGTCGGGCTCAACCGAGCGTCATCCGATTGCCGGTCCGGCACCCGAGCCGATTGGTTCGGCTATGAGCTATGACGCCGATGTCGCTCGCGCACGCCGTCTCATCCCGCTGGTAGAGGAGGGGTTCGCCACCAGCCTGACCGAGGCCGCCACGCGGTTTGCGTTGTCTCACCCGGCGATGGGGACAATCCTGGTCGGTATGGCGACGCCGCAACAGTTCGAGGACGCGCTCGCCGCGGTTCAAAAAGGCCCGCTGCCGCGAGCCGCGCTCGACCGGTTGTCGGCACTGCGGCAGGCATTCTCCGGCGAACCGCGATGATGGACCAGCGAGCCAAGCTGCGCGTGCCAGCTCGGCGATTTGCGCTGGTCGACACTTCCGTTCGGCCAGAGTAATTAGACTTTTGGTCTTCGCTTCAACGGCAACGAAACAGGCCGCGCCATGACGCGCGGCTAAAAAGACAAGGGAGAGACGCATGGCCAAGGCACCGCCTTCCGCCAAACGCGACCGCATCAAGGCGTTTACGCCTGCACTGGTCGATTACACCAATGACGTTATTTACGGTGACTTGTGGGAGCGCAAGGCTCTCTCGAAGCGCGACCGCAGTCTCATCACGGTGGCGGCACTGGTCGCCACCTACCGGCCGGAGCAGCTCGTATCGCACCTGTCGCGCGCGATCACCAATGGCGTCACGCAGGAAGAGATCACCGAAGTCATCACCCACATGGCGTTCTATGCAGGCTGGCCTGCCGCGATGTCCGCCGCGCAGGTCGCCTACACGGTGCTGGTCGAAGGCAACAAGGGGGAATGACGATGGCCAATGACATTGTCGTCGGCTTCATCGGACTGGGCACCATGGGTGGCAAGATGGCCACCAACATCCTAAAGGCCGGATACAGGGTCGTGGTGCACGACCTGCACCGACAATCGGCGGGCCATCATTTGCAAGGAGGCGCCGAATGGGCGGATACGCCGCGCGCGCTGGCCGAGAGGTCTGATGTGATCTTCACCTCGCTGCCCGAGCCTGCGGACGTCGAGCGCGTCTCGCTGGGCGCCGATGGCTTGATCGAAGGCGTAAAAAGGGGCACGGCCTACTTCGATCTGTCGACAAACTCTCAAAGCGTCGTGAAAAAAATTCACGAGGCCTTTGCCGCCAAGGGCGCGCACATGCTCGATGCGCCGGTGAGCGGAGGGCCGTCGGGCGCGGCGTCGGGCAAGATGGCGATCTGGGTTGGCGGCGATAAGGCCGCCTATGACCGGCACAAGGCCGTGCTGGACGCGATGGGTGATCGCCCGGCCTATGTCGGGCCGATCGGCACCGCCACGGTCGCCAAGCTCGTCCACAACATGTCAAGCTATGCGATCACCTGTGCGCTCGCCGAGACGTTCACCATGGGCGTGAAGGCCGGCATGGACCCGGTGGCACTTTGGGAAGCTGTGCGCCAGGGCGTCAGCGGCCGCCGCCTGACGTTCGACGGCCTGCTCGATCAGTTCCTGCCCGGCACATACGATCCGCCGAACTTCGCGCTCAAGCTCGCCACCAAAGACGTCGGGCTCGCGACCGCACTGGGACGTGAGCTCGGCGTGCCGATGCGCATGTGCAACTTGGCCCACGCCGAGATGCTTGAGGCGTGCAACCGCGGCTGGGAAGGACGCGACTCGCGCTCCGTGATGCTGCTGCAACAGGAGCGCGCAGGCGTCGAGATAGCGGCCGAGCCGGAGCGCGTGAAGCAAGCGGCGGAACGCGCAAAGTCCGGCTGATGCAGGATGCTTCATTGGATGGGTGCGAAGGCCTATTCACACCATAAAAAACCGGACCGTCATGCAGCAAGCATCTGCATAAGGGTCCGGCTGACTATTGCGCGGATATTCTGGAAGCGAAAGCTGCCGCTTATCCGTGTTGCGAAGGCGTAACGGACCTCAGGCGCTATCTGGATGCCATGAGGTTTCGTCGAACAGCTACTTCTTTTTCTTCTTGGCTGTCTTCTTTGCCTTCTTCTTCTTCGCTTTCTTGGCCATATTGCCCTCCGTGATCCCCAAATGTTGGCTCAATGCAAGTCGACCTTCGACTTGCATGAATTGAGAATACACCACAATTGCAAAATTGATACTCCGCGCTTCGAACAAGGTAAACGCGCCTCGCGCAGTCGCGACCACGGCGAAGTCGTTCAGCCTCGTGGCGCCGAAAATCTTGCTGATCGCGGCCGACGAGATGATCGAAGGACCGTCGTTTGTGCAGCCGTGGATAAGTTGAGACCCGGGACGAAGCTGGACGGCGTTTGCCTCTCGCATCGGTTGATTACCCGTTCGCCGTGATCGCTGCGATGGCGCGCGAAGCCGTTGCGATTGTTGGCATCCGCACTCACCGCATCTATAGTTTGCTCGATCAAAGCATTCACGCATAAGGATACTATGCGCGTTTCAATCATCACCGGGGGCGGGGGCTGTCGCTCATCCCGATTGACTTTCCGACGCATCCTCTAAATACTTGGTCAAACAAAAGAAAATGACAGTCGTTAAATCGACGATACAGTTTCGGGAGGAACGCCATGCCGACTTCGCGCAGAACGCTGCTGAAAAATTCCGCGGCCACTGCAGCCGTCCTTTCGCTCGATTGGACACGTGCACGGGCGGAAGCTGAAACCGTTCGCCTCGGCATAATCTACGACCTGACCGGTCCGTTTGCGGCCGGCGGCTCGGTCGCCTCCTCGGTCGGTGCGCAGATTGCAATCGATCTCGTCAATGAGAAGGGTGGCATCGGCGGCAAGTACAAGATCGCTGCGATCGCCGCCGATTCCCAGAGCAAGCCCGACGTTGCGATCAACGAGGCCGAACGCCTCATCAACCAGGAAAAGATCGACATCATCAGCGGGGTCTATGCAAGCTCGCACGCGGTCCCGCTCGCCGCGAAGGTCGAGCAGCAAAAGAAGATCCTCTGGATTACGACGGCGGTTGCGACCGCCGTGTTCAAGGACAAGAACCTGCATTACGTCTTCCGCGCGCAGATCCACTCCGATCAATACGGCCAGGCTTTTGCGAGCTTCATTGCCGAACACGCCAAGGGCAAGCTCGGCATCGAGCCCAAGGACGTCAAGGTCGCGCTCATTCATGAGGACGGCCCTTACGGGGTCGGCGTTGCCGCCGCCGACGAGGCGTATTCCAAGCAGGCCGGACTCCAGGTCGTGCTCAAGGAGGGCTACTCGGCCTCCGCCCCCGACCTTTCCGTACTGGTGACCAAGATCAAGCGCTCCCGCGCCGACGTGATCTCACATGCCGGATACAATCCCGACATCACCCTGTTGCTGCGCCAGGCACGCGAGAACGGCCTTCGTTTCAAGATGTTGTTCGGCGCAGGCGCAGGTTACAGCCAGCTCGACAAGTTGCGCGCGACTTTTGGCGCGGACATCGACAATTTCTGCAATATCGATCCGGTCCCCGCGCAATTGCTCGATCCCTCGAAACTCGCGCCCGGGATCGGCGATCTCACCAAGACCATGGTCGAGCGCTACAAGACGAAGACCGGCGCGACCGACATTCCGCCGCACTGCTCGATGGGCTTCAATCAGACCTGGGTCCTGCTCAATAACGTGCTGCCCGTCGCCAAGGAGAAATACGGCAGTTTCGATCCGGAGGCGGTGCGCAAGGCGGCGCTCGACGTAGATATCCCGCCCGGCGGCACGATCCAGGGCTATGGCGTGAAGTTCTATCCGCCCGATACGCCGCTCTCGGGCCAGAACGAGCGCTCGACGCCGGTCGTGATGCAAAATGCCGGCGAGCATATTTCGGTCGTTTGGCCGGACAATATCCGCACACAAGACCCGGTTTTTCCGCTGCCGAAATCCTCGATCTACGCCGCCTAGGCTTTTCACAGCCTGACGCGGCGGCCCTCCTCGGCGGCCCAGTAGCCGGCGTAGTTGACTTTGATCGTTTCGAAGGCCAGCGCGAGATCCGAAAGCGGCTGCCGTCCGGTCGCGACGCATTCCATGAAATCCTGGATTTCCTGCAAATAGCCGCGCGTCCATTCTTCCTCGAGGCAAATGTATTGCCAGCCGGTCTTCCGATCGACCTTTTCGGTGAAATAGACGCTGGCGAGCTTCTCCTCGTTGGTCTGGTAGCTCACCATGTGCGTGTTCGGGGTGATATTGGCGAACAGCAAGCCGCCGCTGGTATAGGTTTCGATCAGATTGCGGACGCCGCCCACGATCATGTCGCCGGAAAACACGGTCGCCTTGGTGTTATCGGAGAAGGTGACGGCGAGCATGCCCCAGTCCTCGACATCGACTGGATTGGACTTGAGGATGGCCCGTTCGTCCGGCCGCAGGCACGCCGCAACATGGCCGACGTCGCAGACTACGCTCGTCACGCTGACCGCCTCGCCGCGTGCCTTCGCCTCGACCTGCTTGAGATAGAGTACCGCCGCAAGCGGATGGCATCCCATCCGGATCAGCGAACCGCCGCCGGTCATGGCCCATTGCGCGGCGTGCGCTGCGTGCGAGCCGCTATGGCTCTCTTCGCCCTTCATGAACAGGATTTTGTCCTTGGTAGCCTTGAGGATTTCCACGGTCTTGGTCACCGCCGGGGCATAGATCCAGTCTTCCGCATACATAAAAAGCCTGCCGGTCCTGCCGACCGCCGCGCGGGTTCTTTCCATTTCTTCCAAAACGCGCTCGTACATCAGCGCTTTGGGCACGTGCTTGCCGATTGGCAGCTTGTCGTCTTCGCGCCCGAAATAACCCGCAAATGGCTTTTCGCAGATGACATGTTTGCCGGCCTGCATCGCATCGACGACCATTGCGGTGTGCAAATTGGGCGGCGTGCAGATGTCGACAACATCCAACTCGCGGTCGGCGATCAACTCGCGAAAACTACGGTAGACGCTCGGTATTTGGTGCCGACCGGCAAAAGCGACAACGTGGTCACCCCGCGCCGCGACGGCGCTCACTTCAACATCGAGGCCATAGACACGCCTGTAGGCGTACATGTGCAGCTCCGAAACGAAGCCGCACCCGACGAGACCGATCCTGATTTTCGCCATTCGCGGATGCCTCCGGGTCGCCGTGGGTCAACACCCCATTTACAGCAAATCGGGTGCCGCCAAATGATTGGCGGAGCCCCACCGATGCTGCCGATTGACCAACGTTTCCTCCGGTCTTGCTCTCGGACAAATTAGGTCAAGTATATTGTCCTATATGGACCTGTCCATGCCCTGCAGAAGAATGTGGGCCGATATTTTGCGCGGGTTGCGGGGGCGGTGCCTGTCGCGTATCTGCTTGCCATGATAGCCCCACAGCAAGCCCGCGAGTCGATGCCCCCGGTGGCCTCGACGCATGACAAGATTCTGATTGTCGATTTCGGCAGCCAGGTGACGCAACTGATCGCCCGCCGGGTGCGCGAGGAGGGCGTCTATTCCGAGATCGTGCCATTCCAGAAGGCGGAGGTCGCCTTCATGGAAATGAAGCCGAAGGCGGTGATCCTCTCCGGTGGACCTGAATCCGTTCACGAAGCGGGCTCGCCGCGGGCGCCGCAATTAATCTTCGATTCCGGCGTGCCCGTGCTTGGTATCTGCTACGGCCAGATGACCATGGCAGCGCAACTCGGCGGCGAGGTCGAGGGCGGGCACCATCGCGAATTCGGCCGCGCCGATGTCGAGGTAAAAGCCGCAAGCCGGTTATTCGATTCCACCTGGTCGACGGGCGAGCGGCACCAGGTCTGGATGAGCCATGGCGACCGCATCACGAAAATGCCGCCGGGTTTCGTCGTCGCCGGCGTTTCGCCGAATGCGCCATTCGCCGTCATTCAGGATGAGAAGCGCAAGTATTACGGGCTGATGTTCCATCCCGAAGTAGTGCACACGCCCGATGGCGCCAAGCTGATCCGCAATTTCGTCCGCAAGGTCGCGGGGCTAAGCGGCGACTGGACCATGCGCGCCTTCCGCGAGGAAGCGATCGAGAAGATCAAAAAGCAGGTCGGCAAGGGCAGGGTGATCTGCGGCCTGTCCGGCGGCGTCGATTCAGCGGTCGCCGCGGTGCTGATCCATGAGGCAATCGGCGATCAGCTTACGTGCGTGTTCGTCGATCACGGATTGCTGCGGCTCAACGAGGCCGAGACTGTCGTCGACCTCTTCCGGCATCACTACAACATTCCGCTGGTGCATGTGGATGCATCGAAACGGTTCCTTGAAGGATTGGCCGGCGTCAGCGACCCCGAGAAAAAGCGCAAGACCATCGGAAGCCTGTTCATCGATGTATTCGACGATGAGGCGAAGAAAATTGGCGGCGCTGAATTTCTTGCGCAAGGCACGCTCTACCCCGACGTGATCGAGAGCGTGTCGTTCACCGGCGGGCCGTCGGTGACAATCAAGTCTCACCACAATGTCGGTGGCTTGCCTGAGCGCATGAACATGAAGCTGGTCGAACCCTTGCGCGAACTGTTCAAGGACGAGGTGCGCGTGCTCGGGCGCGAACTCGGCCTCCCGGAGATTTTCGTGGGCCGCCATCCGTTCCCGGGGCCGGGCCTTGCGATCCGCTGTCCCGGCGAGATCACGAAAGAAAAACTCGACATCCTGCGCAATGCCGACGCCGTCTATATCGATCAAATCAGAAAAGCCGGGCTCTACGACAAGATCTGGCAGGCGTTTGCGGTGCTGCTGCCGGTCAAAACCGTTGGCGTGATGGGCGACGGCCGCACCTACGAATACGTCGTGGGCCTGCGCGCGGTAACCTCGACCGACGGCATGACCGCCGACTTCTATCCCTTCGACATGAGTTTCCTCGGCCTGACCGCGACGCGCATCATCAACGAAGTCAAGGGCGTCAACCGCGTGGTCTATGACGTGACGTCAAAGCCGCCGGGGACCATCGAGTGGGAGTAGGGGGAGAGTGCTGTGGAGTAGTCTTGGACAAATCAACGTGGTTGAGGTGATTCCTGCTGAGTGAAGGCAGTCGATAGTTATTGATGAATTTGCTATCCTTCCGAGCCGATGCGATCGAGCTGGCGTGTTAGGCCCCGATCCTTAGGAGAACTTCAAAGATGCAACCTGGCAAACTCAGTGGAAAGGTTGCGCTGGTGACAGGCGCTACTTCGGGCATCGGTGAGGCGACCGCTTTGGCGCTTGCAGCAGAGGGTGCACATGTGGCAATCGCTGCGCGCCGCGTTCGGCGCCTGAATGATTTGGCAGAGCGTATCCGTCAGGCCGGCGGCGAAGCGTTGCCGATCGAAACTGATGTGGCGGACGAAGCCCAGGCCTCCGAGATGGTCGGGCGCGTTTTGCGGGAATGCGGGCGGCTAGACCTGCTGCTCAATGTCGCGGGGGTGGGTGTTGCTGCCCCTTTCCAGAACACGACCACTGCAGAATATCGTCAGATGGTCGATGTCAACATTCTTGGAGTCCTCTATCCGATTCACGCCGCGTTGCCGGCGATGAAGCGGCAGGGTGATGGGCACATAGTCATCGTTTCGTCCGGTACGGGCCGATACATCCATCCTTCGACGGTCTATTCGGGCACAAAGCATGCCATCAGCGCCATCGCAGAGTCACTGCGGCGCGAGATCGGCAAGGACTGGATCCGTGTGACCTGCATCGAACCGGGTGCGGTAAAGACTGAGTTCACCTCGCGCATGCGCGAAGATGTTCGTAAGTCGGTGGAGCAGAGACTAGGCGACATGGAGCAGCTTGAGAGCGAGGATATCGCGGCCGCGATCCTCTACGCCGTTACCCAGCCACGCAGGATAAATATCAATATTCTCACACTCTATCCGACGCAACAAGCTTGATAGACAGCGGATTTATTTGGGCCTCGCGACGGGGAGTACCGTGGAGTAGTATCGGATAGCAGAGGACAGTCGAGCGAATCCTAGGCCATCGATAGCAGTCGATAGATTCTAGGCGACCCGCAGATCTGCCGCTCTGTCGGGCGTCTCCCCGCTCTTCGAACGGCGCCGATACGCCGTCAGGCCCACCCCAACCTTCGCGACTTTGTGGCCTTCAAATATTCGGTCGCGCGCTGCTCGAAGAAGTTAGCGCGCGCGACCAGTTCTCGGCGTCGATCACACGGTCGTAGATCGATTACTGCTCCTTCTTGAACAAATCCTGGAAGATGAGCTGGCCCCAAGTGCGGCCGCGTGCGTGCACCAGCGCGCCACCCTCGTTGAGCTTTCCCAGGTTGACGGGTGCGAACCCGAGTTGTTTGGCCAAGGCCGCCACGGGAGCGATCGCGTCCTCGTCGTCGCTCGACAGAAAGACGACCCGGTGCTCGCCCTCGACGATCGGATCGGCAGCCAGGGTGGCCGCAATCAGGTGATTGAAACCTTTCACGAGCTTGGCGCCGGTGAACGCCTTCGCGACGAAGGCGGAGGACGGGAGGCCGTCCAGCTCTTCAAGGAGAACTCCAAACGCGTTCGTCGCGTCGATGACCGTCTTGCCTTGCCAGCTCGGCAGGGCCTTCGCAACCTCGCGATGCTCCCCGAACGGGACCGCCAAGATGATTGTGTCGGCCTCGAGTGCATCCCGCAGCGACTTGGCGACGACCGTGAGTCCAATCGCCCGAGCCTGCGGCGCCAACGCCTCGGGAGGCCGGCGGCTCGCAACGGCCACCTTGATGTTCTTGCGGGCGAAGGCCCGGGCGAGCGCCTGGCCTACCGCACCGAATCCTACAATCGCATAGCTCATAATACTTCTCCGATCCGAGTTGATATTGATTCCCCGGCCCTTCAGATGGCCGAGAAGCCGCCGTCAACGGACAACGCCACCCCATTCACGAAGCTCGAATCGTCTGAAGCAAGAAACAGCGCGACCGCCGCAATTTCCTCAGAACGACCCATCTTTCCCCGCGGGATCAGGGATTCGAACATCTGCTTCGCCTCCTCGGTGAGAACTTGGTCCTGCATCGGTGTGGCGATCGGCCCCGGGTGCAGCACGTTCACCCGGATATTCCTGCCCTTCAGTTCGTTGAGCCAACCGCGTGCGAATGCGTGCAACGTCGCCTTGCTCGCCGCGTACACGCTGTAACCAGGAAAACCTTTGATCGAAGCAACTGACCCGGTCATGAAGATCGATCCGCCATCGTTGAACAGCGGCAACGCCTTCTGAACCGTAAACAGCGTGCCGCGCGCATTCAGGTCGAAGGTCGCATCGAAGTGCTGCTCGGTAATCTCGCCCAGTGGGACGCCTTCGCCCATGCCGGCGCTCGCGTACAGGACGTCGATCTTGCCCTTTTCCCGCTTGACCGTGTCGAACAGGCGGTCGAGGTCGTCGAGATTGGCCGCGTCGCCGCGCACGCCGGTCACGTTCCGGCCAATCAGCTTGATGGCCTCGTCCAGCGCCTCCTGTCTCCGGCCGGTGATGAAAACATAGGCGCCTTCTTCAACGAACCGCTTGGCGCTCGCCAGTGCCATACCGCTCGATCCACCCGTGATGACTGCAACCTTACCCTCAAGCTTTCCCATAACTTCTCCTTCGTGGTGTCGGGACAGCATCTGCTCCCGAGAACCTCGACATGGGTCTGCCGGCGTCAGACGTTGAGTGCAGAAGCGCGCACATCCGTGGTGCGAAATCGATCCGGCTGGACGACTGACGCCAGCCGCGACGATCGGTGTCCGCCGTTCGGAATTGCGCCCTGCTTGTCGGCATAGGCTATGATGACCGCCCGTACTGCTGTTCGATGTGTTAGGTACGGGCTTTAGAAGGCGCACCGTGCGGTGCGGGATTGCACCATGATCGACTGGGATGACGTTCGCTACTTTCTTGCCGTGGCGCGCGGAGGCTCGGTGCGGGCTGCCGCCGAGCGCCTCGGTGTGAACCACGCGACCGTGCTGCGACGCATCGCCCAGCTCGAGGAACGCCTCGGGGTCCACATGTTCGAAAAGCTGCCTTCGGGCTACCGCCTGACGGCTGCGGGCGAGGAGGTCCTCGAGTTCGCGGACCAGATGGAAGCTTCGTCGCACCTGCTGGAGACGCGCGTCTTCGGGCGCGACCAGAGCGTGCGCGGGCTTCTGCGGGTGACGCTGGCGCCGCCCCTCGCGACACACCTGCTCATGCCGGACTTCGCCGATTTCGCGCGTCTGCATCCGGACATCGAGATGGAAATCTTGTCGTCCGGCGAGCTGGCAAATCTGACCAACCGAGAGGCCGACGTCGCGATCCGCGTCGTC
>VAZV01000093.1 GCA_005884765.1 Alphaproteobacteria bacterium
CACGACCCTGTATACCAATCTCAGGTTCAATTTCATTCGTGATATCGAACCAGTAGCGACCATTTCCCGCGGAATGGGCGTCGTCGTCGTACACCCCTCGGTCTCGGCCAAGTCAGTCTCCGACCTGATCGCATCTGCGAAGGTCAATCCGGGCAAACTTACCGTGGCATCAGCCGGTGTCGGCAGTAACCCGCATATGTTCTGGGAACTTTTCAAGAGCATGGCCGGAGTAGACATGCAGCACGTGCCCTATCGCGGCGCGGCGCCCGCGCTCACTGACCTGCTTGGCGGGCAGGTGCAGGTCATGTTCGCCAGCATGTCGTCCTCAATCGAGCACGTCAGAGCCGGCAAGTTGCGCGCAGTCGCGGTGACCGGCGCAATGCGCGCGGACGTATTGCCGGATATTCCGACCATTGGCGAGTCTGTGCCCGGCTACGAGTCGACCGTCTGGTGGGCCATTGGCGCTCCCAAGAACACGCCCGCGGAGATCATCAACAAGCTTAACAGGGAGATCAACAGAGGCTTGGCTGACCCGGGGATGAAGGCGCGGATCGCCGAGCTTGGCGACACAGCGTTCGCAAGCTCGCCAGCAGACTTCGCAAAGCTCATTGCAGAAGATACCGGAAAGTGGGCTAAGGTGATCCGAACGACTGGCATCAAGGCAGAATAGGTCCAGGCGCCCTTGCGAGAAATTCCATAAGCCCCGTTCCACGAATGGCGAATGTAGACGCCAGATAGAGAAGTCACCGTTGGCCCCGATCGAGATGTCACTCTCCCCGGTTTTCGAATCGGATGGGGAGCTGGTGGCCGATGACGGTGATTTTGATGAGCCGTTCGGAGATCGATCGGATGACTGTTCTGCGCGATCTGGCGGAGGAACGGATTAGGGTTTCTGAGGCGGCGACGCTGATGGGAGTTGGCCGTCGCCAGGTGTTTCGGTTAGCCAAGGCGTTTCGGCGGCGCGGCCCTGCTGCTCTTGCATCGCGCCGACGCGGCAAGCCAAGCAACCGGGCTTACCCGGCGGTTCTGCGAACGGAAGTGATCGGCATCATCCGCGAGCGCTATGCGGACTTCGGGCCGACGCTTGCGGGCGAGAAGCTTGCGGAACTGCATGGCATCCATCTTGGCCGCGAGACGATCCGGCAATGGATGATGGCGGCCGGGCTGTGGAAGGACCGCCGACAGCGGCTGCGGCCAGTGCATCAGCCGCGCTACCGTCGGGATTGCGTTGGCGAACTGATCCAGATCGACGGCTCGCACCATTGGTGGTTCGAGACGCGCGGACCGCAATGCACGCTGCTGGTCTACATCGACGATGCAACAAGCCGGCTGATGCATCTGCGGTTCGTGGAGACGGAGTCGACGTTCGATTATTTCGAGGCGACACGGGCCTATCTGGAGCGCTATGGCAAGCCGATCGCGTTCTACTCCGACAAGCATGCCGTGTTTCGGGTCAGCAAGAAAGATGCGGCGGGCGGTGATGGAATGACGCAGTTTGGGCGGGCTCTGCACGCGCTCAACATCGACATCATCTGTGCCAATTCCTCGCAGGCCAAGGGCCGCGTGGAGCGTGCGAACGGAACGCTACAGGACCGGCTGGTGAAGGAGATGCGGTTGCGCGGCATCGACACCGTGGCGGCTGGCAATGCGTTCCTGTCGATGTTCATGGCCGACTACAATGCTCGCTTCGCCAAGGCGCCGTTTGAGGAGCGGGACCTGCATCGTCCTCTTACTGGCGAGGACGATCTCGATGACGCCTTTGCCTGGAAGGAGGATCGCACACTCTCCAAAAATCTGACGCTGCAATATGACCAGGTGCTGTTCATTCTGGAGCCGAATGCGATCACGCGATCGCTGGCCTGCAAGCGGGTTATGGTCCTCGATTATCCAGATGGCCGATTGGCAATCCGGCACAATGGCGTGGACCTGCCCTATCGGACATTCGACAAGCGGCAGCAGGTCAACCAGGCCGCCATTGTGGAGAACAAGCGGCTCGGTCCGGTGCTGGCTTATATCGCCGAGAAACAGAAGGAGCTGGACATGTCGCGCTCGTCCAAGGCGCCGCGACGGCGTGGCCAGCGCAATCACATCTTCAAGGTCGGATAGGCCGGAGCAAGGCCGCCTCGGGGTGGCGGCTCCGCAATTTGGGGCTCCGCGCGCCACCCCGAGACGGCACCCCTTCAACCCACAACCAGGAAAGGCGGCTACCCCAACTCCCGAAAAAGTGACATTTCTAACGGGCGGAAAAAGCGACTTTTCTAAATGGCGCCGACACCGACAGCGGCCACTGCGCCACTGCAACGGCCACTGCCCTCACCGCCCGGCGAACGGCGAGAGCCCAAGGGCGAGGCGGCAGCAGCCCGAGGGCGAATGGGCTCTCGCGGTGCGTGCAACGGGGTGATAGCTTGCACGCACAAACGCTCTGGGAGGGCAATATCATGCTGAAACTTCCCCGCCGGCAATTTCTGCATCTGGGCGCGGGTGCTGCCGCGCTGCCGACCATTTCCCGCATTGCGAGGGCGCAAGCCTATCCCCCGTTCAGCGGGTCGCGACCGAGCGTGTCAGCGACTATCGCGACCAGTGCCGGATGCGTTCCAAGGGTCCGATCAGCACCTACCCGCACGCCACCACGGTCGCTCTAATGGGTGATTCGTTCAGTTTCGGAGCCGAGGTGGAATACGACAGCACGCTGCAGGGCCGTCTGGAAGCCCGGTTCAGCGACATCAACATCGCCAATTTCGGCGAGCCCGGCCAAAACTCCCGCTATTTCGGAGCGATTGCCCGCAGAGACCTCGCCTGCACGGGCTTGACGCTGGTGAATGCCGCCGTGGTCGGTCTCTACACCGACATGCGGGTCGGCGATCTGCCGCGCCAGATTGCCAACGAGCGCTTCGGCGACTGGGTGGTCCTCGACGGCTTGCCCGTCTCCCGCTTTGTATATGACAAGGTGACCGCGTCGGCTTGGCGGCACACCTTGTTCAAAGCAGACCTCGCGCTCCGCCAATGGTCGGCAGCATACAACCTGCTGTTCCCCTTCCACCGCCAGCCGACCAACGAGGAGTTCGCGGTCGATCTCAGGAGTGATCTGCGCCCCGAGCTCTTTCAGGGATGGATCGACCGGATTCTGAGGAATCTCCGGGATGTCACTGAGGCTACGGGGCTTCCGCCGTCCAAAGTAGTCATTTGGTACGTTCCATCGAACCAGGAGTTGACGGCCCTTTGGCTTGCGCTTCAAAAGCAAAAGAAGCCTTCATCAGCTGTCGGTGCGGCTTGGCAGCAACTAGAGGCGCAGGTTAAGGCGTTCTGGCGCCGTACGTTCCTCAAAGTGCCACCGCCGGACTATGTCGAAGCCGCCCGCGCGTTCTGGCAACTGGCGGCCGCGAGCTTCACGCAGGCGGGCTATACAGTAGTTGATCCACGCCGACAGATCGACGATCTGTTCTGGTCAGGCGGAACCTATCCCTATTCCGGGAGCGGCCACTTTCGTCCGGAAGCCTATGCGGTCGCGGCGGATGCGCTCGAACCGGCTCTGCGCAAGATTCTCGATCGATCCAAAACGCCGGTGCAAATCGCTCCCAAAGGCCCTGCGGCTAACGACGC
>VAZV01000094.1 GCA_005884765.1 Alphaproteobacteria bacterium
CAGCGTCGGCTGATCCCAGCGATTTCACGATCGTGAGCTGATAAGTCAGATTGCATTTGAGCAGCCTAAGGTCGCTGCCGCCATTAGTTCTCTGCTGTGTGTCATCCCGTGCGGCGGGCGGCGCCGATCATGGAAGGGAGCACGACACACCCGCTCGTCGATCTCGCCGCACAGTCGCGAGACCTGGCTTTGGAGATGCCCTCCCACCCCATAGCCCCGTACCAGATCGTCGACCGAGCGGGTCGAGATGCCTTGGACATAGGCTTCCTGGACCACGGCGGTCAGCGCCTTCTCGGCCAGCCGGCGAGGTTCGAGAAACACCGGGAATTAGCTGCCGCGCCGCAGCTTGGGGATGCGCAGTTCGACCGTACCCGCACGGGTCTCCCAGTCACGCTCGCGGTAGCCATTGCGCTGGTTGCGCCGCTCCGCACTGCGTTCGCCGTGCCCGGCGCCGCACAGCGCTTCACTCTCCAACTCCATCACGCGTTGGGCGGCAAAGCCGATCATCTCGCGCAAGGAATGTGGCATCGGAGCCCTTCTCCAGAAGCGTACGAAGGGCGATCTTCTCGTCGGTCATCGTGGTGATCCCCGGGTCAGAGTTGCGTGTCCAACCCAACCCTACTCAGGATCGCCACGATGGCTGCTGACCGGCCCGCCTGCGCCAGACTCTTGGCGGTCGCTCCGGCGGGCCGGTCAGCGGCCTCCTACACCATCACCAGGGACACGACCGATTCGACATGCGCGCTGGGCCATCGACGCCGTTGAGGGAGGTGTCCTAAAACCCCGACATCAAGTAGAGCTTTCAGCCAACGTGTACGTGGCTGCAGATGCATCGGCGCTGAAAGCGCCAATTGAAACCGGAAAGAGTAAGCGAAGGGCGCGCAGCTGGACGATCCCGAGCGGCCCTTCGCCATCGACCGTATGAACTGTGTCGCTTGTGCGAGCGCCGGCGCGTCTCAAAGGACACCGCACATCAGGGATTGCCGGCCCGTTATCCCGCGCCTGACCGGGTCAATTGCCCAGGGCGTTTCGCAGTATTCCGATCGGGTCTCCATAACCGACAAGCCCGTCGTGCTGTAGCATTGCATTGAGACTGGCTGGCCGCATCAGCGCTGCGATAAGGATCATTGCCCAGATGCCGGCGACCGCCGCGCGGTAGCTTAGCACTCGCCGAAACCAACTGCGGGCGGTCGCCGTAAAATAGCCCAGCATCAGGGTGAAGAAAAAAATACTTACAGCCGGTTTGTAGGTAAGCGCCGGCGCGCTCATATACGGACGATATTTGATCCCCAAATGCGTCGCGCAGCCCACTAGCACGGCGAGAAAGAACACGGCAAACACAAGGTGTTCGGACCGAGGGTCCCTTATCGCCCGCCGCACCTGACGGAACCCCGCCATGCAGAAAAGCACCACTACAGCCCCTGCGTAAAACCGCCACAGGAAAACATGATTCATCACGACAAGGTTCGACATTGAGGAATGGTAGCCGTGCTGTTCCGCTAAAATCGTGGCATCGCCGATATAGGTCTGCGACAGAGACCCGAATGCCAAAGGCAGATAGTTCGTCAGGGTCATATACAGCAACGTGAAAAAGTTGCTGATGAAGTCCTCAATAGCCATGAGCGGGTGCGTGTAGGTCACGATGAGCTCTTCTTCTTGACCTGGCTCGATGAATTCTGTTGCGTAGGGCAGCCGTATGGCTAGGTATAAAACCAGGATCACAAGCGTGGCGATGAACACGACAGCCGTTCCACGGCGGGCTCCGCCACTACCATCGTGCCGGCGTTCCCAAAGCCAAATGAAGCCCGAGCCGACAAGCAGCGCAGCCGCGTAATTCAGCCACCATTCCCATGCAAGGGCCACGACGGCAAGAGACGCAACAAATCCGGCGATCAATGCCGGGCGAAATGGTTGTGGTTTCAAAAGATAGATCGCGAACGCTATGTTTATACAAAGGTAAGTCAGAAACAGGTAAAATCCGATAACGAAACCCATTGAAGAAATATAAGAAAACTGTGTGCCAAATCCTAAGGCGAGAGCAATGGTCCCACTCAGCGGAAGGGAACGCATAATGATCCAGCTGGCGACAAAGCTGGTCGCGATCAGCAGGCTGGACAGGACAAGATATACGGAGAGCGGCGTCATCGCCGTGTAGAGGTGGTGAAGGGGCGGTAACAAGGTTGTTGCCCAAAGCCATCGCCCGGGCCCCTCGTATTGGTAGGGGAGGAGCAACCGTGTCGGATCCTCTGCCCACGCCTTTGCAATCGCGTCGGTAATCGACGGGGTTTGCACGAAACTGAACGGTCCAATTCCGGCAAGGGGCGTTGAGAAACACTTAAAAACTACGCTGCTCGCAACGATAATGATCAGCACGCCAACAACGGCCACATCACGGCGAAAACGAGCAAGTTC
>VAZV01000095.1 GCA_005884765.1 Alphaproteobacteria bacterium
CTTATTCCATTCCGATACCTGCCCAGCACCTGGATACGATCTTTCACGTCTGCCATTTCCTAGCCGATGAACAACGCGCTTTCCTGGAGGCCTATCACCGGGCCCATCCCAATCGTCGCCAGCGTCTGTCCGAGGTTCCGCGTACGCGGACCCTTTCCATCACGGTACCCGACCTCGGCGACAAGCGTAGAAACCGCGCGGTCGATGAGGCGGTTACGGACCTTGCACATCGGCTCGCCCGGCTAACGGACGATCTGCTGAGCTAGGAATGTTAACCGGGGGCCGCGCATGAAAAAGCTCATCAATTCACCAGAGTCGGTGCTCAGCGAAAGCCTTGTCGGCTTCGCAGCTGCGCATGCCGAGATCGTCGTGCTCGACCCGGCCGGCAGGTTCGTGCGTCGTCGAGCCCCCCGCGCTGGCAAGGTAGCGCTGATCTCCGGCGGCGGCTCGGGTCATGAGCCGTTGCATATCGGGTTCGTTGGCCACGGCATGCTGGACGCCGCCTGCCCAGGCCAGGTCTTCACGTCGCCGACCCCCGATCAGATGATCGCCGCCGCCGAAGCGGTTGATACCGGAGCAGGATGCCTGTTCGTGGTGAAGAACTATGAGGGCGACGTGATGAATTTCGCCATGGCAGCCGAGATGATCACCGGTCACAACGTCAGGACCATCGTTACCAATGACGATGTTGCGGTCGAAGCCTCGACCTTTTCGACCGGCCGCCGCGGCGTTGCCGGCACGCTCATGGTTGAGAAGATTGTCGGCGCCGCAGCAGAAGAGGGGCGAGACCTGGCCGCGCTCGAAGCCCTCGGCGTCCGCGTGAACGAGCGAACGCGATCGATGGGAATCGCTCTCACCTCCTGCACAGTCCCCGCCGCCGGAAAGCCGACGTTCGTGCTCAGCGACGACGAAATGGAGATGGGCGTCGGAATCCACGGTGAGCCGGGGCGGCGACGGGTTTCCTTCATGTCGGCCGACGCTATTGCGGCCGAGATAATGTCCGCCATCCTGAAGGATCTAGCTCCGCCAGCCGGAAGCGAGTGCTTGCTTCTGGTCAACGGCATGGGTGGCACACCGGCCATGGAGTTGTATCTCATGGTCAACGCGGCGAAGCGCCTTCTCGATGCCGCCGGGTTACGGACTGTCCGGTTTCTCACAGGCGCTTACGTCACTTCGCTCGAGATGGCAGGCTGCTCGATCACGGTGACCCTGCTCGACAACGAGCTACTGCGGCTGTGGGATGCGGCGGTGCACACCGCGGCTCTTCGCTGGGGCGCTTAGGTTCAAAAAGCTGCAAGGTGGACGCGGCTTCGCATTTGTGAACCGTATCGTTGAAGCACGGCGTTTCACTAAAGCGCTCGCTCAGCCTGCAGGCGCACATCGTTTGGGGCGCGCAGCCTTTCGAAGGTTCACCCAAAACACCAGATCCAACCGAAATCCAGCGGCAGTCTGGTTCTCCTGATAGATGCAAACTCTATCGGTGAGCACGTCTGCTAAGAGTCATTCGTGTCGTTTGAGCGATGTCCTCGACATGTCGGCTTCACCGCTGACTCCGGACATATTGCTGCGCTGCCGCGAGCGGTCGAAACGCGCCAAAAGCAGCCGTACCACGGCATTTGCGCCGCGACCCGACGATCAACCCTGCAGCCGATCAGGGTACTGCGCCGGCCAGCGCGTGAAAATCGGATGATCGAGCGTCACTTTCTTCCTCCTAGATGAGCGGGCCGAGCCGGCCCGCAGGCGGAGCCAGAAACAGGAACCGATACGGCCGCGGTACACGCTTGTTCGCGATTTCGACGAGCTTTGCCCCTAGTTCCTCGGCGATTTTTGTCTCAACGTTAATGACGCGCGAGACCAGCCAGATGACATAGGCGAAAGACGGTCGAGACGATCGCCACGATCCAAAACGGCAACGATGATCTACGAGGAGGGCAGAACCGCTCGCCCTTCCCAAGTCCTCACGGACGAACGCGGATGACTGTCTTCCCCGCGCGTCGCTCGGTCGCGTTGAAGGTGGCGACGGCATCGTCGAGGGCCGAGACGTTGCCGATGTTTGTCCGCAGGCGTCCGTCCCGCACCCGCTGGACGATCTCACTCAGTTGGGCACGATCGGACTCGACAACGAAGTCGACCGCCAGGCCGTCGGCGGGCCGCGCCTCGGTCGGCCCGACGATGGACACCAGTGTTCCTCCGGCTCGAATCAAGCCTGCGGACCGCTTCTGGATGTCGCCGCCGATGATATCGAACACCAGATCGACGCCGCCGACGTCTTCCAGCGCGTCGTTGTCGAGGTCGACGAACTCCTGCGCGCCGAAGTCGAGCGCCTTCTGACGGTCGGCAGCGCGTCCGGTGCCGATGACGTAGCCGCCGGCCTCACGTGCGAGC
>VAZV01000191.1 GCA_005884765.1 Alphaproteobacteria bacterium
TCTACAAATTCCAGTGTCGCCGCATGGACCGTTTCATCCACGGCCGCGTCATTTTCGCCGGTGACGCCGCGCACCAGGTTTCGCCGTTCGGCGCACGCGGTGCCAATTCCGGACTTGAGGATGCCGAGAATCTGTCGTGGAAACTCGATCGTGTGCTGCGAAGGGTGTCGCCGCCAAGCTTGCTTGAGAGCTATCATACCGAGCGCAGCGCCGCTGCGGATGAGAACATCCGGGAATCGACCCGTTCGACCGACTTTATGGCGCCCAACTCCGATCAGGAGGCCCGGCTGCGCAAGGCCGTGCTGTCGCTCGCCAGGGAAACCGAGTTCGGCAAACGCATGGTCAATGCCGGACGGTTGTCGGTGCCTTCGGTCTATGAGACGCCGCTGTCAACAGTGGATGGCGATGCCTGGGCCGGCGGCCCGCGGCCCGGCACGTCGATGCCCGATGCGCCGCTATTGGCGCGATCGGGCGATTGCATGTATTTGACCGAAGCCTTCATCAGACGGGGAACCGGCTTCATGTTGCTGGAGTTTGGCAATGGCGCAGCGACCGAGACGCTTGAGGGCCTCGGGGTGATCCGGATCGGCAGCGAAGATGATTTTCGCGATGCCGAAGGGCTCGCCGGCGCACGCTATGATGCCGCGCCTGGAACCGGGTATCTACTGCGACCGGACGGCTATGTCGCCGCGCGCTTCCGGCATCCGACCCGCACCGCAGTGGATGCGGCGCTGGCGCGCGCATCCGGCCTGAACTGAGGGTTCTTCGTCATGCCATTATCCACCAGTTCGAATTTTGCCAAGCCGGACGACGCGTTCCGCGCCGTCGTCGAGGCGCATCGCGGCTTGAACGACGAGCAGAGCGCCGATCTCGATGCCGCCCTGGTTCTCATCCTTGCCAATCACATCGGCGATCTCGACGTGCTGCGCGAGGCGATCGATCTGGCGAAGCGGCGGATGATCGACGCCGGCCAGCAGCAAGCGCAGCAGCAACAATAGTACGAATATGCCCGAAGACGTCATTGCGAGCGAAGCGAAGCAATCCATGGGGCCAGCACAACGCTGGATTGCTTCGTCGCGTTGCTCCTCGCAATGACGGGATGAACTTAACGCAAGGGAAGAATTGATGACCGAGAGTGCCAAGGGTTTCGCGTCCACCACCGACATGTCGGAGAAGAAGGTGACCTTCTCCGAGATCGGCACCGATCTCTATGCCTTCACCGCCGAAGGCGATCCTAATTCCGCTGTGATCGTTGGCGACGACGGCTGCATCGTGTTCGACGCCCAGGCGACGCCGGCGATGGCGAACAAGGTGATCGAGCGGGTACGCACCGTCACCGACAAGCCGATCAAATATGTGGTGCTGTCGCATTATCATGCGGTGCGCGTATTGGGCGCGTCGGCCTACAAGGCGCAAGCGATCATCGCCTCGCAGGAAACCTACCGGCTGGTCGAAGAGCGCGGCCAGCAGGACTGGGATTCCGAATATGGCCGCTTTCCGCGCCTGTTCCAGGATGCCTCGAGCATCCCCGGCCTGACCTGGCCGACGCTGACCTTCGAAGGCGAGATGTCGATCTATCTCGGAAAGCGCGAGGTGCGGCTGATGCAGCTCGGCGCGGGACATACCTCCGGCGATATCGTGGCCTGGGTGCCGGATGCGCAAGTGATGTTCTCCGGCGATCTCATCGAATATCACTCCGCTTGCTATTGCGGCGACGCGCATTTGCGCGAATGGCCGGCGACGCTGAACGAAATCCGCGGCTTCAATCCCAAGGCGATCGCGCCCGGCCGCGGCGATGCGCTCAAGGGCCTCTCGACAGCGCGCGAGGCGATCGCGATGACGCGTGATTTCGTCACCACGCTTTATGGCGCCGCCGAGGCGGCGGTCGCCAAGGGCCGCAACCTCAAGGACACGATGGCGGCGACGCGCGAAGTAATGGACCCGAAATTTTCAAGTTTTGCGATCTACGAGCACTGCCTGCCCTTCAACGTCTCCCGAGCATTCGACGAGGCGTCCGGGATCGACGACCCCGTGATCTGGACCGACAAGCGCGACCGGGAAATGTGGGCCGCCCTGCAAGGAGGATGACCATGAATATCAACACCGCCCCTGGCGTGATTTCAGAAAGATCCGCCAATGTCACGCCCGGCTACATGTCGGGCTTCGGCAACAGCTTTGAAACTGAAGCACTGCCCGGCGCATTGCCGATCGGGCGCAACTCGCCGCAGCGCTGCGCTTACGGGCTCTATGCCGAGCAGCTTTCCGGCTCGCCCTTCACCGCGCCGCGCGGCGCCAACGAGCGCTCCTGGCTTTATCGTATCCGCCCTTCGGTGAAACATTCCGGGCGCTTCACCAAGGTTGACGCCGGGCTGTGGCGCACCGCGCCGTGCCATGAATATGAGTTGCCGATCGCGCAACTGCGCTGGGACCCAACGCCGATCCCGAAGCAGGACATGACTTTCCTGCAGGGCGTCCAGACCATGACCACGGCGGGTGATGCCAACACGCAAGGCGGCATGGCCGCGCATGTCTATCTCATCACCAAATCGATGGTCGATCAGCATTTCTACAACGCCGACGGCGAGATGCTGTTCGTGCCGCAACACGGTAATCTGCGTTTCGTCACCGAGTTTGGCCGCATCGACGCCGAGCCCGGCGAGATCGTGGTGATCCCGCGCGGCGTGAAACTCCGCATCGAGATTCCGTCTGGCCCGGCGCGCGGCTATACTTGCGAGAATTACGGCGGCGCCTTCACGCTGCCGGAACGCGGGCCGATCGGCGCCAATTGCCTCGCCAATGCACGCGATTTCCTGACCCCGGTGGCGGCCTATGAGGACAAGGACGCGCCGAGCGAATTATTCGTGAAATGGGGCGGCTCACTGTTCAAAACCGAGCTGCCGCATTCGCCGATCGACGTGGTGGCGTGGCACGGCAATTATGCGCCGTATAAATACGATCTACGGGCCTTCTCGCCGGTCGGCGCGATCTCTTTCGATCACCCCGATCCATCGATCTTTACGGTGCTGACCTCGCCGTCGGAGACCGCGGGTACCGCCAATATCGATTTCGTGATCTTTCCCGAGCGCTGGGCGGTGGCGGAAAACACCTTCCGTCCGCCCTGGTATCACATGAACATCATGTCGGAGTTCATGGGACTGATCTACGGCGTCTATGACGCCAAGCCGGAAGGCTTTACGCCGGGCGGCATGAGCCTGCACAACATGATGCTGCCGCACGGCCCGGATCGCCAGGCGTTCGATCACGCCAGCAATTCTGAATTGAAGCCGGTCAAGCTCACCGGCACCATGGCCTTCATGTTCGAAACACGCTTTCCTCAGCACGTCACCGCGCATGCGGCGAAATCGGCGACGCTGCAGAGCGACTATGCCGATTGCTGGAAGGGGTTGGAAAAGCGGTTCGACCCGAACAGGCGGTAGTCCCCGTCATTCCGGGGCGCGCAAAGCGCGAGCCCGGAATCCATAACCACCATCGTGAGTATGGATTCCGGGCCTGCGTCTTGCGGCGCATCCCGGAATGACGGGGTATAATGTTTGTCGAGATGCAGCAGGAATGAGACTGTGCCCCATCCCAACGATCCCAAACTCCGCTCCTTCATCCCGGTCGATCCGACCTCCGACTTCCCGATCCAGAATCTTCCCTACGGCGTATTCTCGGCCAAGGACGGTCTGGCCCCGCGCGTCGGGGTTGCGATCGGCGATTATGTGCTCGACGTTTGGCAGCTTGCGCAGGATTGCCGGATCGATGTGGTCGAGCCCGCGGTGTTCGCCGCTCCCCAGCTCAATCCCTTCATGGCGCTGGGACCGACCGTCTGGTCGCGAACGCGCGCGCGCCTCAGCGAACTCTTGCGCCACGACCATCCGGAGCTGCGCGATAACGAAAAGCTGCGTCAACGCGCGCTGGTGCCGATGGCGGATGTCAAATTGCATCTGCCGATCGCGGTCTCGGGCTACACCGATTTCTATTCGTCGAAAGAACATGCCACCAATGTCGGCGTCATGTTCCGCGGCAAGGACAATGCACTGCAGCCGAACTGGCTGCACATGCCGATCGGCTACAACGGCCGCGCTTCGACCGTCGTGGTCTCCGGCACCAAGGTGCGCCGGCCGCGCGGGCAATTGAAACCGCCGAACGTAGAGCTGCCGAGCTTCGGCCCATGCAAGCGGCTCGATTTCGAGCTCGAAATGGGCGTTGTGGTCGGGCGGCCGTCCGCGATGGGCGAGATGCTGACCGAGAAGCAGGCTGAGGAAATGATCTTCGGCTTCGTGATCCTGAACGACTGGAGCGCGCGCGACATCCAGCAATGGGAATATGTGCCGCTCGGGCCGTTCCAGGCCAAGGCCTTTGCGACCTCAATCAGCCCGTGGATCGTGACGCGCGAGGCGCTGGAGCCATTTCGAATACGCGGCCCCGAGCAGGAGCCGACGCCGCTGCCGTATCTGCGCCAGGTGCAGCCGAACAATTACGACATGGAGCTCGATGTGGCCTTGCGCGCCGCGCCGATGAACCAGGCTGTGAGCATCTGCCGCACCAATTTCAAATACATGTACTGGTCGTCGGTGCAGCAACTGGTGCACCACGCCTCATCCGGCTGCGCCATGAATGTCGGCGATCTCCTAGGCTCCGGCACCATCTCCGGCCCGGACAAGCACCAGCGCGGAAGTCTTCTCGAAATCAGCTGGAACGGTACCGAGCCGATCGAGTTGCCCGGCGGCATCAAGCGCACGTTCCTCGAAGACGGTGATTGCCTGGTCATGCGCGGCTGGTGCCAGGGCGACGGTTATCGCGTCGGTTTCGGCGAAGTCGAAGGGACGATTCTGGCGGCGGAATGATTTCCCTCCGTCATTGCGAGGAGCGCCAGCGACGAAGCAATCCATGGTGACGCGAGAGCAGGTATGGATTGCTTCGCGGAGCCTGTCATCGGGCGCGCATTCGCGCGACCCCTTGGCTCGCAATGACGGCGGTGGCCATCAGCGCTCTTCCGGCAGAATGTGTTTGATCCGGATCGAGTGCGCGGCGATGTCGTCAAGACTGTATTTCAAATGCACGCGCTTGTCTGATGGCGGCTGCTTTTCAATCGACGCGCCGGGCCGCCATTCCTGCGCGGGGCGGATCGGCCGCGGCACAAAACCGCCGCCGCAGTTCGGGCAGACGTTATGCAGCCTGTTGTCGACGCAATTCGCGCAAAATGTGCATTCGTAGCTGCAGATGCGCGCCTCAATCGAATTCGGCGGCAAGTCCTTGTCGCAATATTCGCAGTTCGGCCGAAGTTGCAGAGCCATGATCGTCTCTCGATTCTCGAAACAAGGCGTATCGTGACAACTTGCATGCGCGATTCGAATGACGGATTTCCCTCGATTTGCGCCACCGTTATTCCAATAACTCCTTCAACGGCAGTTTTGAACTCTCCTTCAGCCGATCGAGCACGATCGACGAGCGCACATGTGCCACGCTTGGGTGCGGCATCAGCACATTGTTGACGATGTCGGAGAGGCTCTTGAGATCGCGCAGCACCGCTTTCAGTACGTAGTCGGCGTCGCCGGTCAGCGAATAGGCTTCCTGGATATCGTCGACGCGGTTGACCAGCGTGCGGAAGTTCTTCGCATTGTCGGGTGAGTGGGTCGCAAGCGTGATGTGAATGAAGGCGATCAGATTGAAGCCGAGCGCATCGCTCGCAAGGTCCGCATGGTAGCCTGATATTACCTTCTCTTGCTCCAGCCGCATCCGCCGCCGCGAGCATTGCGACGCCGACAGGCCGACGAGATCGGCCAACTGCTGGTTAGTCAGCCGGCCATCATCCTGCAGGGCGGCGAGCATTTTGAGATCGAAGGCGTCTACCGGGATCATGCGATAATTACCCGTCTCATGCACAAATCGTGCGGCACTCTGGCACAGAGAGCCTCGTTTTGCATGCACTTTGCGGCCGATATGACGGAAGCTCAGTCCCATCAATCCGAGGAGATTCGCCATGGGTCCGTTTCCGCACGACGCGCCGGCCGCCACCATCAGCACCGACAACCCGATGGGCACCGATGGTATCGAGTTCGTCGAATATGCGCACCCCCAACCGGAACAGTTGCACGCGCTGTTCAAGCTGATGGGCTATGTCCCGGTCGCGCTCCACCGCAGCAAGAAGATCACGGTTTATCGCCAAGGCGATATCAACTATCTCGTCAATGAGGAGCCCGGCACGCACGGCTTCAACTTTGTCGCCGCGCACGGGCCATGCGCTCCGTCGATGGCGTTTCGCGTGGTCGATGCCGTCAAAGCCTATCAACGCGCGGTCGCGCTGGGTGCCGAGCCCGCCGAGATCGCGCCCGAGCAGAAGACGCTCGATGTTCCCGCCATCAAGGGCATCGGCGGGAGCCTGTTGTATTTCGTCGACCGCTACGGCGCGAAAGGCTCGGCCTATAACGCCGAGTTCGAGTGGCTGGGCGAGAGAAATCCGCACCCCGCGGGCGCAGGGCTGTTCTATCTCGATCACCTCACCCACAACGTCCATCGGGGCCGCATGGATGTCTGGACCGGATTTTACAAACGGCTATTCAACTTCCGCCAGATCCGCTTCTTCGATATCGAGGGCCGCGCTTCCGGCCTGTTCTCGCGCGCGCTGACCAGCCCCGACGGCAAGATCCGGATCCCGATCAATGAAGATGCCGGCCAATCCGGCCAGATCGAGGAATATCTCAACGTCTATCGCGGCGAGGGCATCCAGCACGTCGCCTGCGGCTGCAAGGACATCTACAGGACCATCGAGACCTTGCGCGACGCCGGCCTGCCGTTCATGCCCTTGCCCCCCGATATCTATTTCGAGAAGATCGACGCGCGGCTGCCGAAGCACGGCGAAGACGTCGCACGCCTTAAGAAGAACGGCATTCTGATCGACGGCGAGGGCGTGGTCGATGGCGGTCAGACCAAGGTGCTCTTGCAGATTTTCTCGGCGAACGCGATCGGGCCGATCTTCTTCGAGTTCATCGAGCGCAAGGGCGACGACGGTTTCGGCGAAGGCAACTTCAAGGCGCTGTTCGAATCGATCGAGGAAGACCAGATCCGCCGCGGCGTGCTGAAGGTGGAAAACGCGGCTTAGAGCGCGTCGTTTTCCCGTCATTGCGAGCGAAGCGAAGCAATCCACGGCCGCGAAAAAGAGTGGATTGCTTCGTCGCTTCGCTCCTCGCAATGACGGGAGGAGACGTTACCGTCCGCCCTTCCACTCGCTCATCAGCTCCGCAATATCTGCGGTCGCCGCATCGCGTATCGCCGAGGGCGTGCGCGAAAATCTTGGCGCGGGCGCCGGCTGGGTGACGCCGTGACGTTCGATGAAAATCTCCCGCGCTGCGTTGTGGGGATGCTTTGGCGCTTCGGCCATCGTCAGGACCGGCGCAAAGCAGATGTCGGTGCCTTCCATGATCTTGCACCACTCGTCGCGTGCCCTGGTCTTGAACACGTGCACCAGTTTTTGCTTGAGCGCGGGCCACGCCTTGCGGTCCATCTGCGCATCGAATTCGGCCCCGGAAAGGCCGGCATGCTGCCGCAGCAGGGCGTAGAATTGCGGTTCGATCGAGCCGATCGAGATGAAGTTGCCGCAGGAACATTCGTAGATGCCATAGAAATGCGCGCCGCCGTCGAGGAAGTTGCTTTCGCGCTCCTCCACCCAGCGGCCCGCGGCGGTCATGTCGAAGAACATCGACATCAGCGACGCAGCGCCGTCGCACATTGCGGCATCGACGACTTGCCCCTTGCCGGATTTTGACGCCTCCAGCAGCGCCGCCAGCACGCCGACTACGAGATAGAGCGCGCCACCGCCGAAATCGCCGACCAGGTTGAGCGGCGGCACCGGCTTTTCCTTGGGTCCGATCGCGGCCAGCGCACCGGTGACCGAGATGTAGTTGATGTCGTGGCCGGCGGCCTGCGCGAGCGGGCCGTGTTGGCCCCAGCCGGTCATGCGGCCATAGACGAGGCGCGGGTTGCGCGCCAGGACAACGTCCGGGCCGAGCCCCAATCGCTCCATCACGCCGGGGCGAAAGCCTTCGACCAGGGCATCGGCGTTTGCAAGCAAGTTCAGCACCTGCGCGACCGCTTCCTTGGCCTTCAGATCGAGCTCGACGACTTTGCGGCCGCGCCCAGCGATCGATTTCAGATTCTTCCTGGCGCCGACGCGGTCGAGCGTGACCACTTCCGCGCCCATATCCGCAAACATCATGCAGGCGAAAGGACCGGGGCCGATGCCGGCGAATTCGACGATACGAAATCCTGCCAGCGGCCCGGAAGTGCGAGGTTTCGATTGCGCGGCTGATTTGTCGAGCACGTGGTTTTTCCGTGTGAAGGCGCTGTTAGCCGGCGGCGGTGACCGCTCGTTGCGCCATCACCTTGATCAAATTGGCGCGATAGTCTGCCGAACCATGGATATCGCTCAACAGCCCGGCCGCGGGAATGGTGAGGTTGTCGAGCGCGCTCGCCGACCAGTTCGCACTCAAGGGTTGCTCGATCGCAGGCAGGCGCATGACGCCGCTTTGGGATGCGCCGGTGGCGGCGACGCGGACGTCGCCGGATTTGGTTTTGGCGACGAACACCCCGGTGAGGGCAAAGCGCGACGCCGGATGCGGGAATTTGGAATAGCCCGCCTTGGCCGGTACAGGAAACGACACGGCGGTGATGATTTCGCCGTCTTCCAGTGCGGTCGCGAACAGGCCTTTGAAGAAGTCGTCGGCCGCGATGCTGCGCTTGTTGGTCTTCACCGTTGCGCCCAGTGCCAGCAGCGCCGCCGGATAGTCCGCGGCCGGATCATTATTGGCGATCGAACCCCCGATGGTGCCGCGATGGCGCACCGCGGGATCGCCGATGAGCGAGGCGAGATAGCTAAGCGCGGGGATCGCTTTTTGCGTCGGCCCGCTTGTGGCGACGTCATGGTGCGGCGTCGCCGCCTTGATAGTCAGCGTGTCACCCGACGCCTCGATCCCGACCAGTTCCTTGATCCTGGCAAGATCGATCACGTCCGAGGGCGCGGCGAGGCGCTGCTTCATCACGGGAATCAGCGTGTGGCCGCCTGCGAGATATTTTGCCTCCTTGCCCTTGGAGAACAGCGCCGCGGCTTCGTCGACGGAGGAGGGGCGATGATAGGTGGTCTCATACATGACTGGTCTCCCGAATTTTCATCTGGTCGTGTCTTCTTCGCGCGAACCGGAGGCCGCTTCTTGAAAACACTCCTAAGCTTCGGCGGGGTGGATGGCATGCCAGACGCGGTCGGGCGTCGCCGGCATTTCCAACTTGTTGTTCCCGATCGCGTTCGTGATGGCGTTGATCACAGCAGCCGATGCACCGATCGCGCCGGCCTCGCCGCAACCTTTGACGCCGAGCGGATTGCCCGGGCAGAGCGTCGGGGTGTGGGAGAGCTTGAACGAAGGCAGATCGTCGGCCCGCGGCATGGTGTAGTCCATGAACGACGCGGTCACGGGTTGGCCGCTGCTGTCATACACGGCGGCTTCGAGCAGCGCCTGTCCGATGCCTTGCGCCAGCCCGCCATGGACCTGGCCTTCGACAATCATCGGGTTGATCAGCCGTCCGAAATCGTCCGCCGCGACGAAGTTGACAAAGGAGGTCTTGCCGGTACCCGGATCGACCTCGAGTTCGCAGATGTAGGCGCCGGCCGGGAAAGTGAAATTGGTAGGATCGTAGAACGCCGTTTCTTTCAGGCCGGGCTCCATGCCATCGGGCAGGTTATGCGCGGTGTAGGCGGCGAGCGCCACCATCGGCAGCGCGATCGACTTGTCGGTGCCGGTGACTTTGAACTCGCCGTTCTCGATGACGATGTCGCCCTCGGACGCTTCTAACAGATGCGACGCGATCTTCTTGGCTTTGGCCTCGACCTTCTCCATCGCCTTGACGATGGCGGAGCCGCCGACCGCGATCGAGCGCGAGCCATAGGTGCCCATGCCGAACTGCACCTTGTCGGTGTCGCCATGGACGATCTGCACCTGACTGATCGGAACGCCCAGGCGTTCGGCGATCAGTTGGGCAAACGTCGTCTCGTGGCCCTGACCGTGGCTGTGCGACCCGGTGAGGATCTCGATGGTACCGACCGGGTTGACGCGCACTTCCGCGGATTCCCATAAGCCGACGCCGGCGCCCAGGCTGCCGACCGCCTTGGACGGCGCGATCCCGCACGCCTCGATGTAGCAGGAGACGCCGATGCCGCGCAGCTTGCCTTCCCTATTCGCCTTCTCCTTGCGCGCGGGGAAACCGGCATAGTCGATCGCCTTCATAGCGGCATCGAGCGAGGCGCCGAAGTCGCCGATGTCGTAGGCCATGATGACCGGCGTCTGATACGGGAATTGCGTGATGAAATTCTTGCGGCGCAATTCGGCCGGATCGACCTTCAACTGCCGCGCCGCGGTCTCCATCATCCGTTCGAGCAGGTAGCTCGCCTCTGGACGGCCCGCGCCCCGATAGGCGTCGACCGGGGTGGTGTTGGTGTAGACGCCCATCACCTCGGCATAGATCGCGGGGATGACATACTGGCCCGACAGCAGCGTCACATAGAGATAGGTCGGCACCGCCGAGGAGAACAGCGACATATAGGCGCCGAAATTGGCGTGGGTTTTGACCCGGAGCGCAAGGATCTTGTTGTCCTTGTCGAATGCCATCTCGGCCTTCGAGATATGGTCGCGGCCGTGGGCGTCGGTGAGGAACGCCTCCGAACGATCGCCGGTCCATTTCACCGGGCGACGCACCTTCTTCGACGCCCACAGCGCCACCATTTCTTCCGGATAGATGTAGATCTTCGAGCCGAATCCGCCGCCGACATCGGGCGCCACCACGCGCAGCTTATGTTCCGGCGCAATGTTGTAGAACGCCGAGAGTACGAGGCGGGCGACATGCGGATTCTGCGAGGTCGTGTACAGCGTGAAATGCTCTTCTGCTTCGTTATATTCGGCGATCGCCGCACGCGGCTCCATCGCATTCGGCACCAGGCGATTGTTGGTGAGCTCGAGCGTTACCACATTGGCGGCCATTGCAAACGCGCCTTTGACCGCGGCTTCGTCGCCGAGCGCCCAGTCGTAGACCACGTTGCCCGGAGCCTCGGGGTGCAGTTGCGGTGCGCCCGGCTTGATCGCCGAGCGGATATCGGGCACGGCCGGCAGTTCTTCGTAATCGACGACAACCGCTTCGGCTGCGTCCTTGGCCTGGTTCTTGGTCTCGGCGATCACGACCGCGACCGCCTGGCCGACAAAGCGCACCGTCTCCGGCGCCATTGCCGGCCATGCGCCCATCTTCATCGGCGTGCCATCTTTCGAGGTGATTGCCCAGCCGCAGATCAAATTGCCGACCTTGTCGTCAACGATCTGTTTTCCGGTGAGGACGGCGACCACGCCCGGCATTTTCATTGCGGCGGACGAGTCGATGCCTTTCACCTTGGCATGGGCATGCGGGCTGCGGACGAAATGGGCATGCGCCATGCCCTGAAGCTTGATGTCGTCGACGTAACGGCCTTTTCCCGTGATGAAACGGCGGTCTTCCTTGCGCACGACGCTTGCGCCGATGCCTTCAACGCCCATGTCCTGTCCTCCCTGTCGGAGATGTTGATGTCCCGCCGCTTCGCTTCGTGCGTCCGGCGGTCTCGAATGTGGTGGTCCCGAGGTGGTTCTGGGCCGCCGCTATTCCGCCGCCTGCGCAACGTTCATGCGTGAGGCAGCGTCAAGCACCGATCTGACGATATTGTGATAGCCGGTGCAGCGGCAGATATTGCCTTCCAGCTCGTGCCGGACGGTTTGCTCGTCGAGCTTGCCGCCATGGCGATGGACCATGTCGATCGCCGACATGATCATGCCCGGAGTACAGTAACCGCACTGCAAGCCGTGATTGTCGCGGAAAGCCGCCTGCATCGGGTGCAGTTCGTCACCTTTCGAGATGCCCTCGATGGTGGTGACGCTGGAGCCTGCGGCCTGTCCTGCTAGCACCGTGCAGGATTTCACCGCCCTGCCATCGATGTGCACCGTGCAGGCGCCGCATTGGCTGGTATCGCAGCCGACATGGGTGCCGGTCAGGTTCAGATTTTCGCGCAGGAGATGGACCAGCAGCGTGCGGTCCTCGACATCGACCGAGACCGCCTTGCCGTTCACTGTCAATTTGACTGTAGACACGCGTGATACCTCCCGAGGTTTTGTAGTTAGTCCGATTAGAAGCAGCGGTGCGGAACTTTGCAACTAGGATTTTTGTCGCGAATGGCCTTGGGCTTGCCGGGCCGCGCGTGAAGCACCTCTCACCTCCTCCGGGAGTCCCCCGGCGAGCGGGCGGTCACCAGAGTCCGAGCGGCTCTCGCGCCCTCGGGGAATTTACTCACCTTTATCCATCCTGCCCTAGTTTTGCGCCGGCGGTATCGGTGCTGAGCGCCCGGCTTCCGGCTGTTTTAAAGAAGGACGGAGGCTCTAAGGTGGGAATGCCCGGGCGTGTCTGGCCGCAATGGCTGAAATTCCCGACCTTACGCATTCGGGCCAAAGTCCTGGCCGGGTTCGCGGCCGTGCTTGCCATATCGGCAGCCAGCATGGGCATCGCCTATCTGGGATTCGAACGCGTCTCCGCCGGTGTGGCGACCTACCGCAGCAGCGTCTCGGAAGCCGATCTGGCGCGCAATATCGATCGCGAGCTGATCTCGTATCAGGCACTGGCGCGCCGAGGCGGCGGTCGCGCAGGCGCGAAAGACTGACGAGCGCATCGGTAAATTGTCACGCGCCGCACAACAGATCGGCGATGTGGTCAAGCTGATCACGGCGATCGCCGAACAGACCAATCTCCTGGCGCTGAACGCGACCATCGTCGATCGCCCGCGCGGTCGAGCAGCAAAGCACGGCGACCCAGGAAATCGCGCGCAGCGTTCGGCGATTACTCGATACCCGCCTTCGCTTGCATGACCGGCGGATAGCCTATCGACTATCACTCTCGCCCGAACTGGTGCTTCAACTCGGCCTTCGCGCGCTCCAATCGGGTGCGCTGGGTCTTCGGCAGCGTCTTGCCGGCGCGGTTGATATAGAAGGTCAGCATCGAAAGCGCCGAGCGATAGGCCCCGCCCTTGCGGCGCGAACTGCGCTCGGCCGATCGTTTCAGTGACACCGCAATCTTCTTCGCGCTTGTTTGTTTGAAGACGCCACGCTTGAGATCGAGGGCATCGCTTTCGCGGGTCACCCGTTGCGACCAGCGCTTCGGCGATGCTTTTCTCGTGGTTTTGCGCGTCCCTGCTTTTCGTGAGTGCGTGCTTTTTCGACGTTCGGCCATTCGTCAACTCCATGTCATACAAGCGAAAAACATCGACGGACCGGATCGGTTCCCGTGCCGGTTTGGGGGAACTCGTACGCCAAGAATGCGTTGTCATTTGCGGCAGGGATCACCGCTGTCGCGATCCAGGTTCGAGAGCCTTGGAATATTGCATTCCGAGCGTTTTCGCATTGGTACGGCGCATGGAGTTGCAGCAAAGTCCGGCAGTGAAGTTTGAGGGCGCCAGTTCTGCGCCGGCGCGGCAAGCCGAAGAGGGCGTTATCGAAACCAGCATTCCCTTGCGGCTCGACAGTCTCCTCTGGAGCGGATTTCATACTCGCATCGTGCTGGCGCTCGGCATCACCTGGATTCTCGATGGACTCGAAGTGACGCTGGCTGGCGCGCTATCCGGTGCGTTGAAGGAAAGCCCGACGCTTCATTTCACCAATTTCGATATTGGGTTCGCCAACAGCCTCTATCTTGCCGGCGCGGTGCTGGGCGCACTGGGCTTCGGCTGGCTGACCGACCGGCTCGGACGCAAGAAACTGTTCTTCACCACGCTTGCGGTCTATCTCGCGGCGACCGCCGCCACCGCGTTGTCGTGGAGCGTCACGAGCTATGCGCTGTTCCGGTTTCTGACCGGTGCCGGCATCGGCGGCGAGTACACCGCGATCAATTCGACCATCCAGGAATTTGTGCCGGCGCGCTACCGCGGCTGGACCGACCTCCTGATCAACGGCAGTTTCTGGATCGGCGCTGCAGTCGGTGCATCGAGCGCGATCCTGTTGCTCGATCCCGCGATCGCGGGCGGCGACCTCGGCTGGCGCCTTGCGTATTTCACCGGTGCCGTGCTCGGCCTGATCGTGTTCGTGATGCGGATGTGGATTCCGGAAAGTCCGCGCTGGCTGATGATCCATGGTCAGCCGGATCGCGCGCATGCGATCGTTGCCGATATCGAACGCTCCGTGATCGGTCACGAGCAAGACCCGCGCCAGCATGCCTGGCCCAAGGTCCGCTTAAGGATGCGCGACCACACGCCGCTTTCCGAGGTCGCCCACACGCTGTTCTCGCTTTATCGGCAACGCTCGCTGGTTGGGCTTATCCTGATGATCGCGCAGGCGTTCTTCTATAATGCGATCTTCTTCACCTTCGCGCTGGTGCTGACCGATTTCTACGGCATCGGTTCGGACAAGGTCGGGTGGTACATCCTGCCCTTTGCCGCCGGCAATTTCTTAGGGCCGCTAGTGCTCGGGCGGCTGTTCGATACGCTCGGACGACGCGTGATGATCACGTTGACCTATGGCGTGTCGGGCCTGCTGCTCGCCTTATCAGGCTATCTGTTTTCGATCGGCGCCTTGAGCGCGCAGAGCCAGACCATCGCCTGGATGGTGATCTTCTTCTTTGCCTCGCCCGCGGCGAGCGCGGCGTATCTCACCGTCAGCGAGACGTTTCCGCTGGAGGTGCGAGCGCTGGCGATTGCCATGTTTTATGCGGTAGGAACGGGAATCGGCGGCGTGGCGGGGCCTGCGCTGTTCGGCGCGCTGATCGATACCGGATCGCGCGGAAGCGTTTTCGCAGGCTACCTGCTTGGCTCGGTATTGATGGTCGCCGCCGCGGCGGTCGCCTGGGCCTATGCCATCGCGGCCGAGCGTCAGCCGCTGGAATCTGTTGCACGGCCGCTCGCCTTTCTGGAGTAGAATGAGATGATTGAAGATTTGGCCGAGTTGCCGGTGGCGGAAGATCTCGTACCCGAACAGGACGAAGCACCGGAAGCCGTTCCGGTGCCGCACCTGTTGGCGCCGTATTTGGACGAGACCGCTATTCTGCTCGATATCGACGGCACGCTGCTCGACCTGATGCCGACGCCGCGTGAGGTGTGGGTACCGCCGGGGCTGTCAAAGACCTTGAACCGGCTGCTGGAGCGAACCTCCGGCGCGCTGGCACTGGTCAGCGGCCGTTCGCTCAACGACATTGACCTGATTTTCGCGCCGGAAGAATTTCCGGCCGTGGGCGGCCATGGCGCCGAAATGCGCGTCAGCGCTGAAGCCGTTGTCACCAATGCGCCACCGATGGACAAGGAATTGAAGCGCCGCCTCGCGGCGATCGCCAAGCTCAGCCCGGGAATCTTGCTGGAGGACAAGGGTTATTCGCTGGCGCTGCACTATCGACTGGCGCCGCATGCGGAGAAGGCCATCTATGAAGCGGTGTCGCTGATCCGGGCCGATCTTCCGAACGCGCCGATTGAAGTGCTGCCCGGCAAGTGCGTCTGCGAGATCAAGCATTCCGGCTGCACCAAGGCGAGCGGCGTGCGCGAACTGATGACGCGCACGCCTTTCAAAGGCCGGCGCCCGCTGTTCATCGGCGATGATGTGACCGATGAGTCCGTATTCGCCATCATGCCTGACCTAAATGGTGTGGCATTCTCGGTAGGCCGCCGCGCCAAGGGCGTTGCCGGGCATTTCGACGATCCAAGCGACGTCCGCGAATTTCTTGCGCGGCTGCTCGATGACGAGAACGCCACCGCGCAGACATAATCGGTTTGGTTTTTTCCGGATTTTTTCTTGTCCGCGCCGAGGCCGACGAAAATTTCATCGTGTTTCGCACTGTTCTTGCATCAAATTTTTATTTTCGTGCGAAGCGCTGGTTCCGGCCCGCACAGCCCGATTTTGGTTTCAATTGGTTGGGAGGCTAAAAGGAACCATATTGATGAACGGCAGTTAAATACGGCGCTTCAACGGGAGGGATTTGTGAACCTCGTCGTCGTTTCAAATCGCGTCGCGCGCGGCAAGGCCAATGAGCCCATGACGGGCGGACTTGCGGCCGCGTTGCTGCCGGTAGTGGAGAACTCCGGCGCGATTTGGGTTGGCTCCTCCGGCCGCGTCCGCGAGGGTTCCCACAAGGAACCGTTCGCCGAGATCGAGGCGCTGGGCGCCGGTGCGCTCGCGACGGTCGATCTGCCGGCGGCGCATTACGGCGGCTATTACGAGGGCTTTGCCAACTCGGCGCTATGGCCCGCGCTGCACTCCCGCAGCGACCTGATCCGCGCTTCCCAGGAGGATTATTCCTCGTATCGCGAAGTCAACGCCTTCATCGCGCGCGCGCTGTTGCGATTCAGAAAGCCCGATGCCTTGTTCTGGGTCCAGGATTATCACTTCCTGGCGCTCGGCGCGGAATTGCGCGATCTCGGCGTTCGCGAGCCGATCGGCTTCTTCCTGCACACGCCCTGGCCCTCCAGCACGGTGATCGAAGGCGTGCCGCATCATCGCGAATTGATCGAGGCGATGCTCGCCTATGATCTCATCGGTTTTCAGACTGAGGCAGACTGCGCGAATTTCCATTGTTATGTCCGCGCGGAACTTGGACTGGAAATTCACGATGGCGTGGTCACCTCGCCTCGTGGCCGGACGCGGCTTACGGTATTCCCGATCGGCATTGACGCCGAGAAATTCGCGCATGCCGCGACCAAGGCCGTGTCGCACCCCGACGTGTCGCGCCTGCGGCGCAGCCTGAACGGCGAGAAGCTCGCGATCGGCGTCGACCGGCTGGATTATTCCAAGGGATTGATCAACCGCATCAAGGCCTTCGACCGTATGTGGACCACGCAGCCCTCCCTTTCGCGTGCCGTGTCGCTGTTGCAGATCGCAACTCCCTCGCGCGGATCGATCGAGGCATATGGCCAGCTGCAGAGCGAGGTGGCTAAACTCGTCAGCGACGTCAATGGCCGCCATGGCGAGGCGGACTGGACCCCGATCCGCTATCTCAACAAGGGTTACAGCCAAGCGGTGCTGTCGGGGCTCTATCGCACCGCGCAGGTCGGCGTGGTGACGCCGCTGCACGACGGCATGAATCTGGTCGCCAAGGAATATGTCGCCGCGCAACATCCGGCCGATCCCGGCGTGCTGGTGCTGTCGAAATTCGCAGGCGCTGCGAACGAGCTCGACACTGCGCTTTTGGTCAATCCGCATGACATCGACGGCATGGCACGCACCATCGCGACGGCGCTTTCGATGCCCTTGACCGAGCGGCGGATGCGCTGGGAAGCGATGATGACGAAACTGCGCGGCCACACCATCCAGCAATGGTTCGGCGACTTCGTCGAGGCGCTGCACGAGAGCCGGACCGGCGTGCCCGCGACCGAACCGTCGATCACGGAGCCGTCGAGCTTGCGGCCGCTGCGCACGGTCGGTTCAGGCTCACGGATTCACTAGAGCATGATCCGGAAAAGTGAGCACCGGTTTTCCGAAAAGATCATGCTCAATCAAAAACCTAAAGCGCGATGACGATCTAACTTAATCTCATCGCGCTTTAGCGTTCGGAATCAGTAGCAATACGACACGCCATCGAGGATGGCGCAGCGCGTCTTGTTGGGTGCGTTCGGATCGTCCAGCGGCACGACGCCCTTGCCCTTGCCGACGAACACGCCGGGGCCGACCCGCACTGACGATTTGTTGCCGATGATGACGCTCGGATGCGGCGACGCGCTCGATCGCGTGCCGTCGGGCCAGATGATGGCGTCGCCCGACAGCACGCCGCGCCGCCCGTCATTGCAGGTGACGTCGTCGCCCTGACGGGTGCACACCTGCGCCATCGCAGGGGCGCTGCCAAGCGCGGTCACTGCGATCAGAAGCGGGAACGCGAGTGCGCGATGGATGGTCATGCTGTTCCCCTTTGGTCGCGGCCGGTCAAATCAGTCGTCGCCCGCGCCCTGTTTCCGGTTCATCGCGGGCGGATGAGCAATAGCCCCGTCGCTGGCGCGCCTCATGGAATACTTATATTATTCCACATAGTTATGGAAATATGGGCGGCCGCATGCCGCACTCCCCTTGCAAAAAGCCTCATGCCCCTTCAAGAGAGGGGCCCCGCGGAGAGATGGCCGAGTGGCTTAAGGCGCACGCTTGGAAAGCGTGTGTGCGGGAAACTGTACCGTGGGTTCGAATCCCACTCTCTCCGCCACCCTGCCCAATTTCAGGAAACAAGCGTCGACGACGCGGCGACGCCTACCGGCGCGTCTATGTACTAGAATTGTCGCTCCTGCTCATTCGAAGGCGACGTAGATGGCAGTTCGTGCTTCCTCGCGGGCCCGTGTACGTTTCGCGGCTGCAGTGCTCACGGCGGTCTGTTCGTTTCCTGCCGTCGGGCGTGCGGCATCGCCGGAGCCCGACAGAGTGTCTCTCCGCGAAGAGACGATTACGTGGAGTACCGTCAAGTATGCGACCGATGCGGAGGACGGCTTCATCAGCGGGTCGCTCGACAAGAAGACCATCGTCGATCGCGCGTTTCGGGCCCGCGTGCTCGAGAATCGTTATCTGAAAGTAACGCTGCTGCCCGAATTTGGCGGCCGCATTCTTTCCATCATTTACAAGCCGACCGGCCACGAACAACTTTATCGCATCGAAGTAGGCGTGCCTTACGGGATCAAGGCCGGCGCTTTTTATTACGACTGGCTGATGGTGTATGGCGGCATCTTCCCCACTTTCCCGAATGCCGAGCACGGCAAGACCTGGCTGAAGCCGTGGGATTTTAAGGTCGTGAAGGAGAGCGCCGGCGAAGTAACGGTGTCGATGTCGCTGAAAGACAATTTCCGCGGCACCGAGCAAGTTCGGGGCCTCAACGGGCTTAGAGGCCACTTACTACGTCACGCTCAAAGCCGATCGCGCCGCCCTCGATGCGCGTGTGGTGCTGAAAAATCCGCAACCCAAGACGATCCCATACGAGTACTGGACCTGCACGACGCTCGCGCCGGGATCGGACGCGAAAAACCCCAAGGCGACCGGCGGCGCCGAGATCATCGCGCCGATCCAGGCCTACAGCACGCCCGCCTGGTCGACCAACCTGTCCGGTGGCGACGAGAGCTTGGGTCCGGGCAGGAGCCGCTTCGAAAAGCTGCGCTACTTCAGGAATTGGCCGACGATGGGCATCGCGTACGCTGCGCCCGATATGGGGGCTGCGAATTTCTGGGGTGTGATCAACCACGACAACGAAGAGGGGATCATCCGCGTTGCCGACAATACGGTCACGCCGGGCCTGAAAATGTGGACGTGGGGATTTCCGTCATTTACGAACGAAACCGACCCGCGCAAGGACCCGAACGAAGCGCAGCCTTACATCGAATTGTGGGCGGGCGTGTCGGACCAGTTTTTCCACAGTGCTCAGTTTCCAGCACTAGGCGAAGTGTCTTTTCCGGAAACCTACAGCCCGACCGTCGGCATGAGCAACGTGACGCAGGCGAACGAGAACATCCTGATCAACCTCGTGGCCGAGGGTGCGAGCGTGAATCTTCAGTTCTTCAGTATCGAACCGGCCACGCCGTTGCGCGTAACATTGAAACGCGGCGACGCGGTTTTGTTCAGCGACGAGGTGAAAGCCGACCCGAAAAACGGCAATCGCATTTCCGCGACGATCCCGGCCGGCGGCATGGGCGAACGGGTACAGCTGACGATCACGGACGCGGAAGGTAAAAAGCTGATCGCTGCCGAGACAAAAATAAAATAGATCCTTGCCCTAAACGTAGCTGTTGGGGTCGTAAGGCGTTTGGCGCAATTCAAACGTACCCAGCCGATATTCGTCCCCTGGCGGATATTCGGTGGTTGCGGCGGTGACGAGCGTGAATACCGCACTTGGATTGTTTTCCCAGATCGCAAGATCTTCCGCCGCGATCGTGAGCCATCCAAAGGAGTACTGGTATCTGTCAGGCTTCGTTACACGGCCAACTTGGCCCCAATTGACCTTGTTGATTCCCATGAGCGTCGCCATTTTTTGCCCACCCAATCTCCAGAATAAATTCAATATCGCCGCCGAAATGATGCGGAGCCGGACCCCTTGAGTGCTTATATCCTCCGTAGAAACGTTGGGTATTCCCGGGCGAGATAACGTCGGAATTGAGGAACCCGAGGCTTGGTCCACACGGAGGGCTGGGGCCGGCGAGCCGCTACCGTTTCCGGCGTTTGAGACAACGTCTGAACGGCGGCCGGTTGGCTCGCTCGGCCCCGACGCGCCTCAGCGGCTGCCGCCGCTCGCGTCGTCGCGGGCGGATTCGCCGGGCAGGCAGGAGCGGCAAATCATGAGCTTACGCTTGAGCCTCGCCTCGTCGTCTTGATCCGCTGCCTGCTGTTGCTCCCACCGGTCTTTCGGCTGGATGCCGCGATTTTGCTCGGTCGCCTCGGCGTTTAGCGGACCAACGATGATTTCCCGCTTCGCGCGCGTCGGCTGCTTTGGCCTGATCTGAAGCGGTTGCGCGTCGTCTGTGGGGGCTGGGCCAAGCCCGTCCCACGCGACCGGGCTGCCCGCCGCTGGCGCACAACCGCTTCCTGACGCGCAGCAATTTGCGAGCATCAGCGCGGCAGCAAGAAATGCGATGCATTTCGCAATCATCATGGTCGCTTTGTCAGTGAGGCAATGAGGGGCGAGGTGGCGGCCTGACACTAACATGCCCGCATCGCCGCATCTACGCCGCAGGCCATGCTCAAAAGCCGAGCAGCGCGAGCCCGACCCAGCTAAACGCAAATATTGAGCAGGCAATCGCCGCGACGGACGCCAAGGTTGCAATAGCTCTAACTGATCGCATGACCAAAACCCTTGAGTGGCAACGATCAAACTCTGCTCGACGAGTTGTGCCCAATCATGGCAAGAATTCGCCACCAGAAATAATGCGAGCGGCTGTGGCAGCATTGCTACATCGACGGGCATGTTTGCCCGCAAAAACCCGTATTTGCGGCACGTAGTGAGCGAATCGGTGGGGAAATCTTGCGCATGTATCGTTTGCCGAGCGGCGGCGCCAAAATGGCCTTTGTGATACCGGCCGGGCTGGCTTTGCTCGCGCTGGTCGTCTCGTGGCTGGGATTTGCCGGCTCGCCGCCTCAATCTGTGCAGGATTTTGAAAAGTGTGTCGAGCAGGTCGAAGCCAAGGCCCCCTCCAATGACGAGCGCAATGCCATGATGACGGATTGCAGCGCGCGGTTTGCAGGCCGGCGCAAGGCGGGCGGCGGCTACACCTATTACGACTTCATGCAGGACCGGAAGTTCGACATTGCAGGCCCGAATCCGACGGCAGAGGAACGCAAGAAGATCGATCGCGAATATATGGGCTTCCTTGATATCCAACGGCGCGAGGCCGTCTCGGCCGAATTGGCAAAAAGACAGATCGAACTGCTCCGAGCGGATCTGGAAAGCGCGGGCCAACCTGTCGGGCCGCCAATCGTATTGACGCTGAAGAATGCACCTGCCGCAGCGGCCAAACGGCCGCTCGATCGATCGAAATCCGCGCATTGCGAGGATGGTTCGCTAACGTGCAGCTGGTCGAAATTTTCGGCCGTGGTGAAGAATGCCTTCGCTTCGTCGTCCAGGACCAAGCCGTAATCTAGCGCCGATCCTGCACATGTGGCGCCACGAACGCGCCGCACGAAAAGCCAAAACGTAAAGGTAAAGTGTCCCAGTTCGTAACAAAGGGGGACATCGATGCGCCGCGAACGTCAGCCGGCTAGCGAAGCGGAGACGACGAGCTACACGTTCCATTTCCAAATATCGAACAAGGGCGGAAGGCAGGCTTGCAGCGTCGCGGTCCAGGCGCCCAACATTCACGACGCCACAACTTGTTTCCGGCAAAATTGGCCGGTGATCGAGTCCATGGCGAGAGATGGTCTCGCGACCAGATCCAGCGATGATACGACGATCAACCTGGCGCTGCCTGACGAGGTTCGCGCGTCCTTGGCGTTGAAGCGCGACGGGTCGACAAACTGACGGCGTCGCCGAAGTCAGCGCAGAACCAATACGGTCCTGCAGCACGCGGCCGGATTGGCGCGCCGGTGTTGGGGGCGGCCAAACCACCAGCCCGGTAGCGCGCCGAACGACGTCAGCTTCGTAGCTATTTCTTTTTGCCGGGCGCGAAACTTGGCTGCCATGCTGCGGCCTTTTGGCTTGGCGCCGCTGCGATAGTCTTGATCTTCTCTTTCTTGGGCTTCTTGACTTCCCGATTGCCTCGCTGCTCGCCTTTGGCCATGTCGATCTCCCCGGATTTGATGTTGGTTGGTAGTTGGAGGCTTGGGCCTGACGTCACAATTGCAGGCGTCTGCTGCGCGCACCAAAAGAAATAGCGGCACGATCACCCGCGGCACGACCCAGAAGCGCGGTGACAACGCAAGCCTACGCCCACTTCCCGGCAATAGCGAGCGCCAAAACGGCACGGTACCTTCGCGAAACAGGGTCGATGCCAGACGTAACTGCGGATACGGCTGCCCGCACTATTCGGCTAGAAAAAGAGATAGCTAACCGGGCCGAAAGCGCGCATGGTCTGTTCATGCATGAAGAAGGCTCCGGCGCAGATCAGCTTGCAAGCGGCAGGCGGACATGACAATCCGTTCCCGGAAGGAAATCGTCACCTTCAGACACCCGTTCCAGATCAGGGGCATTGATCGCCTGCTGCCTGCAGGGTCTTACGAGGTCATAACCGACGAGGAGATGATCGAAGGTCTTTCATTCGCCTCGTTCCGCCGCGTCGCCACCATGATGATGGTGCCGGCGGCAGCGTCGCGCGGTTCAACGATGGAAATGGTATCCATCGGCTCGGTCGATCTGTCGGATGCACAGCGGATCGACGCGAGCGCGCCTAATGACTGAAGAGCCGCTCGATCTCGACAAGCATCGGGGCATGGCTGCTCAGAAGGCGACCGACATCCGGCGTGCTCTGGCGGAGGTCGAGACTAACGCCAGGGACCTGCGCGATCGGCAGGCTCTTCTCGAAAGCCAGTTCCTGTCGGTTTCCGCAGCTTCCTGGCCGGAGGCGGCCGCCAAGGCGCGCTACATCTTGAATCTGTATGCCGCGGGTCTGGCGCCGGACGATACCCATCATCGGGATCTGGTTGCGGTCGTGCTTGCGGATTTTGCCAGGCTCTCGGGAGAGAGCTGAACGAGTTGTTGTTCGCGTAACAGCGGAGAGCTTCCCGCGCCCGGTTCAATCGAGCGCCAAACTGAAAGCAGACGCCATGCAAGATCTTTCGCCGCGCCACGTCAAAATCGAAGAGTCGCTCCGGCTCGGTGTCGTATCGGGCTGGTACAGTACAAAAGTGAGCGGAACGTTCGTCTCGGGGCCACATGATTCCGAAGCCGACTGCCTTCGGAAAATCGCCGAGATCAATCCGCCTAAAAAGAGCTCGCGAGGGTCGACAGTTACGTAAGCACCTGGGCGGAGAGACTCTCGCGTGGTCAGGACCGCCTCCGGAGAGCAAGTCATGGCACTTACACGAGGTAGCTTTCGTGGTTACGAATTCGAACGGATGGTCATCCTGTTTTCGATGATCGAGGGCGAAAAGGAGATACCCTGTGCAATCAGCACCTCCGCCCTGGATAGCTTGGAAAGCTTGAGCCGAAGCAAGGCCAACGAGCGCGAAGCGCAATTCATGAGGCTGCGCGATCGGATCGAAGCGTGTGCCGCGCGCAAATTCCTCGCCCGGGAGCTGGAGGGCACTCCTCCCGGCATTATCCTGCGCAGCATCGATTTTCGAACGTAGCTCTAGAAATCGTCGCGTCGCGCCGGACAGGCTCATTCGGTCTTCATGCGCCGGCTACCTGCGGCGCCCTTCGTTCAAGCGACCGCCGGGCGAATTTTCGGATCCGCCCTTTGTCGTGCTTTTCGACATCCCGACCGTGCCTTTGTCCGGTGCGCGGTTGGCGGGCGAGGATTCAGACGCACCCTTGGTGGCGCCGGGATTTGAGGAGTCTTGCTTCTGCTGGCCGGGCGCCGCAGTCGAGGCGCCGCCTTTCTCATCTGCTGCAAAGGCGAACGCGCTCGTCCCAACAAGAACTGCGGTTGCAACCGTGATTGCTCTCTTCATCTTGGCCTCCATCATTGGTGGAAGCATGATAACGGGACCGTCCCCTTAGCGTTCCGAAGAACCGAAGAGGTGGAAAGCGATTGCGCCGGCTGCGGCGAAACGCGCGCTGTTGGCGGCCCCCTCTTGACATGAGACTTGCTGCAGAATGTGCTGCTCGTCCACGCAAACAAAAGTTCAAAAGAAACCGGGTTGGAGAGCATAAATGGATCAGATCGACGTGGCCGTCGTTGGCGCCGGTTGGTGCGGTGGTATTCGCGCCGAGGCCTGTGCCGCCAATCCGCTGGTGGCTGGCGTCCACATCGCCGAGAATCGTCCCGAGCGGTTGCGGGAGATTGCGGGCGCGATCGGCGCCAAATCGGCCACCGGCGATTATCATACCTTGTTGGAGAACAAGGAGATTTCCGTTGTTTTTGTCTGTGCGACGCCCGAGACGACGCACTTTCCGATGGCCAGGGATTTCCTCCGAGCCGGCAAGCACGTGTTTCTTGAGAAACCAATCGCGCTCGAACTCGAAGAGGCGGACGAACTTATTTCCGTCGCCCGCGCCAGCGGGCTCAAATTCACCATCGGCTATTCGCAGCGGTTCAACCCGAAATACGCTTACGTCAAAAAATGCATCAATGACGGGACCATCGGCAAGCCGGTCAGCGTTCTGGTGAGCCGGCACATTTCGCGCAGCCTGGGTAGGAAAATCAGCGGTCGTGTCAGGCTTTCGCCCGCTGTGATGGAATCGACTCACGATCTCGACTTCGTGCTCTGGTGCCTTGAGCCGGCAAAACCGGTGCGCGTTTATTCGCAAGTGAACTACGGCGCGATGCGCGAGTCGACAGGAGGCGACATCCCCGATCTTCAATGGATTACCGTGACCATGGACAGCGGGCTGAGTTTCGTCGTCGGCGGCGGCTGGAGCCTGCCGCCCGGCTATCCCAACTTCTCCTCGACATGGATCGAGATGATAGGAACCGAAGGCGCCTTAATGGTCGACGACACGCATCGCGACGTGATGTTGAACACCGTGAAAAACGGCGCCGTGTTTCCGATGTCGACGATGCCCGGCGAGCAGGTCGGGCATATCTATGCCGGGCCGATGGCGTCCGAAACCGCGCATTTCGTCGAAGCGGTGGTTTTGGACCGGCCGGTGCTGGTGACGCCCGAACAGGCGCGTCGTGTGATGGAGCTTTATATCGCTGCCGATCTGTCGGCCGAACTCAACGAGCCAGTGACACTTCCGCTTGAGAACAAACGGCCGGCCAGGCGCGCCGCCGGCGTATAGGCTTTCTTGACGCAGAGTAATTCCCGCGACGAGCGCCCCGATACCGACCGCAATGACGACGGAGCCTAACCACCCGTCGGCCTAAAGATCAGATGGAGGTTTCATGCCCGCGGACGTCACCGCAGCGAGTAGCCCGGCGGGCACGCTTGCCGGCGCGAAGCGCAGCCATGTCAGGTGGTACGTTCTACTGCTGATCAGCCTGATGTACATGATCACCTACATGGATCGCAGCAACATCTCCATTGCGGCGCCTGCGATTGCCAAGGAGTTCAGTTTCAGCAAGACGGAAATCGCGCTGTTCTTCAGCGCATTCGCCTGGGCTTATGCGGCGGGTCAGGTCCCGGGCGGCTGGCTCGCTGATTTTTTCGGACCGAAGCGGGTACTCCTGGCGATCGTCCCATTCTGGTCCTTGATGACGGCAGCAACCGCCTGGGGAGCAGGAGCTGTGTCGTTCTTCGCGATCCGCTTCGCCTTTGGCTTGGGCGAAGCCGGCGCCTTTCCAACGGCAAGCCGCGCGATGCAGCTTTGGTTTCCAAAATCCGAGCGCGGCTTCGTCCAGGGTATGACCCATTGTTTCAGCCGCCTTGCGGTGGTGATCACGCCGCCGCTTGCCGTCATCATCATGAACGCATGGGGCTGGCGCTGGATCTTCTACATTTTCGCCCTGCTGGGCGTCGTCTGGTCGCTGGTGTTCTTTTTCTTCTACCGCAATCGCCCGGAGGATGAGGCGCGCGTCAATGCCGAAGAACTCGCGCACATTCGCGGCACGTTGCAAAACGGAGGGACGAGCGCGCCAACGTTGCTCCGATCGGAAGTTCCGTGGCGAACGATCTTTACCTCGGCGAACATGTGGTTCATCGCGGCGGCCTACGGCTGCTTCTTCTACGGGTCTTATTTCTACGTCAGCTGGTTTCCAACCTACCTGCTGGAATTTCGCCATCTCTCCTTGAACTCGGTCGGCTATCTGGCCTCGCTTCCGCTGATCTCGGCGATGATCGGCGATTTGGCCGGCGGCCTTCTCACCGACCAGGTGCTTCGCAAGACCGGTAATTTGCGATTGGCGCGCCGCGTTGTGGCGGCGCCGGGCCTGCTGCTGGCCGCGGTGCTGCTGATTCCGGCCGGCACCACCGACAGTGCAATCGTCGCTATCTTCTGCCTGACCGCCTCCAACTTCTTTCTGGAACTGGTGCTCGGACCGGCCTGGGCGGTGCCGATGGACGTCGGCGGCACGTCAAGCGGGACCGTGACCGCCGTCATGAATATGGTCGGTGCCATCGGCGCCTCGATCTCTCCGCTGGTGTTCGGCCTACTGGTCGAGCGCGGCTCCTGGGTCGCCCCGTTCTACGTCACCGCCACGGTTCTCGCCTCCGGCTCGCTGATCTGGATTTTCCTGATTGATCCGGAAAAATCCGTGGTCGAGAGTGCGCGATTAGACCCCGCCCGCTGAGTTGCTCAACCCTGCGCGCCGTCCGCCCTCGCTTACGCTCCAGCCTTCACCAGCGCGAGCAGCTCCGCCCCATAATGTTCGAGCTTCTTGTCGCCGATCCCGGAGATATTGCGGAGCTGCGACAGCGTCGTCGGGCGCACGCTTGCGATGCCGTCGATGGTGGAGTCGTGCAGCACGACGTAGGCCGGCACGCCGCGCTGGCGCGCGATCGCGGAGCGCCAGCCTCTGAGCGCGGCATGCAGAGCGGAATCGGCACCTCCACCCTGGCTCGCGGGTTGGGATGCGAGATCACCGCGTCTTGATTTGGTCCTGATCGCGCGGTTGCGCGAACCTGGGGCCGACTCGCGGAGCCAGACCTCGGTCTCGCCTTTCAAGACGCCGCGCGCGCTCTCTGTCAGCTTCAATGCGCCAAAGGCGTCGCTGTCGGAGCGAAGATGCCCCATGGCCACCAACTGGCGCATGACAGCGCGCCACTGCTTCTCATTGAGCTCGCGGCCGATGCCAAATACGGACAGCTTGTCATGGCCGAATTGCCCGACGCGTTCGGTCATGCGACCGACCAGGACATCGATCAGGTGCATGGCGCCGAAACGCTGTCCGGTGCGATAGGCGCACGACAACAGTTTTTGCGCGGCGACCTTGCCATCGCGCAAGCTCGGCGGTGACAGGCAGTTGTCGCAATTGCCGCAACTGGCGCCGGCAACCGTTTCGCCGAAATAGCCGAGCAGGCGGCTGCGCCGGCAGCTCACGGTCTCGGCCAGGCCGACCAGGGCATCGAGCTTATCGATGGACACCCGCTTGAACGTTTCCGAGCCTGCGGATTCATCGATCATGCGCCGCTGCTGCACGATATCGGACAGGCCATAGGCCATCCAGGCCGTGGACGGCTTGCTGTCGCGCCCGGCGCGCCCGGTTTCCTGATAATAGGCCTCGATGCTTTTCGGCAAATCGAGATGCGCCACAAAGCGCACATCGGGCTTGTCGATGCCCATCCCGAACGCGATCGTGGCGACGATCACGACGCCGTCCTCGTTGAGGAAGCGATCCTGATGCTTCGCGCGCGTGGCAGCATCCAGCCCGGCGTGATAGGGCAACGCCTCGACGCCGGCTTTGGCCAGCGCGGCTGCGGTGTCTTCGACCTTGGCGCGCGACAGGCAGTAGACGATGCCGGCGTCGCCGCGGTGGCGCTCGGCGATGAAGGCCTTGAGCTGCGTTTGCGCGTTTTGCTTGTCGACGATCTCATATCTGATATTCGGGCGATCGAAGCTCGCCACAAAACTCGGCGCACCGGCGAGGCCGAGGCGATCGACGATCTCTTTTCGTGTCGCCTCGTCGGCCGTCGCGGTGAGCGCTATCCGCGGCACGTCGGGAAAGCGTTCCGCTATCAAGGATAGCCCGATATATTCGGGGCGGAAGTCGTGGCCCCATTGCGAGACGCAATGCGCCTCGTCGATTGCAAACAGCGAGATGCTGGCTTGGTCGAGAAGTGCGAGGCAGCGCGGGGTCAGCAGCCGCTCGGGCGCGACATAGAGCAGGTCAAGATCGCTGGCGAGCAGGCGCCGCTCGACCTCCGAAGCCTCGTCAAAGGATAGCGTCGAATTCAAGACGGCCGCATTGACGCCCGCCTCAACCAGGCCCGCGACCTGATCCCGCATCAACGCGATCAGCGGCGAGACGACGATGCCGCAGCCCGCCCGCAACAGCGCCGGCAATTGATAGCACAGTGACTTGCCGCCGCCGGTCGGCATCAGCACCAGGCAATTGCCGCCGCCTGTGACATGCTCGACAATTTGTTGCTGCGCGCCCCGAAAGGCTGATAGCCCGAACACGGAATTGAGGACGGAAAGAGCGTCACGCTCGCCGGTCCCATCTACCAGGGTTGGGGCGATAGCGGAAACGGGCATGGGGATTCGCTTTTCCGGGTGAGAGCTTGCGTGAGCCGCGCGCGCGGGCGATCTGAGCCGAAGTTTATCCTAGATTCGCAGCCGCGCCACCGCTGGCGGCCTGATTCCACGTTCGCTGAGGTGCCGCCCCGCTGCTCTAACGGTATGTTGCTAGACATCTGACGAGTAAGATAACGTCACGCCATGCCGGAAGCCGCCCTAACAAGGACGATCCCGATGAGCGACGAGCCTTATAAATCCTGGCAGTGCCGGACCTGCGGCTACATCTATGACGAGGAAATGGGTGACCCGGACGAAGGCCTCGCGCCCGGCACCCGATGGGCCGACATTCCAGATGATTGGATTTGTCCGGTATGCGGCACGGCCAAGAGCGAGTTCGACATGGTCGAGTTGCAGACGTAACATCAGCCGCGCCGGCAGCTTGACTCCAAAACCCGGCATTCGCGTTCCGAAACCCCCATAAAATTGGCATAGCTCCGAAAGCGAGCTATGGGTAATCGTTCATGCCAGGTCGGGGCCATGAGCGAAGCGGTGGAGTGGATATGGCGAAAGCGGTGCTTGGTGTTATCGGAGGCTCCGGTGTTTACGATCTGCCGGGGCTTGAGAACGTGCGCGAGGAGACGATCGCGAGCCCCTGGGGCGTACCTTCGGCGCCGGTACGACGCGGCACCATCTCAGGCCTGCCGATCGTGTTTCTGCCGCGCCACGACAAGGGCCACCGGCTGTCCCCGTCCGACATCAACTACCGCGCCAATATCGACGTGCTCAAACGCGCCGGCGTCACCGACCTGGTCTCGCTGTCGGCCTGCGGATCGTTCAGCGAGGGGTTGCCGCCCGGCACCTTTGTGCTGGTCGACCAGTTCGTCGACCGCACCTACAGGCGCGAGAGTTCGTTCTTCGGCAAGGGCTGCGTCGCCCATGTATCGATGGCGCATCCGGTATCGCCGCGGTTGCGCATCCATCTTGCTGCCGCCGCCGAAGCCGAGGGCATCGCGATCGCGCGTGGCGGTACCTATCTTTGCATGGAAGGCCCGCAATTTTCGAGCTATGCCGAAAGCATGACCTACAAGAACCTCGGCTATTCCGTGATCGGCATGACCAATATGCCGGAGGCCAAGCTCGCCCGGGAGGCGGAGATCTGCTACGCAACGGTTGCGATGGTGACCGATTTCGACTGCTGGCACCCCGAACATGACGCCGTCACCGTTCAGGACATCATCCGGGTCCTGGCGTCGAACGCCGATAAGGCAAAGGGCCTGGTGGCGCGGTTGGCCAAGGATTTCCCGAGGGAGCACGAGCCATGTCCGGTCGGCTCGGACCGCGCGCTTGATACGGCGTTGATCACCGCGCCCGAGGCGCGGGACCCGGAACTCCTGAAAAAGCTCGACGCGGTGGCAGCAAGGATACTGCGCGGCTGAGGTTTGGGCTAGAATAGTGCGTCATGCGAGTCGACGGCAAACACTTCCGCAGCATTTGGCTCGAGCCCGACGGCTGGACGGTCGGCGCGATCGACCAGCGCAAACTGCCGCATGAATTCGTCATCGCGCAGCTTGCGACCGTTGAGGCTGCGGCCGACGCGATCCGCACGATGCTGGTGCGCGGGGCGCCGCTGATCGGCGCGACCGCCGCCTACGGAATGGCGCTGGCGATGCGGGCCCACGCCTCCGATGCCGCGATCGATCGCGCCTATAAATTGCTGATCGCGACGCGGCCGACGGCGATCAACCTGAAATGGGCGCTGGACGAGATGCGCGCGGTACTGCAAGCGCTGCCGCCTTCGGCGCGCGCGGCGGCAGCCTACGCCCGCGCCGCCGATATTTCCGAGCAGGATATCGACATCAACCAGGGCATCGCGAGATGCGGCGCTGCCCTGATCGAGGCGATCGCTGCAAGAAAGCAGCCGGGCGAACCGGTCAATGTGCTGACGCATTGCAACGCCGGTTGGCTTGCTACCGTCGATTGGGGTACGGCAACGGCGCCAATCTATCTGGCGTACGATCGAGGCCACGCGATCCATGTCTGGGTCGATGAGACAAGGCCGCGCAATCAGGGCGCTTCGCTGACGGCTTGGGAACTTGGCCATCATGGCGTGGCGCATACGATTATTGCCGACAATACCGGCGGCCATTTGATGCAGCATGGCATGGTCGATCTCGCGATCGTCGGCACCGACCGGGTCGCCGCCAATGGCGACGTCTGCAACAAGATCGGCACTTACCTGAAGGCGCTCGCCGCGCATGACAATAACGTGCCGTTCTATGTCGCGTTGCCGTCGCCGACCATCGATTTCAGCGTCGCGGACGGGGTCAGTCAGATTCCGATCGAGCAGCGCGGCGCCGAAGAAGTCACCGACATGACCGGCCGCACGGCGGACGGAAGGATCGAGACGGTGCGGATCGTGCCTGATGGTTCGCCGGTTGCAAATTATGGCTTCGATGTCACGCCGGCGCGGCTGGTGACGGGGTTGATTACCGAGCGGGGCGTGCTCAACGCTAATCGCGACGCACTATCAGCCGCGTTTCCCGAGCGGATCGCGGCGGCGGCCGAGTAGTCCTAACGCAGCGGCAGTCCCGTTGCGGCTTCGAGCTCGGTGATGGCTTGCGCGGCACTCGCCACCTTGATCGTGGTCATGCCCATCTCGCGCGCCGGCTTCAGATTGACGCCGAGATCATCGAGATAGACGCAAGCGTTGGGATCGACGCCAAGCGCCTCGACCATCATCCGGTAGATGCGCGGATCGGGCTTGCGCAAGCCGATTTTGGCGGACTCGATGACGTGGTCGAACAGTGCCATCACCTCCGCGATATAGAGTGTGCGCCCGCCAGCGCTGCCGATCGCATTGGCGGGAAGGTTATTGGTGATGCAGCCGGTCCTGAATTTCGTTTTCACCCGCTTGAGCGCCTCCACCATCTCCGGGCGCAAATCGCCGAACAGCAGCGGCAGGACATCCTTGCCCCTCACTTCCGCGCCCAGCGCCAGCGATTCGGCGGCGAATAATTGGTCGAACGCCTCGATGTCGACCTCGGCGCGTTCGAACTTCGCCCAGGCATTTTCGAGATGGTTGGCGGCGTTGGTACGGCGGATGATATCGACCGGCAATCCGCGCTCGGCTTCAAAGCGCGCAAACGCTTCGAACGGCGATGATGTCAGTACCCCGCCGAAATCCCAGATCACCGCCTCGATCATCAATTCCCTGCCGTTTTGCGAACGCGCATTTTGCAGACGGCTAGCATGGCGGCTTGTCGTAAGCCAGTCCAAGCGGTGGCTTGGCGAGCGCCGCGCCAGCGGCTATCTGTTGCCGCGATGAAGCGATTGTCCTGCATGGCCGCGGCGGCGGCGCTGTTTCTCGCAACCCCCGCCAACGCCATCGTCGGTGGTGCGGCGTCATCGACCGAGGGGATCGGCGGCACCATCGTCACCATCGTCGGCTCGCGCGGCAATTTCTGTTCCGGCGCGCTGATCGCGCCCACGCTGGTGCTGACGGTGGCGCATTGCGTGCAGGGCGGCGCCGAATACAAGATCGTGGAATATGGCGCCGACCGGCAACCGCAATTGCGCGACGTAAAAAATGTCGCCATGCATCCACAATTCAACATGCAAACGATGCTGGCGCACCGCGCAACGGCCGACGTCGCGCTGTTGCAGCTCAAATCTCCGGCCAAAGGAAAGATCGCCGTGCTTGGCGCGCCGCAGCTTCCCATTGTCCCGGGCGCCAAATTCACCATCGCGGGCATCGGCGTGACCGTGCGCGACGACGGCAAAAGCGGGGGTACCGTCCGTGCCGCGGTCCTCGTTGCCACCGGCAAACCCGGCAGCTTGCAAATTCGCCTGGTCGATGCCGCTGGCCAAGCCACGCGCGAGGGGCTTGGCGCATGCACCGGCGATTCCGGCGGGCCGGTGTTCGAGGACCAGCCATCCGGCCCCGTCATCGTCGGCGTCATGAGTTGGTCGACCGGGCCGAACGGCAGCGCCGGCTGCGGCGGTCTCACCGGGGTCACGCCGCTCACGCTCTACCGCGATTGGATCCTGCAGACCGCACGGCAATGGGGATCGGCTCTGTAGCGTTCGTCCGCGCTCGAGCGTTGGGGGGCACCTCGCGTCACTGCCTCTTCTGCTGCGGTCTTCGCGGCGGCGCTGGCGCAACGGCCTCGCCCGCGGCACCGAGTTTGCCGGCCATCCTGGCGGCGGCCTGACTGATGTCAACCAGCGTGCGCCTTCCTTCCTCCATCAATACGCCCGAGCGCTTGTCGAAGCTGTCGGCGAGTTCGTGGATCGTCTGCACTTTCTGCAGCAGGTCATCGGCCTGACCGTCGGCGAGACCCGGCATGACGCCGTCGATCCTGGTAAAGACATTGTCGATGCCGGCGAAGGCCGCATCAGCCTTTGCCAACACGCTGTCGATCGCCTCGCCCTTGCTCTTCAATGACGCGGTATAGGTCTCGAACGAGAGCAATCCGTCCTTGATCGTCGTCTCGTTGTTGATCAGAAGCCGGTCGACACTATGCAGGGAATCGCGAATCGACTCCACGTCGTGAAGGTCGGCGGTCAAGACCGGAACGCCGTCTTCATCCAGCGGCACCGGGGGTGCCGCGGCAGCGCCGCCGACGAGCGAGATCGCGGCGACACCGGTCAGGCCCAGGAATTCGATGCCGACGACGGTATCTTTCCGGATCGGCGCGGTATTATCGAGCATGACCTCCGCCACGATCTTGCGCGGGCTTTCCAGCTTGATCGACCTGATTTCGCCAGCCTGGATGCCGTCGAAGTTCACGCTGCCGCCCCGGCGCAGTCCGCTCGCGGAGCCGCCGTCGAACACGATGCGCAGCGGACTTCGCGCCTGCACGCTGCGGATTTTCTGGAAGGCAAGAAAGCCCGTGAACCCCGCGGCGATCACCGCGAGCGTCGTGGTTCCGATCATCAGGTTCGTGGCCCGCATGCCCTGATTGTATGGGCAAAGCACAACGAAAAAAAGCGAAATGCCGACCTGCGCAAAGCGCAATTGCGGCTGCTTGACAGCACTGGGCGCTGGCGCCACGCTTGCTGCAAGCTCTGCCGCCTAAGGCAAAACAGGAGCAACGGAGGAAAATCAAGTGCCCAAATTGCTGAACGAGGAGCAGGTCGCCCGCTATCGCGAGCGCGGCTACCATTTTCCGATCGATGCGCTGAGCGCCAGTGAAGCCGCCTCCTTCCGCCGCAAGCTCGAGGATTATGAAGCCGCAAGCGGAGGCCCGATCAAGGCCGAGATACGTCACCGCAGCCACGTGCTGTTCCCGTGGATCGACGAGATGATCCGCCATCCCAAGATCCTGGACGCGATCGAGGATCTGCTGGGGCCGGATATTCTGTGCTGGAACACCAGCTTCTTCATCAAGGAGGCCCATGATCCCGGCTTCGTATCCTGGCACCAGGACGCCACCTATTGGGGCTTGAGCTCCTCCGATGTCGCCACCGCCTGGATCGCGATGTCGCCGGCCAACAGAATTTCGGGCTGCATGAAGTTCATCGCCGGAACGCACAAGAGCCAAGTGAAGCACCAGGACACCTTCGACCAGAACAATCTGCTCACCCGCGGCCAGGAGATCGCGGTCGAAGTCGACGAGACGCAGGCCGTCCACGTCGAATTGAGGCCGGGCCAGGCCTCGCTGCATCATGTGCTGTTGTTCCACGGATCGGAGCCGAACCGCTCCAATGAACGCCGCATCGGGCTCGCCATCCGTTACATCCCCACTCATCTTAAGCAGGCCGTGGGTCACCGGGATTGGGCCACGCTGGTGCGCGGCAAGGATACCTATCGCAACTTCGAGCCGGCGCATGTGCCCAAGCGCGACCTCGAGCCCGAGGCCCTGGCGTTTCACCGGATGGTCTCCGAAGAGCAGGTCAAGGTGCTCTATCGCGGCACCGGCAAGACCGCCTACCGGGCGTAGCTGCAATCTCACGTCAGCGTCCATTCCTCGGCGCTGGCGCCGGCCAATGCACGGACGCGGGCATCATCGGCGGCAAGTTCGCGCGCCGTGCCGGAATAGACCACGGCGCCGTCATCCAGCACATAGGCGTCGTCGGCAATTTCCAGGCTCATCCGCGCGTTCTGCTCGACCAGGAGGACCGAAATCCCCTCGGCCTTCATCTGCTGGACGATGCGAAACACCTCGCGCACGATCAGCGGCGCCAATCCCTGCGACGGCTCATCGAGGATCAACAGCCGCGGATTGAGCAAGAGCGCGCGCGCGATCGACAGCATCTCCTGCTCGCCGCCGGAGAGCTGGCGGCCGCGATTCTGCTTGCGCTCGGCCAGGCGCGGGAAAAGCTTGTAGATCCGCTCGATGGTCCAGGGGCCGCCGCGCTCGAGCGGTACTTTGAGATTTTCCTCGACGCTGAGATTGGCGAAGATGCGCCGGCCTTCGGGCACATAGCCGACGCCGTGGGCGGCGATGCGGAAGGTCGGCCAACGCGTCGTATCCTCGCCGAAAATCGTGATCTTGCCTTCGCGCGCTTGTGTCAGGCCCATCAGGCTGCGCAGCGTCGTGGTCTTGCCGGCGCCGTTGCGCCCGAGCAGCGCGGTGATCCGGCCCTCGGCGACTTCAAGGCTGACGCCATGCAGGATATGACTCTTGCCGTAGTAGGTGTGCAGGCCTTCGGCTGATAGTGCGGATGTCATGCGGCGGTGCCCAGATAGGCGGCCTGAACGGCCTCGTTGGCAGCGATTTCCTTGGGCGTGCCCTGCGCCAGCATCTTGCCCTGGTCGAGCACGCAGATGCGGTCGGCGAGATGAAACACGACCCGCATGTCGTGCTCGATCAGCACGATGGTGTAATTGCTATCGCGGTGCAGCCGGCGGATCAGCTGGGTGATCTGGTAGGTTTCCTGGTCGCCCATCCCCGCGGTTGGCTCGTCGAGCAGCAACAGATGCGGCTTCAGCGACAGCGCCATGGCGATTTCAGCGGCCCGCTGGTCGCCATGCGAGAGTTCGCCGACCAGCCGATTGGTCTTGGTTTCGAGCGCCACCAGCTTGAGCGTGTCCTCGACGTGCCGGTGGATTTTCGCGGCTTCCGCGCGATTGATCCAGGGCCGCAAGCGGTAGCCGCCCGCCACCTCGGCGGCGATCCGGACGTTTTCGAACACGTTGAGCTCGGGAAAGATCTCGGTGATCTGAAAGGTTCGCGCCATGCCGCGCCTGACGCGCTCGTGGGTCGCTAGCCGGGTGATGTCCTGGCCATCGAAGCTGATCGTGCCCGAGGTCGGCGGGAAATACCCTGAGATCAGGTTGAAGAACGTCGTCTTGCCGGCGCCGTTCGGCCCGATGATCGCGCACAGCTCGCCCCGCGCCACGTTGAGCGAGACGTCGCGCACCGCGACCAGGTTGCCGAACCGCTTGGTGACGTTGTTGATCTGAAGAACGTTCACGCCTTGCTCCGTTGAAAGAAGCCAAGCAGCCCGCGCGGGAAGAACAGCACCACCAGGACAAACAACAGCCCTACGAACGACATCCAGTTCACCGTGACGCTCGACAGGTAATCCTGCAGCACCACGAACACAGTGGCCCCCAACAGCGGGCCCCAGAAAGAGCGCATGCCGCCCATCACCGCCATCATCACGAAATCGCCGGACTGGCTGTAGTGCAGCCCTCGTGGATCGGCGAAGTTGTTGACCAGCGCGTATAGTGCGCCGGCAAACCCCATGAAGAAGCAGGACAGCGTGAATGCAATCCAGATGTGGCGCTCCACGGGAATGCCGAGGAAGCGGGAGCGACGCTCGTTCTCGCGGATCGCGATCATGGTGCGGCCGAACGGGGAGCGCAGGATGAATCCCATGACGCCGACGGCCAGCGCAAAGCAAAACAGGACGAAATAGTAGAAGCTGTTGGCGCTGGAGAGAATGTCGAGCTTGAAGGCGCCGAGATCGATCGGTTGGCGCGAGAAGCCGCGCAAGCCGTCGTCGCCGCCGGTCAGCGAACTCCACTGGAACGCGATGTAATAGAACACCTGCCCGAACGCGATCGTCACCATCGCGAAATAGACGCCGCGCCGCCGTACGATGAGTAGCCCAAGGATCGCACCGCAGAGGCCGCCGAGCAGCATGCCCGCGACGAGGGCGAGCGGCGTGCTTAGCGCGAGAAATTTCAGCGTCAGCCCGGCGCCATAGGCGCCGAGGCCGAAATAGGCGGCGTGGCCGAACGACAGCACGCCGGTGAATCCCAACAGGAAATTCAGCGACATCGCGGCGAGGCCCAGCACCAGGACGCGGGTAGCGAGCGCCGTATAGCCGCCGAGCGGCGCCATCCAGTAGGGCGCGAGCAATAGGGCAACCCAGATCGCGGCCAGCACGATCAGCTTGCGGGTGTGTTCGGCTTTCAACTCATCATTCCTTCTTCACCGAACAATCCGCGCGGGCGCGTCAAGAGGATCACCGCCATCATGACGTAGATCACGGCCTCGCTGGCGGCCGGAAAAAACACGGCCGTGACGCCTGAGGCGACGCCGATCAAAAGACCGCCTATCAACGTGCCCGGCAGGCTGCCGATACCGCCGACGATGATGGCGATGAAGCTCGGCATCAAAAGCCCGGTGCCCATGGTGGGTTCCAGACCGAGTTGCCCGGCCGCCAGCACGCCGGAAAGGCCGGCCAGAAAAATTCCGACCGCGAAGTTGAGCGAGCGCAGCATCCCCACATTGATCCCGAGTGCAGCGACCGTCTCCAGGTCGAGCGTGCCGGCGCGGATGCGAACGCCGAGGCGGGTATAGCGCAACAGCAGGAACAACAACGCCACCGCGATCATCACCACCACCACCATGAACAGGCGATAGCCGGTGATGAAGAACAGATCGTTGCTCAACGGTTGCGCCAGAAAGGCCGGGATGGTGACCGGCTTGCCCTGCGGGCCCCAGATGAAACGGGTGCCGTCCTCGATCATGAAGGCCAGGCCGAACGTAAGCAGCAGGCTGTAGAGCGGATCGCGCCCGTAGAGCGGGCGGATCAGCACGCGTTCGACCGCGAGCCCGATGATGGCGGTGAGCGGCGGCGCCAGCAGCAGCGCGCCCCAGAAGCCGATATAGGGCGTGATCGTGTAGGCGATGTAGCCGCCGATCACGAGGAATCCGCCATGGGCGAAATTGATGACGTTGCTCAGGTTGAGAATCAGCGAAAGGCCGAGCGCCATCAGCACGTAGAAGGCGCCAATGATGAGCCCGTTGGTGACATTGAACAGGAGAAGCTGCGTCATCATTCACCGAATAGGAAATACGTGAATCTGATCCGGGAGGCACCACACCCCCCGGATCCAGCAATAGCCGACTTTACATTATGCCGGCCACTGGATCGTGCAGCCGGTTTCGCTCACCGCAGGTGCGGTCTTGTCGCCCGGGACGACTTCGTCCACACGGTAGAGATCTTCCGGATCGTCCTTGCCCTTGGACTGCGCCTCGCCGACAAAGGCCGATGTCATCAACTGGTGATCGCCCTTGCGGTAATAGACCTTATTCGGCTGCAGCTTGACGTCATCGGGCAACTCAAAGTCCTCCAGCGCGGCGGCGAGCTTCACCGCGTCGGTCGTCTTCTCCTTGTTCGCGACGAGTGCAAAGCTCATCGCTGAGGTGTAGCCGAACCAGTGCCGCGCGGTCGGCACATTGCCGTTGTTGACCTTTCGGATATCGGCGACGAATTTTTCGACGCCGGGAACACCCGGCTGCTTCCAGTACCATTCGAACATCCAGACACCGACGCGCGCTTCCGGCGGCAGTGCCGCCAGCGATTCCAGCTCCTGCTGCGTCCCCGCCACGTGGATCTGCTTGTTGAGGCCGAACTGCACCACCTGCTTGAGGCAGTTGATCATGTCGGAGCCTTGCACCAAAAGGATCAGCACGTCCGGATTGGCTGCGCGCGCCTTGATCAGGTAGGCGGAGAAATCCGTGGTGCCGAGCGGCGTCAGCTCGTTGCCGGTGACAGTGCCGCCGAGCTTCTTCAGATCATCGGTGCAGGCGTCATAGAGCGTGTGGCCGAAGGCGTAATCGGGCGTGATGAAATGCCATTTCTTGCCGTATTTGGTGAACAAGACATTCGATACCGAATTGGCTTCCATCCGCGTCGTGTTGCAGACGCGGAACACATTCCACTTGCAATCCTTGCCGGTGATCGAATCGGTGTGGCCGCCGGACACGATGTGCAGGATCCTCTTTTCCGCGGTGACCTGGGCAATCGCGGCCGCGATGCCTGAGTTAACGTCGCCGATGATGAAGTTGACCTGGTCGCGCTCGATCAGCTTGCGCGCCTTCTGCACGCCGGTGCCGACGTCATTGGCGGAATCCTCCACCAGCAACTCGACCTGGCGTCCGAGCATGCCGCCTTTGGCGTTGATCTGTTCGATCGCGAGCTTGGCTCCCATCACTTCGTTGCCGGCGGGCGCCGCGTAGACGCCGGTGAGAGGATCGACCATGCCGATCTTGATCGGCGTCTCGCCGCGCGCCTGGATAATGAAAGGCGACGCCACCTGCAATGCGCCCAGCGCCGCGGCGCCTTTCAGGAGTTTGCGGCGGTCGAATCTCGGATTGAAAATCAGCGATGTCATGAGCTTCCCTTATGGTTTGTTACGTTTCTTCGTTTCGTCATTGCGAGGAGCCACCGGGTCTCGCCTTCGGCGAGCCCGATGACAGGCTCCGCGACGAAGCAATCCAGAGTGGTGTTCGGGACTCTGGATTGCTTCGCGGAGCCTGTCATCGGGCGCGCATTCGCGCGACCCGTTGGCTCGCAATGACGAACTTCTGCTTCGTTCGGCGCGCCGACTGCATCAGGCCGGCCACTGCATCTTGCAGCCGGTGGCCTCCACGGGACCTGCGGCCTTTTCGCCGGGCACGGGGTTCTTGATCGTGAACATGTTGTCGGGATCGCCCTGCGGCGGGTGCGCCTCGCCGACAAACACGGTGCTCATCAGTTCGTGGTCGCCGGCGCGATAGTCCGGCGCGCCGGGCTGCAAGGCGATCTCGGGCGGCAGCTTAAATCCGGAAAGCGCGTGCGCGAGCTTGATCGCATCGAGGGACTTCTCCTGGTTGGCGATCAGCGCCAGCGTCTGTACCGACGCATAGCCGAACCAATTGCGTGCGGTGGCCGCGTTGCCCGTAATTTTCTTGATCGCCGTATTGAATTCCGCGACATGCGGCACCCCCGGCTGATCCCACCACCATTCCATCGTCCACCATCCGACGCGCGCGGCATCGGGCACGGCGCGGATGCTCTCCAGCTCGAACAACGCGCCGCCGACTGCCATCTGCTTGTCGAGGCCAAACTGCACGAATTGCTTCAGGCTCGAGACCTGATCGCCGCCGCCCATCACATTGATCAAGACCTGCGGGCCAAAGGCCTTGGCCTGGATCAGGTAGGACGAATAATCCGGCGTGCCTAACGGAACGAGGGAGCCGGCAGAGGTGCCTCCCACGGCCTTCAGGACCTTTTCAAAGCCGGCCTGAACCGAGTGGCCATAGGCGTAGTCGGGAGTGAGGAAGTACCATTTCTTGCCGAACTTCTCGATCAGCGTGGTCGCGATGGCATTGGCGTCCATGGTGGTGGAGTTGCAGACACGGAACACGTTCCACGAGCAGCCCGAGCCGGTAACCGCATCGGTGTGACCGCCCGAGACGACATGCAGCACCTTCTTTTCACTGGTGACCTGCGCCATCGCGATCGCGATACCGGAATTGACGTCGCCGATGATGAAGCTGACTTGGTCGCGCTCGATCAGCTTGCGCGTCTTCTGCACGCCGGTGCCGACGTCGTTGGCGGAGTCCTCGACCAGAAGCTCGACCGGACGACCGAGAATGCCGCCCCTCTTGTTGATCTCCTCAAGGGCATATTTGGCGCCGACTACCTCGTTCTGAGCGATCGCGGCATAGACCCCTGTCAGCGGATCGACCAGCCCAATTCTAATAGGCGTTTCGCCGCGGGCCTTGATAATAAAAGGGGAAGAAAATTGCACCGCAGCAATCGCGGCGCTGGACTTTAAAAGTGTCCGCCGATCGACCGGCCAGGACCGTCGCGAGATACCCATTCTGTCCTCCCAGACAAAGTGACTGATAGCAGGCACTCTTCGATGCCGTTATGGGTTGGAGCGTAGCCTGTCCGGTTTGCCTTTGCCAATGACCAAGCTGCGAAAATCCTGCAACCTTCGGCCTAGGCCCCTCGTGGTTAAAAACGGTCCGCCGACCGGCGCCGGCGTTCGCGATTGAACGCCCAAGCGGTTGCAGATATGAGTCCACGATGCCGCGGCGTGATTTCGCCCGGGCCATGCATGGGTTACCCTCGAAGGATAGAGGGCGCAGGGAAGGCCGGGTGCTCAGCAAGCACCCGCAGCCTCGCACGCAAACAAAAAAGCGCACGAGCGTAGTCGCCACAGGTTCGCCGAAACAATCCGACCTTCCCTGCGCAATGGTTTACGGCTTATTCCGCGCTCTCCTCGGCGACCGGGCTTTCTTGCCACCGTCGCCTGCGGATCGCTCCACAGACTTGACGCCAGCGTCGGGGCGTCAGGACCACACGGCTTTGCCGTCCGCAACAGTGCCGCTCGTCTTGCGTCGCTGCCGCGTCCACCGCATCCCGCACCCAACGTTCGTGACGACCGCGAAGCGCCCCTCTTGGCGAGGCGGGACGCGCAGACGATGGCGCTGATTTGGGGTCGTGGGCAATGCCGCACGCCTGCGGCACAATGGCACGACGGGCAATTTACGCATGACGCACATGCGCAATTTGCCCGTCGTGCAAAATCAGCAACGGGATTCTTCCCTCGCCCCTTGTGGGAGAGGGGGTCTTCGCGAAGCGAAGGCGGGTGAGGGGTTTCTGTCCGCGGACACAGACCCCTCAACCGGCTCCATCTCGCTCCGCTCGATTGCGCCACCTTCTCCCACAAGGGGAGAAGGAAGGAAGCAAGCGGTGCGTGCGGCGATGACGGTTGAGAATGCGTCGCGTCGTCAATGCCCGGCGGCGCTTCTCGCGGCTTCGTTGTTGAGGACGACCAGCGCGTCGACGGCGACGCCGGTCTTGGCGTTGATCAGGAATGGATTGACGTCGATCGAGGCGATGCGGTTGCCCGCATCTGCCATCAGATTGGACAGGCCGACCAGCGCTTTGACCGCGGACGCCTCGTGCAGCGCCGGCTTGCCGCGGTAACCTTTGATTTTCACGCCGGCCTTGGTGCGGCCGATCAATTGCCTGGCCTCGGCGGCGTCAAGCGGTGCGCCGGATAGCGCGACGTCCTTGATCAATTCGATATCGACGCCGCCGGTGCCGAACAACACCACCGGACCCATCTCGGCGTCGAGCGAGGCGCCGACAACGAGCTCGAGATCGGCCTTGACCTGCTGGGCGATCAGGATGCCTTCCAGTTTGGGCTTGTTCCTTAATTTCGTCACCCGCGCGGTGATGTCGCTGAACGCTTGTCTGACCTCAGCGGCGCTATTGAGGTTCAGCACCACGCCGCCGATGTCGGACTTGTGCAGGATATCCGCGCTGACGGCCTTGGCGACAACCGGAAAGCCGATTTTCTTGGCGAT
>VAZV01000297.1 GCA_005884765.1 Alphaproteobacteria bacterium
GAAGCTCGCCATGATGACTGCCAGCTTTCCGAGATTGTTCATTGAATCTCCCCCTTGGTGTTGTTTCAGTGGACGAAGCAGGACCAAACATACGCATCGGTTCAGCGCGCAGCCGCAATCTCCGCGTGCACGGCGGCGCGCTGAAACTGCGGCCAGTCATACCCATCCCCCTGGCGTCGGTTTTGGTTCGTTGTTTGGCGCCCGAAGGGCTTCGTCTTGCACCGCAATTTGGATGCGCCGCCGAAGCCTGTTGGGCGACTGAAGTCAGCCTACGCCTTGGGAGACTGGCTTGCCACCCGCAGGGGTTGCCGGGAGGCTGGTGTCTGAGGCGCGAGTGCACAGTGAGGGGAAACCCGACCCGCAAAGAAACAACCGACTGGAGAACGCCCTGCGTCCCCTGGTGCTCGGTAGCCAAGGCTGGAGGCGTGGTCCAGAAGTGGATAATTTCCGTTGATCGACGATCTTTGACCCCTGATCCGGAGCGAATGCTATGGACCTTCCACCATTTCTTCTCGATCGATTTCTCGCGACTTACGAGTTCGCACCGCCATGGGGCTTTACCTCAGCGGTGAGACTGCGGATGCATACGATTCGGCGGCTCTAGCGCGCGCACTTCTCTGTCCGGCTCGAAGAACTGATGGTTGCCGCGACCAAGGGCCTTGGCCTGGAACAGCGCAGTGTCCGCGTTTTTCAGTAGTGTCTCGGCGTCGACGCCATCATCGGGGTAGACGCCGATACCGACGCTCACCGTGACGTGCAGATCTTGATGGCCGATGCGGTGAGGTCTGCTCACTGCGGTGAGTATCTTGGCAGCCGTAAAGGCTGCATGTTCCGCGCGAGCCACTTCCGAAAGCAGCACCACGAATTCATCTCCACCTTGACGACTGACGGTGTCGGACCGGCGCACGCAAGCCACCAAGCGTTGTGCAATCGAGTGCAGAAGCTGATCGCCGATCGCATGACCCAGCGAGTCGTTGATGTGCTTGAAGTGATCCACATCGAGGAATAGAACCGCGAGCGAGGTGCGGTGACGCTGCGCTGACGCTATCGCCTGCGTCAGTCGGTCGTTCAGCAACATGCGATTGGGCAACTCGGTGAGAAGGTCGTGCTGCGCCAAGTAAGACATTCTAAGCGACATCGCGCGCGCCACACTCACGTCGTGAAAAACGATCACGGCGCCCGTCACCTGCCCGCGGCGGTCGTGAATGGGGGCCGCGGTATCTTCGATGGCCGATTCATACCCGTCGCGGCGAATCAGCACACAGTTGGCGCTCAGGCCGACGGACTTGTTGTGCAGCATCGCCATTGCGAGCGGATTCAGAGCCGGTTCGCGGCTATCTCCATCGATGATCCGCAACACTTCCTGAAGTGGCCGCCCTGATGCTTCCTGGCGCGTCCAGCCGGTCATGCTTTCGGCGACCACATTAAGATAGGTGATGTTGCCTGCGACGTCGGTGCTGATGACCGCGTCCCCGATCGAGTTGAGCGTGACTTGTGCGCGCTCCCTT
>VAZV01000192.1 GCA_005884765.1 Alphaproteobacteria bacterium
ATCGGCCATTTGCGCGGTCTCGGTCATGAACTGTTCATGCACCGCCGTGAACAGGTCTTCGCGCGCAAAACCCTCTCGCACGAGCGCCTGCTCGGGCGCGACCGCCATCGGATTGGTGTTCTGGATCAGCATCGCCTTGACCGGACCGCGGCCGCACAGCGCCTCGGGATCACCGGTCAGGACGCGGCCGATCTTGGACTGATCAAGCAGCCGCGTCGAATGATCGATCGCGTCGTGACCCTCGATGATGGATTGATTGAAATGCCAGAGCGCGTAATTGTTGAAGAACGCGCCGCCACCTTCATACTGCCAGGCACCGGTCACCGCCGGTATGCACAGCGCCGCATGCATTTGCGCGGCGCCGTTGCGGCTGCGGGTAAAGCCATAGCCGAGGCGGAAGAAGGTGCGCTTGGTTTCGCCGACCGCGCGGGCAAAGGCCTCGATCTCCTCGACCGGAACGCCGCAAATCGCCGACGCCCATTCCGGGCTGCGAGTTTTGAGATGCGCCTCGAGCTCACGAGGGCAATCGGTATATTTTTCCATATATTCGCGATCGGCATAGCCGTCGCGGAACAGCGCATGCATCACGCCGCAGGCGAACGCGCCGTCGGTGCCCGGCCGCAGGATGATCTTGATGTCGGCCTGCTTCATGGTGTCGTTGTTGTAGATATCGACGGCCGCGATCCTGGCGCCACGTTCCTTGCGGGCACGGGTGGCGTGCGTCATCACATTGACCTGGGTGTTCACCGGATTGGTGCCCCAGATCACGACCAGGTCGGAGACGCCCATCTCGCGTGGATCGACGCCCGCGATCTTGCCGGTGCCGATGGCAAATCCGATGCGGGCGATATTGGCGCAGATCGTCTGGTAGAAGCGCGAATATTTCTTCACATGCGCAAGGCGGTTGATGCCGTCGCGCATCACGAGGCCCATGGTGCCTGCGTAGTAATAAGGCCAGACCGATTCGGCGCCGAAGTCGCGCTCGGCCTGATTGAAGCGATCGGCGATCTCGTCGAGCGCTTCGTCCCACGAAATCCGCGCGAATTGCCCCGAGCCCTTCGGCCCCGTCCGGCGCATCGGATACATCAGCCGATCGGGGTGATGAATGCGCTCGGCATAGCGCGCGACCTTGGCGCAGACGACGCCGGCGGTATAGGTCTGCAGCTTGGAGCCGCGCACCCGGCCGATGCTGCGGCCTTCGAGCACCTCGATGTCCAGCGCGCACGCCGACGGGCAGTCGTGCGGACAGGTGGAATGCCGGATATCGACCTTGGCGTGCTGGTTCATACGCCAATAGGTAACATCAAAATCCGGGGCCGCCGAGCGCATTTATCCGGCAATGCCTGTGCAAAAACAGCAACTCGCTATGCATTATGTGCCGAGATAGGCCCCGCCATTGGCGTGGATCGCCTGCCCGGTGACGTAGCGCGCACCCGCGCTGCACAGGAAACGCACCACTGCGGCGACGTCCTCGGGTCTTCCGCGGTCGCCGGTCAGGGTCTGATGCGTCAGATGATGCGCCGGTTCCGGCTTGTCCTTCGCCCGCAGCGTGCCGATTAGGCCGGGGACCACGCAATTGACGGTGATGCCGTCGGCGGCGAATTCGCTGGCAAGCGCGCGGGTGAAGCCGACAATGCCCGCCTTTGCCGTCACCACATGGGCGCGGTTCCTGGCGCCGGTGTGCGCGCTCAAGCCGCCGATATTGACGATGGTTCCGGCTTGAGATTTGCGCAAGCCCGCAAGGCAAGCCTTGGTGCAGTGAAAGGCGCCGTCGAGCGTGACGTCGAGGATGTCGCGCCATTCGGCATATTCCATGTCGGCAAACGGTTTTTCTCGCCGCAGCGCGGCGTTGTTGACGAGGATATCGATGCGGCCGAACTGGTTGAGCGCCGCATCCGCCATCGCCTGCACGGCTTTCGGATCGGCGACATCGCCGATATGGACCAGCGCGCTGCCGCCTGCGGCCTCGATCTCGCGCACGACCGCTTCCGCCTCGGTACGGTTGCTGCGCGCGTTGACCAGAATGGACGCACCGCCCTCTGCCAGCGTCAGCGCGATCGCACGGCCGATATTGCGGCCGGCACCGGTGACGATTGCGACCTTGCCGTTGAGTTCGTTGCTCATGAGGCCTATCCGCGCAGCGTCGAAAGATCGATGCGGCCCCGGTAGAGCGCCGCCAGCAGCTTCAAGGCAGCATCGCTTTGCGGCTTTGTCCAGCCGCCATGCGCGGCATTGAGGACAAATTTGTCGATCACGTCCTGCCGCGTCAACGGCTCGTTTGCGCCGCCGCGCAAATGCGGCTGCCGTTCCTCGATCACGCTGCCGTCTTTCAGGGTGACGCGCATGTGGCCGGTATAGCTGTTTGGATAGGGATTTTGGGGATCGATCACGAATTTGATTTTCGCCGCCAGCGCAAGCACGCGCGGATCGCCGATCGCGCTGTCGGTGAAAGCGCCAAGCCCGACCCCGCCATGGACAAAACCGGTCGCAATCAGATACGGCGTGGCGAATTTGGCGGCGTAGCCGTTGGGTGGCCGCTGCTTGGCGGCCAACGGCTCCCACAGCCGATGCACCGTGCCCTCGGCGACCTCGCAGACGATCTCCTGGATGTATTCGGCCTTGACGCCGCCCGCAGCGAACCGTCGCGCGCAATCAATGTAAGGCTGCGCCATGGTCCCGCAGGGATAGGGCTTGAACGCCAGCGTGTCGGTCACCCAGCGCATGCCGAAATCTTCCGTCAGCGCCTCATAGTCGCCGCGCGTGGTGTGCGCAAACCCGTGGAACAGCCCGTGCACGCCCTCGAACACCGTGCGCGGGCCGACGAAGCCCGACCGCGCCAACAGCGCGGCGCGGATGCCGGATTGCGCGGCCCAGCCGGCGTGCAGCCGCTTGGTCCAGGCGCCTTCGGCGAGATATTCGATGATGCCGCCCGCCATGCTGCCGGCGATGCCGAGCGCATCCACGATCTGCCTAGCGTCAAGGCCGAGTGCTGTGCCGACGCCCGCGGCCGCGCCGATTGCGCCAAAAATCGCGGTCGGATGAAAGCCGGCCTTGTGCACGGCCTTGGGCACCACCAGGCTCAAACGACACAGCACCTCGGTTCCGACTGCGATCCCGACCAGCGCCATCCGTCCGTCGGGATGATGGCGCTCGCAGGCCGCGAGCACCGCGGGCACGATCACGGCGCCGGCATGCACCGGTCCGCCTTCGAAAGTGTCGTCGAAATCCTCGCCATGCGCCGCGGTGCCGTTGATGAAGGCTGCACCTGCCCCATTCAGCGTGCGCCGGTGGCCGATCGCTGTGCATGGGCCGTCATCGTCGCAGCCTGCGAGCGCGCTCCCGACATAGTCTTCGTTGCGTGCAGTAACGCAGAGTCCGACGACATCGATCAGCAAGTCCTCGCATTTGCGCGCGGTCGCGGCTGGAAGCGCGCCCGGCTTCAGCGCAGCAATTTTCTCTGCCAGCATTTCGGCGACGGAAATTTTCGGCAGGTCCGATGTCATGATCCGATCAGATCAGACGTGGAAGATCTTGGTATAGTGCGACTTGATCGCGTCGCCTTCCCTCTCGACCGCCGCCGCGTCGTCTTTCATGGTCTTGATCTCCTTGAGCGGCTTGCGGCCGGCTTTCTCCTGGGTCTGCGCATGCACCGAGCGCAGGCCGCCGACGTCGATGATGAGCTGCTGTGCTTCCCGGCCAAGCGAAAACGATTGAAACAGTTTTGCTGCGTTCGGATGGGGCGACGACTTGAAGATGCCGTTCGGCCCGATGATCAGCGGCGAGCCTTCGCTCGCGTAGACCGGCTCAACTGGGCGGCCGGTCTCCTTCATCTGGAAGATGTTGTACTCGTTGCCGTCGGCCATCACGGCACGCTCGCCGAGATCGAGCTTCTTCGGCGGGTCGGCCGAGGATTGCACCTGCATGATGTTCTGCTTGGCGAGCTGCTCGAACCAACCCCAGCCGAGATCGCGCTGCATCTGATAGGTCGCAGTCATGATGGTGCCGCTGTAGCCGGGATGCGCCTTGACGATCTTGCCCTTCCATTTGGGATCGAGCAGGTCGGCAAAGCTCTTCGGCGCTTCCTCCGGCTTCACCAGATTGGTGTTGTAGGCGATGATCGAGAGCCAGACGCGAAAACTCGCAAACTGCCCGTCGGCATCCCGGTGCTCGGCCGGATAGAATTTGGCGACCTCCTCCGGCACGTAAGGCGCGAGAATGCCATCGCGCTTCCAGACGATGAAGTGCGCGGCGTCGGACGAGTTCACGACATCGACGGCGTGAATGTTGCTGGAATATTCCTGGCCGATGCGCTGGAACACGCGCTCGGCGCCGGTGCGTTCGACCCGCACCGCGATGCCCGGATACTTTGCCTCAAACGCCTTGGCGAGTTTCTCGGCGACCGGCAGATCGGTCGAGGTGTAATAGATGATCTGGCCTTCCTGCTTCGCGGCCTCGATCAGGGCCGGCGTGACCGGCTCTGCCGGCGGCGCATCCGCCATCACCCGGGTCGAGAACGCGGCACCTGCGACCAGGGCGGCCGTACCCTTGAGCAGGTCACGACGCGAAACCTTCGAATGCTTCATGGGCTCGTCCATCCCGCTTTTCGGCGATGTCAGGTACACCGCAAATTATCTTTTATTCCTTGGGCCTATACCCAGTCTGTCGTCGACAGTCTATCCGCCTTGCAGCTAAATTGCCCTGCAATAATACGACGTTGCGGGAGATGGAAATGACGGGTCCAAGGTTCGCGTTGGCGGTAATGGCGACGCTGGCGATAGCGCCCACCCTGAGCTCGGCTTCGCTCGCCGAGGATTATCCGGCGCGGCCGGTCAGGATCGTCGTTCCGTTCGGCGCGGGCGGTCCCGCCGACGTCACGGCGCGCCTGATCGGCAACGTCCTGCAGGAAAAATTCGGCCAGCCGTTCGTGGTCGAGAACCGCACCGGCGCCGGCGGCGTGATCGGCACGCTCGAGGCGGCCAAGTCGTCGCCCGACGGCTATACGCTGTTGATGATGTCGAATACCCAGACTGCAAACGAGTCGCTGGTGGCGCTGCCGCAGCGCAAATACGAATTGATGCGCGATCTCGCGCCGATCGCACCGGTCAATTATTCCGATCTCGTGATTGTGGTGCATCCGCAGGTCGCCGCCAAAACGCTGGCCGAATTCATCGCGCTGGCGAAGTCACAGCCGGGAAAGCTGAACTACGCCTCTTCCGGGCAGGGCACGCCCTATCACATGGCGGGCGAACTGTTCAAAACCATGGCCGGTATCGATGTGGTGCATGTGCCCTACCGCAACAGCGGCGAAGCGCGCTCGGGGGTGATCGGCGGACAGGTGCAGATGATAATTGACGCGGTGCCCGCGATGACACCCAACATCAGCGAGAACCAGGTGCGCGCGCTCGCGACCTCCGGCAAGACGCGATCGAACGTGCTGCCAAACGTGCCGACGGTGATCGAAGCCGGCGTGCCCGGCTATGAAGCCACCATCTGGCTCGGCTTGATGACGCCCACCGGGACGCCGAAGCCGATCATCGATAAGCTCAATGCTGCCGTGAACGAAGCGGTGAAGCGGCCAGATATCGTCAAACTCTGGACCGAACAGGGCGCGGTTGCGATGTCGATGACTCCAGAAGAATTCGACAAATTCCTGCGCGGCGATATTGTGAAGTGGGCGGAAGTCGTCAAGAAATTCGACAAGCCGTAAAACAAGGGCCTTGAAGTCAGCGATGCCGAGCATTCGATTTCGCCTCAATGGCGTCGAGACCGATGTCGACGCCGATCCCGACGGTTCGCTGCTCGACATCCTGCGCGGACCGCTTGGCTTGACCGGTCCGCATTTCGGTTGCGGCTCCGGCGAATGCGGTGCGTGCCATGTCATCATCGGCGATCGCGCGGTGGCCTCCTGCGATACGCCATTATGGTCGGTTGCGAACAAGGACGTCACCACCATCGAGGGATTGGGCAGCGCCGAGCGGCCGCATCCACTGCAGCGCGCCTTTATCGCCGAGCAGGCCCTGCAATGCGGCTATTGCGTCTCCGGCATATTGATGAGTGCTGCGGCATTGCTGATGCAAAACCCACAGCCGACCGATGCCGAGGTGCGGTCCGCGCTCGACCGCAACCTCTGCCGCTGCGGCTCGCACAACCGGATGGTGCGGGCGGTGTTGCGCGCGGCAGCCGAGATGGCCCCGCAATGAACCAGGCCGCACCCCAGCTTCCGGTCAGCTTGGCTGCGAACCCAAGACTATCGTCATGGGTGAGATTCTCCGACGAAGGACAGGTGACGCTCTCACCCGGCAAGGTCGAGATCGGACAGGGCATCGTGACCGCGCTCGCGCAGATCGCCGCCGACGAACTCGACGTCGATATCGGCCGCGTGAAGATGGTGCGCGCCTCGACGGCCGGAAGTCCCAATGAGGGCGTCACCTCGGGTAGCCTCTCCATCCAGCAATCTGGACGCGCGATCCGCCAGGCCTGCGCCGAGATCCGGCGGATTTTTCTTGCCGCGGCGGCCGATCGCCTCGGCGTCGATGCGAACGCGCTTGAGATCGACGATGGCATGATTTCTGGACCCGGTAACGTGCAAACGAGTTACTGGGAACTCGCCGACGAAATCTCGCTCGATCGCGATGCCACGCTGGAAGCGGCACCGAAGGCCGCCGCCAAGCGCGCGCTCGCCGGACAATCGGTGCGGCGCCTCGACATTCCCGATAAGGTGTTCGCGCGTCGGCGCTTCATTCACGATTACGCGCTGCCCGCGATGCTGCATGGCCGCGTGCTGCGCCCGGAGCGGTCAGGGGCAACACTCACCGGGCTGAACGAAGACGGTGCCCACGCTGTCGCGGGTCTTGTCACGGTCGTGCGTGACGGCAGTTTTGCTGGCGTCGTCAGCGAGACCGAAGAGGGGGCCGAGACCGCGCTGAGAGCGTTGCGCAAGGGCGCGACATGGTCGGCTCGCGAAGCGCTGCCCGATGAAAACGACTTGGCCGCCTTCCTGAAGGCACAACCGGTCGAGTCGACCATCATCGACACCAGGATATCGTCGAACACCAGCGACAAACTGCGCACCATACGGCGGCAATATACCCGCCCCTATATCGCGCACGCGTCGATTGGGCCGTCCTGCGCCATCGCGCAATGGAACGGCGATCGCCTTCAGGTCTGGACCCACAGCCAGGGGGTCTATCTGCTCCGCGCCGACCTTGCGCTGGTGCTCAAGATTCCGGTCGAGAATATCACGGTCGAACATATGGAAGGCGCCGGCTGTTACGGACACAATGCCGCCGACGACGTCGCGCTCGACGCCGTGCTGCTGGCGAAGGCAGCAGGCGGGCGGCCAGTCCGTGTACAATGGTCGCGGGCGGACGAGATGACTCACGCGCCGTTTGGCGCCGCGATGGCGATCGAAATCGAGGCCGATCTCGATGCGCAAAACGAGATCGTCAACTGGCGCCATTCGATTTGGAGCAATGGTCACGCGGCGCGGCCGGGGCGCGCGGCGCAGCCCGCCCTGCTCGCGGCCTATGAGCTGGAAAATCCGTTCCCGCGCATGATCTCGACCAATCCGCCGCAGGCCAATGGCGGCGGCGGTGACCGTAATTCCATCCCGCTCTATGATTTTCCGGCGTGGAGGATCGAAAGCCACCGCCTCCTGACCATGCCGGTGCGCACGTCGGCGCTGCGGACGCTCGGCGCGCAGGGCAATGTGTTTGCGATCGAAAGCTTCCTCGACGAGATCGCCACCGAACGCGGCGAAGATCCCATCGAATTCCGGCTGCGGCATCTGCGGGATGATCGCGCCAAAGACGTGATCCGCGCGACTGCGCGGCGCGCGAGCTGGAAGCCGGAGAAAAAGCCGGGCACCGGCTACGGCATCGGCTTTGCCCGCTACAAGAACACCGGCGCCTATTGTGCCGTGGTCGCCGAGGTCGAGGGCGAGCAAGATATCCGCGTCAAACGGCTGACGCTCGCGGTCGACGTTGGCGAAGCCATCAATCCCGACGGGGTCATCAACCAGATCGAGGGCGGCGCGATCCAGGCCACGAGCTGGGTGTTGAAGGAGCGCGTTCGCTTCGATCACGAGCACATCACCTCCAGCAGCTGGACGGATTATCCGATCCTTCGCTTTAGCGAAGTGCCGCAAGTTGTGGTCGAACTGATCCAGCGGGTGGAAATCGAGCCGGTCGGTGCCGGCGAGGCCGCGCACGGACCGGTCACCGCAGCGATTGCCAACGCCGTGTTCGATTGTTTGGGCGTGCGCATTCGCAATCTGCCGATCACCCGCGACAGCCTGATCGCGGCGATGGAACTCTCTTCATGACAAGCTTGAGCGTCCTGAGCGGTGGTGCGGCGCAAGGCCTGGTCGCAAGCCTGGCGCCGAAATTCAAAGCGCAGACCGGCTTTGACATCACAGGAGAGTTCGGCGCTGTCGGAGCCATGGCTCAAAAATTGCGCCAGGAGATGCCAACCGACATCGTGATTTTGACGGCAGCGCTTGTCGCCAAGCTCGCGGAAGAGAAGCTGGTGGTCGCCTCCTCGATCGTGGATGTCGGATTGGTCGAGACCGCCCTCGCCGTGCGCCAGCGCGATCCTTTGCTTATGGTCAGGGATGAGGCCGATCTGCGCCGGGCATTGCTGGCGTCGGATGCGATCTTCGTGCCGGACACCGAGGTTTCGACCGCCGGAATTCACGTCGCCAAGGTGCTGGCGCAGATCGGTATTGCCGACGCGATCGCCCCGCGGCTCAGAATCTACCCGAATGGCGCGACCGCGATGCGTCACCTTGCGGCGTCCGATGCGCGCAAGCCAATCGGCTGCACACAGTCGACCGAGATCATCAGCACCGAAGGCGTTGTGCTGTCGGGATCGCTGCCAGTGGGATGCGGACTTTCGACGATGTACACGGCCGCCGTGACCACGCAGGCCCGCAATCCACAGGAAGCGCAGGCTCTTATCAATTTGCTGATCAGCGCCGATGCGCGGGGCTTGCGCGAGCGCGCAGGCTTTCTCAGCGGCGCAAGCTAGCCGGCCGGTGGCCTGCCCAGTCGCGGTCCGCCCAATCGCGCTTTCTCGTTTGTCTTTGCCGCGAAAGTCCATATACTAATATATTAGTTCGGAGAGTAAGTATGGCGGTACGCGCCACGAAGAAGAGTGAGGCCGCATCGCGTTCGACAGCCGTCGGCATTCGCCGCAACGGCCGGCCGCGCACGGCCACCGCTTCGTCGCGGATTTATTCCGATCTGCGCGCCGAACTGGTGTCGCTGCAACGGCGTCCCGGAGAGGCGATCTCGGAAGCCGAGATCGCCCTTTCCCACGGCGTGAGCCGAACACCAGTGCGCGAAGCCATCCTCAGATTATCCGATGAAGGTCTGGTCGAAATATTTCCCCAATCGGGCATCTTCGTCTCGCGCATTCCGCTTGCCGCGCTGCCGGAGGCGATCATCATCCGCAAGGCGCTGGAGGAGACCACCGCGCGCCTCGCCGCCGAGCGGGCCACGTCCAGCCAGATCCTGACCCTGCATTCGATCCTGGAACGTCAGCGCGAGGCTGATGTTGCCGGGGACCGGGATGCCTTTCATCACGCGGATGAGACATTTCACGGCACCGTCGCGGAAGTCGCCAGATATCCCGGAATCTGGACACTGATCCAGCAGGTTAAAGTCCACGTCGATCGCTACCGTCGGCTGACCCTGCCGCAGAGGGGGCGGATGGCGCAGGTGATCGCGCAGCACGAGGTTATCCTGGCCGCGATCGAACGACACGACCCGGCAGGCGCCGGAGCCGCCATGGCAGCCCATCTCGAAAAGCTGCTCGGCGACATCTCCGCCACCCAACATACCAATCCGGAGTTTTTCGACGAGCGACCTTAGCAAGGCAACGGAACGCGGCCCGCGAAAAAAGAGCCGCGCCAAACCAACGACACCATGGGAGAAGAGCGATGAAACGCCGCGATTTTATCAAGTTGAGCGCTGGAGTCGGGGCGGCTGCGGCGTTGCAACCGCTCTCGCGCGCATCCGCGCAAACAAAATCGGTTTTCAAGGCATCCGACGTTCAGCCCACGGGCTACCCGACGGTGGCGGCGACTGAAAACCTCGGCAAGAAACTCGAGGCCGCCACGCAGGGCCGGCTTTCGGTCCAGATGTTTCCATCGATGCAACTGGGCGGCGAAAAGGAAACCATTGAGCAGACGCAGATCGGCGCGATCCAGATGTTGCGCGTCAGCGTAGGGACAGTGGGCCCGATCGTTGACGATATCAATGTCGTCAATATGCCGTTCCTGTTCAAGAATACAGCGCATGCGGAAAAGATGATGGACGGACCGATCGGGCAGGAATTGCTCGACAAGATCACGGCGAGCCCCAATGCCGGACTGGTCGCATTGTGCTGGATGGATTCCGGCGCCCGCAGCCTTTACAATACTAAACGGCCGATCAAGACGATCGAGGACCTCAAGGGCCTGAAATTCCGCGTCATCGGCAATCCGATTTTCGTCGACATGATGAACGCGCTCGGCGGCAACGGCGTCGCCATGGGCTATGATCAGGTGTTCAGCGCGCTGCAGACCGGCGTCATCGACGGCGCCGAGAACAATCCGCCGAGCTATGTCTTCAGCAATCACTATACGGCGGCCAAATATTACTCGCTCACCGAGCACCTGATCATTCCCGAAGTGCTGCTGTTCTCGAAGAAAGCCTGGGGCGCGCTTTCGAGCGACGACCAGAGCCTGATCAAGATGTTTGCCCGCGAGGCGCAGATGGAAGAACGCGAGCTCTGGAACAAATACGAGCAGCAGGCGATGGAAAAGGCCAAAGCCGCCGGCTGTCAGATCATCGAGATATCAGACAAGGCGCCGTTCCAGAACGCCGTCAAGCCGGTGTGGGACAAATACGGCCCGAAATACCAGGACATGATCAAGCGCATTCAAGCGATCTGAGCGAACAACTCATTCGCCCGGCAAATCGGGAATTTTGAAAATGGCCGGACTGTTTCGCCGAATGATGGATTATCTCTATCTTGTGTGCGTCATCGTCGGCTGCACGGCGTTCGTCTTGATCTCTGCGATCATCCCCTGGGCGGTGTTCACGCGCTACGTGCTCAACAGCGCCGCGTCATGGCCCGAACCGCTCGCGGTGCTGCTGACCATTGTGCTCACCTTTATCGGCGCCGCTGCAGCCTACCGGCTCAACCTGCACATGAACATCTCGTATTTCGCCGACCACTTGCCGACGCGATGGCGTACCCTGCTGGACGTCATCGTCCAGCTTCTGATGGCGCTGATCGCAGTCTTCATGATCGTCTGGGGCGAGCGGCTTGTCGAAGTGACCTGGCACAATACCATCGCCGATTTCCCATTCCTTTCGGTCGGGATCACCTATCTGCCGATCCCCGTTGGCGGCGCCTGCCTGCTGCTGTTCATCATTGAACGCATTTTTCTCGGGCTCCCGCCCGACCCGATCGTTCACCATCCTGAAACAACGCCGTTCGATTGATCGCCTAAGGGGCAGACCATGGATATCCTGATCTTGCTTGGGACAATGCTGGTCTGCTTCGTGATCGGCATGCCCATTGCGTATGCGCTGGCAATGGCCGCGATTGCCGGCGCGCTTTCGATCGGCATCCCGCTCGAAGCCTTGATGTTGAAAATCTCCGACGGCGTCAGCAAGGTCGCGATGCTGACGATCCCATTCTTCGTGCTGGCGGGCGCGATCATGGCGGAAGGCGGAATGGCGCGGCGGCTGGTCGCTTTCGCCGACGTGCTGGTCGGGTTCACGCGGCTGCGCGGCGGTCTTTCCATCGTCAACGTGCTGGCGACGACGTTCTTGAGCGGCATCTCCGGCTCTGCCGTCGCCGATACGTCCGCGATCGGCTCGGTGATGATCCCGCAAATGGAGAAGAACGGATATCCCCGCGTCTTCGCGACCAATTTGACCATCACCTCATCGGTGCAGGCGTTGCTGGTACCGCCGAGCCACAACGCGGTGTTGTATTCGCTCGCGACCGGCGGCACGATTTCGATCAGCGCGCTGTTCATGGCCGGAGTATTTCCGGGCCTGCTGCTCGGCCTCTCGTTGATCATCCTTTGCCTTGTGATCGCCTATCGGGAAGGTCATCCGCGCGGCCAGACGGTGGCGGTCAAGGACGCGTTGAGAATCACCATCGATGCCGCCTGGGGGCTGATCACGCTGGTGATCATCCTGGGCGGCATTTTGGGCGGCATCTTCACCGCCATCGAGGCCGGTGCGGTTGCCTGCCTGTGGGCGTTCTTCGTGACGATGTTCATCTACCGCGATTATCGCTGGCGCGACCTGCCGGTTCTGTTGCACCGGACGCTGCGTACGGTCGCGATGGTCTTGACGCTGATCGCCTGCGCCTCCAGCGTCGGCTACATCATGGCGCTGACGCAAATGCCGGCAAAGATGACGGCATTCTTCCTCTCCATCTCCGGCAATAAATACGTCATCCTGTTCCTGATCAACATCCTGCTGCTCGTGCTCGGCACGCTCGTCGACATGGCGCCGTCGATCTTGATCGCAACGCCGATCCTGCTGCCGGTCATGCAAAATTTCGGCGTCAATCCGGTTCATTTTGGCATGATCATGCTGCTCAATCTCGGTATCGGGCTGTGCCACCCGCCGGTCGGATCGATCCTGTTCGTCGGCTGCGCGGTCGGCAAGGTCACGATCGAGCAGGTGATGCGCAAGATCTGGCCGTTTTACGCGGTCATGTTCCTGGTCCTGATGTTCGTCACCTACGTTCCGGAGATATCGCTTTGGTTGCCGCAGCACGTCTTGCGATGAATGCCAGGCCGTCTTGCAGCAGGGCCAAAAACGCGCCAGCATGAACGCGGGTCCCGCCCCGCCCTCCCCGCTTAAAGGCCAACAACCCGTGAAAATCGTCGACCTCAGCCGCGAACTCTATCATCGCACCCCGAGCTATCCCGGTCATCCGCCGATCATCCACGGCATGTGGAAGAACCACGAGGAGGCGCTTGCCGATTCGCGAAACGTCTATGGGCTGTCGTCAATGTTCATCTCGATGCCGGATCATGGCGGCACCCATATCGATGCGCCCAGGCATTTCGGCCCGCGCGGCATCCCGATCAACCAATACCCGCTGGAAAAATGCATCGTGCCCGGCATCTGCATCGACCTGCGCCATATCGCGCCCCGCGCCGAGATCACGGCTGATGATCTCGAAGCGGCGGTAAAGAAGGCCGGCGTGGGAGTGCCGAACGGCGGCACGGTCCTGCTCTGCACCGGCCATCACGAACGCACCTTTCCGCGCAAGGAATATGCGACGGACAATTCCGGCGTGAATGTCGCTGCGACGCAATGGCTCGCCGCGCAAGGCATCGTCCATTTCGGCATCGACTCGATGCGGCCCGGACCCGAGGGCGACGTCAATCTGATGGTGCACAAGGCCTGCCTCGACCTCGACATCACCCACATCGAGAGCCTGTGCAATCTGGAAGCACTGCTCGGCCAGGGCCGCTTCACCTTCATCGGCCTGCCGATGAAGTGGCGCGAAGGCACCGCGTCGCCGATCCGCGCCGTGGCGGTATTCGATATGTGAGGTCGCCGCAATGCGCGCCGGGAGGGCGATCATGAACGACAATAAAAACACGCTTGCCTCACGCCGGAAGTTTCTGCGGACCACGGCGCTCCTCTTCGGCGCGGCTGCAACGTCCGCCCTTGGTTCAAGGCGTGCGAAGGCGGCGGGTTATCCCGAACGCCCCGTCAAGATCATCGTGCCGTTTGCCCCGGCCGGACCGACCGACATCATGGCGCGCATTCTCGCGACCCACCTCGGCGAAGCCCTTTCCGGCACGGTCGTGGTCGAGAACCGGCCCGGCGCCGGCGGCAATATCGGGATCGGCATCGCGGCCCATGCCGAGCCGGACGGCTATACGCTCCTGATCACTTCGAGCGCCTATGTCGTCAATCCCGGCCTCTACGCGAAAATTCCCTATGATCCGTTCAAGGATTTTGCCGCCATTGCCGAGCTTGGCACCTCGCCCAATGTGATCCTGGTCGACCCCAAGCTGGGACTGAATTCGATTGCCGATCTGATCGCCCGGGCGAAGAAAAATCCGAACGAGCTGAACTATGCGAGCCCCGGGATCGGCACCACGCCGCATCTTTCCGGCGAACTTTTCAAGCTCGTCGGCGCCATCAACATGACCCATGTGCCATTTTCCGGCGCGGGCCCCGCGATCCAGGCGATCTTGAGCGGCACCACGCAGGTTGCTTTCGCAGCACTGCCGCCCGCGCATCCGCATATCGAGTCCGGGGCCTTGAAGGCGCTGGCTGTCACCGGAGCGCACCGCTGGTTCGACCTGCCCGACGTGCCGACCATGGTCGAACTCGGCTACAAGGATTTCATCTCCGATACCTTCCAGGGATTTTTGGCGCCCGCGAGAACGCCGCCCGCCATCGTCGAGCTGTTGTCGACCAAGTCGCTCGGAATACTGAAGACGCCGAAGATTTCGGAGCAATTGCGCAACGACGGTTTTGAGGTGCTGGCCAACGGACCTGACGGCATGAGGAAGCGCATCGAGGACGAAGTGCCGAAATGGCGCGATATCATCGCCAAGGCCGGCATCCAGCCGGTCTGATCGAATCAAAGGAAAACACCGGAGGAGCGCCATGGCGCGAAAGCTGATCGACATTTCCGTACCCTTGCAGAACGATGTGCCGGCCGATCCGCCCGGCCTGCATCCGGCGATTGAGTACCATGATCACCAGCAGAGCCTGCCGCGCATGTTGCAGTTCTTCCCCGGCTTGAAGGCGGAGGACCTGCCGGACGGCCAAGGCTGGGCGATGGAGACGGTGCAGCTCTCGACTCACAACGGTACGCACCTCGACGCGCCGTGGCATTTTCACCCCACGATGAACCGCGGCGAGCGCGCATGGACCATCGATGAAGTGCCGCTGGAGTGGTGCCTGCAGCCCGCTGTCAAGCTCGACTTCCGCCATCTGGGGGATGGCTATGTGGCCACCGCAAAGGATGTCGAGAACGAGCTCAAGCGCATCGGCCACAGCCTTTCGCCACTGGAAATCGTGGTGGTCAACACCAGCGCCGGCGCCAAATACGGCAGGCCCGATTACGTCACCTCCGGCTGCGGCATGGGTTATGAGGCGACGATGTATCTGCTCGAGCGCGGGGTGCGGCTGACCGGGATCGACGGCTGGAGCTGGGATGCGCCGTTCGTCTATACCGCGAAGAAATATGCCGAGACCAAGGACGCGAGCCTGATCTGGGAAGGTCACAAGGCCGGACGGCATATCGGCTATTGCCACATCGAGAAGCTGCGTAATCTGGATCTATTGCCGTCGACCGGCTTCATGGTGTCGTGCTTTCCGGTCAAGATCGAGCGGGCTTCCGCAGGCTGGACCCGGGCGGTCGCCATCATCGAGGGCTGAGGTCCGGGGACCGGAGCCGCGAGAGCATCCATAGACGCGCCGGAAAAGCCCGCCTAAACTCCCGGCCAAGACAACCGACACTGGGGCAACCGGTGCTGGGTTTACGGCGGGGCCACCGCCGGACAAGGGAGGAAATCATGGATCATTTTCGGCGGACTAGCCGCTCTGTCGTGCTCCTGACTGCCGCTATTGCCATTCCCGTCGCCCTGGCGGCGCCCGCATACGCGGAAGATAGCTTCAAACTCGGCGTCGTGACGTTCCTGTCCGGGCCCGCCGCGGACAGCTTCGGCATCCCGGCCCGTAACGGCGGTCAATTTGTGATCGACGAATTGAACAAGGGCGCGGCGCCCGCGCCGTACGACAAGGTCGGGTTCGGCGGCATGAAGATCGAGCCTGTCGTCATCGACGAGAACGGTGGTGCGACCAAACAGGTCCAGGAGTTGCGCAATCTTTATGAGCGCGAGAATGTCGATGTCGTGCTCGGCTATATCGGCTCCGGCGATTGCCTTGCGGTTGCACCAATCGCGGAGGAACTAAAGAAGATGCTGGTCCTGATGGATTGCGGCACGCCGCGCATCTTCGAAGAGGCAAAATACAACTATGTCTTCCGCACTGCCGCGCATGCCACCATGGATAACGTCGGCCTCATCAGGTACATGAAGGCGAAGAACATCAAGATGGACACGCTGTCGGCCATCAACCAGGACTACGCCTGGGGCCAGGACAGCCGGGCCGACTTCGTCGCCGCTGCCGGACAGCTTTATCCTGATGTCAAGCTGCAGGCTGACCTACTGCCGAAATTCGGCGCTGGCCAATACGGCACCGAAATCTCCGCGCTGGTCAGCGCCGGCTCCGACGTGGTTTATTCAAGCTTGTGGGGCGGCGATCTGCAGGCCTTCATTTTGCAGGCAACGCCGCGCGGCCTGCCGAAGCGCAGCCAGTTGGTGCTCAGCGCCGCCGACCATGTGCTGCCGCCGCTCGGCGACAAAATGCCCGACGGCACGATCATCGGCGCGCGCGGCGCCTATGGCCTGATGTCGCAAAAATCGCCGGTCAACGACTGGTTCTTCAAAGGCTACCAGAACGTCAACGGCATCTATCCGGTTCAGGCCGCCTATCGCATCGCGCAGTCGATTCTCGGATTGAAGACCGCAGTCGAAAAGGCGATGGCCAAGAACGGCGGCAAGAAGCCGTCGACCGATGAATTGATCGCGGCAATGACGGGGCTGGAATGGCAATCGCCAGGCGGCCTCATTCAGATGAAGCTTGCAGATGGCCATCAGGCGATCCAGCCGATCGCCTTCAGCCGTACCAAGTACAATCCGGACTTAAGACGGGTCGATCTGGTCGACATCCAGTACTTCGCGGCCGAATGCGTCAATCCGCCCGCGGGCGTGAAATCGATCGAGTGGATCAAGGGCGGGATGGCCGGCGCCAAGTGCAATTAAAGTGCAACTGAGCGGCGGCAGCCTCTAAAGATGAGGCAAAGCGACGTGAGCAGGACGTTCGCGCCGCTGACCCCTGCCCGCGATCTTCGACCTTCGCTCGCAATATCGGCATGACGGCGGCATGAATCTGTTTCTGACGATTGTTCTCGACGGGCTGATCGAGGCTTCCTGGCTGTTCGTCGTTGCCTTGGGATTGACGCTGATATTCGGCGTGCTCAAGATTCTCAACATCGCTCACGGCAGCTTCTATGCGCTCGGCGCCTATATCGCGGCGACCGCCGTCACCATCGCGGCCGCCCACAGCCTTCCGCCCGCCTTGGGCTTTGTCGCGATGCTCATTTCGGTCGCCCTGATCGCATCGATCGTCGGCTTGCTGCTCGAGCGCGGCCTCTTGAAGCTGTTCTATGGCCGCGACGAAGTGGTGCTCTTGCTGGTGACCTATGCGGTGTTTCTGATCCTGGAGGACACCACGAAGCTGATCTGGGGCGTGAACCCGATCTACGCATCCCAGCCCTACGAGCTGTTCGGCAATGTTGAATTCGCCGGTCTCTTTTACGTCGGCTACGATCTGCTGCTGATTCCGGCTGCCGCAGCGATTGGCCTTGCGGTCTGGTTCGGCCTCAATCGCACCGTCATGGGCAAGATCGTGCTGGCGGTGATCCACAACGAGGAGATGAGCCTCAGCATGGGCGTCCGGGTGAACCGCGTCTATGCGGCCGCCTTTGCCTTCGGCGTGTTGCTCGCAGGGTTAGCGGGCGCGCTGACGGCACCCAAGATATCGATGCAGCCCGGGCTCAGTTCGGATGTCATCATCTTAAGTTTCGCCATCGTGGTGATCGGTGGACTGGGCAGCGTCGAGGGCGCGGCGATCGGCGCCGTTCTTGTCGGACTCGCGCGAGCCACTTCGGTGCACCTGATGCCGCAGGCCGAATTGTTCATGATCTACCTGATCATGGCGGCGGTGCTGATGTTTCGCCCCGAGGGGCTGTTCAAGCGCGAGACGGCGAGGCGAATTTGATAAGGCGTATGCATCCTCTCGTCATGGTCTTTCCGGTGATCGCTGTGACCCTGTTCGGCCGCGTTTTGCCGACATGGACATTGTCGCTTGCAACCATCGCGGCCTCCAACGCCCTGGTCGCACTCGGCATCGTGGTATTGGCGCGTACCGGCAACGTGTCGTTCGGACAGGGATTGTTTTTCGCCGCGGGCGGCTATGGCGTCGCGCTGATCGCGAACAATTGGGGCATCACTGACGCTGTGGCGCAAATGCTGATCGGCGCCATCTGCGGCGGCCTGCTCGGCCTTGTGATCGGCCCACTGATCGCCCGCTACAGCGGGATTTTTTTCGGCATGCTGACGCTCGCGTTGTCGATGGTGTTCTACGGCGCGCTGGTCAAGACGACCGTGCTCGGCGGATCGGACGGCTTCAATGTCGTGCGTCCGAGCCTGTTCGGCATCAGCTTCGTCGACCCGCGCGAGGCGGATTTCATGCTCTACGCGGTCTCGGTCGTTACCACCGGACTAACTGGCATCGCCGCAACGATCCTGTTCCGTTCCGAATTCGGCCTTGCCAGCCTCGCGGCCCGTGAAAACAATCTGCGCGTCGAGTATCTCGGCATATCGGCGAACCGGATCATCACCATCAACTTCGTCATCGCAGCCGTCTTTGCCGGCGCGAGCGGCGCGTTCGCGCTGATGGCGCAGCGGCATATCGACCCACAATTCGCCTATTGGACCACGTCGGGCGAATTCGTATTTATCGCGGTGCTCGCGGGATATCAGAGCGCTTCAGCGGTATTCGTCGCCTCGCTCGCGCTTGAGCTTGTACGCTCATTCTCGAACCTCTATCTTCCTAACACTTGGCAGCTTGTCCTTGGCGTTTTCCTGCTCGCCGTTATCCTGTTTCTGCCGCGCGGCATCGGCTCGCTCTGGATCAGGGAACGGCGCAAACGCGCCGGTGTTTCGGCTGAGACGTCGGCTGCGGTCGAAGAAGGGGTACCGTCGTGAACCCCGTGCTATCCGTGCGCGGACTAGAAAAGAGATTTGGCGCGGTGGTCGCCGCGGACGCCTTGTCGATCGACATCGCGGCCGGCCAACGGGTCAGCCTGATCGGCGCCAACGGCGCGGGCAAGACGACCTTCGTCAACATGGTGACCGGATATCTCAAGCCCGATAGCGGCTCGATTGCGCTCGACGGGGTCGACATCGGAAGGCGTTCGCCGAGAAGCGTCGTGCGGCTGGGCATCTCGCGCTCGTTTCAGATCCCGCAATTATTCATTGAACTCACCGCCGCCGAGAATCTGGCCGTGGCCGTCTCCGGCATGCACGCGACGACCCTTTCGCTTCATTCGCCGGCGGAGACCAAGGGCCGCCGCGACAAGGCGATCGAATTGCTGCAACGGTTTGGTCTTGCCAATCTGGCCGACCGACCGATCTCCGAGCTTGCGGGCGGTGTTCGCAAGCTCATCGATATTGCAATGGCCCTGGTCCGCCGGCCAAAACTGCTGCTGCTCGACGAGCCGACTTCCGGCGTCTCCGCGGAAGAGAAATTCGCCACGATGGATCGCGTGATCCATGCGGTCGCTCCCGACGCCGCAACCATCGTGTTCGTCGAACACGACATGGAGATCGTCGGCCGCTATGCCGACCGGGTGGTGGCGTTCTACTCTGGCCGCATTCTTGCCGACGGCACTCCACAGGATGTCCTGAGAGATCCGGAGGTGCGCCGCTACGTCACCGGAGGCGCACGATGAGTGCCGCGCCGCCATTGCTCGAGATCGAAAATCTGGTCGTCGATATCCGCTCGATGACGGCGTTGCGCGGCTTCTCCATGAAAATCGCGAGGGGCGCCATGGTAAGCCTCGTCGGCCGCAACGGCGCCGGCAAGACAACGCTGATGCGCTCGATCATGGGGCATCTGAAGCCTGCGCAGGGCATTGTCTGGTTTGACGGTATTGATCTGTCGGTCCGGCCCCGGCACGCCCGTGCGGCTCTCGGTATTGGCTACATGCCGGAAGACCGTTGCCTGGTGCCTCAGCTCACGGTCGAGGAGAACATCCTGTTGCCGCTGTGGGTCGCAAAGCATCTCGACCGCAAGGCGCGGCTCGACTTCGTTTACAACGCGATCGGCGAACTCGCCGAGATGCGCAGCCGCAAAGCGCTGCTGCTCAGCGGAGGCCAGCAGAAGCTGGTTGCACTCGGCCGCGCGCTCGGAATCGGCACAAAATGTCTGTTGCTCGACGAACCGTTCGAAGGGATCGCGCCCGCGCTTTCCGAGCGGTTGTCCGAGGTGCTTGCGTCGCTGCGGGGCAAGGACCTTACTCTCTTGATGGCGCAATCGGACATGAATCATTCGCGGGAACTGATTGATGCAGAGTTCATGATCGAACGCGGCGCCAACCTCGCGGCTGGATGAATCGAGCAATCCACGCCGTTCACGGCGTTTCCGGTTCGGATAAGCCTCCGTACTAATTGGCCCTGACGGTCCGCATTTGGCCGCCCGGCTCGGCAAGCTGCGTCGGTGCGATCACCGGAGGCGGGTCGCCGACAAACTCGGCCTGAACCCCTTGCGAAATCCACTGCGAAGTCGCTGGATAGCGCGTCACCAGGCCAACAAGTACCAATAGAACGACGCCGTGGACCAGAAGAATGCCCGTGGTCAAACTCCACAAGAAGCGGTGGTCGGACGGACTCAAATCATTGGCAGCTCGCTGCATCGATATCTCCTGAGCGCGGATTGCATCGATGCTGCTAGCGCACGAGCCGTTGCGCAAATGCGATCTCGATCACATTTGCGGGGAAATTCTTTACCGCGGCTCTATGTTTTGAACGGTCTCAAAGGCAGAAAATGATCGCAAACTTGTGCGGCGTGCGCCCTATGCATCCTCACCCGATCCAGCCTCGGCCAGTTCACGCAGCGATCCGACATCCAGCACGACGATTGCGCCGTGTTCGAGGCGAACCCATTTCCGGGCGGCCCATGCCCGTAACTGCTTGTTGATGCTTTCCCGGGTCATGCCAACCATCTCGCTGATTTCCTGCTGGGTGATGGCGATCGTTTGGTTTGCGGGCTCAAGCTTGCGCTTTTCCGTCAAACCGATCAGCGCGCTGGCGAGCCGGCCCGGCAGATTCTGGAGAATGATCTGTTCGACCTGTTCGCTGGTCCACCGCAGCCGCGCGCAGAGCAGCTCAATGAATTTCATCGACAGTGCCGGCTGGCTTCTCACGAACGGGAGGAATTCGCGTCGGTCGATGACGAAAAACTCGCAATTGGTATTGGCCGTAGCGTCGGCCGACCGCGGCGCGCCATCGAGCACCGCGATATCGCCAAAAATCTCGCCGGGGCCGATCAGATTCAGAATCGCATTACGCCCGTCAGGCGAGGAAATGCTGATCTTGACGGTGCCGGAAATCACCGCGAACAGGCTGTTGCCGGGATCTCCCTTGCAGAAGATCGAGGCACCGCGTTTGAGCGTGATATGCTTGGCGTAGCGGCAGAGCTGATCGAGCGCTTCGGGCTCAAGATCGCAGAAGATCGGATGCTTGCGCAGCACCGACAATTTGCTGCTCACCATGCGGCGCGCACCACCACCCGTGTTATCTACGCCGCGGACGGCTTCAGCTATGGGCCTCTGCGGAGCCATTCACCGATTGCCTTTCTCGGATTGCCTTTCTCGCCAGACAGCACGCTATCACCGGAGACGGGGACCGATAAAAGGAAGAGCCAACCCGCCACGTTGCAAGCCGCCATCTTGCAAGAATTCTGCCTGCAAGAATTTAGTCCAGACTGCTAACCACTTGACGGAACCATAGCAAGCCCAAACAGGCCGACCATGCGAAGTATAGCCGCAGGTGGGCGGGCGTCTTCCTTCCGGATAGAAACGATCGACGGAAAATTTTAACAGGCAGATGAACTACTTGAAATTGTATGTGTACAAATGAACATTTTTAAGGCGCTAAGCGGACCTTGGAACGGCCGAAAAGGAGTCGCCTCGCCTCATTCGTTGGCGATGCCCATTTGCTTGATCACACGGGCATATTTGGCGAGTTGATCGCGGGTCATCGCGCCGAGTTCCTCTGGGCTGCTGCCGCGCACGGCAAAGCCCAGCTCCTCGAGCTTGCGGCGAACTTCGGCATCGCCGATAGCTTTCACCACCTCAGCGTTCAGCCGGCCGACGATCTCCTTCGGTGTCCCGGCGGGCGCCAGCATCGCAAACCAGGAATTGAAGAAGAAGCCGGGCAGACCGGACTCCGAGACCGTCGGCACGTCGTGCGGCGACGGTCCCGAGCCCTTGAAAGCCGACCGGAATTTGGCCGGCGGCAACATCGGTCGCTGCCTGCGTGGCACCCTTATAAGGCACGTGGGTCAGCGATATACCGGCCGCGGAGGCAAACATCGCCATCGCCAGATGTTGCGGGCTGCCAGGCCCTCCGGAGCCATAGTCGATCTTGCCGGGCGCAGCCTTCGCGGCAGCGATCAGGTCGGCCGCGCTCTTGTAGCTCGTCCGGTTGCCGGTGATCAGCCCCCACTCCACGGTGGCAACCAGCGACACCGGTTCGAAATCCTTCAAAATGTCCCAGCGCATTTTGGCCTGCAGGTTAGGCACCATGGTCATGATGCTGTCGTTGAACCCGCCGACGGTGTAGCCGTCAGGCTCGGCGCGCGCGACCTGCTCGGCGCCGATCAATCCGGACGCGCCCGGCAGATTGAGGATCACGAACTGCTGGCCCATATTGTCGGCCATCTTCTGCGTCACGATCCTGGCCGCAACATCGACCGCGCTGGCGGCTGCCAGCGGCACGATCATCTTGATAGGCCGGTCGGGATAATTCGCCTGTGCGAGCGCACTGGGGCTGCCCGCAACAAGCGCAAGCAGCGGAACGAACCAACGAAGCTGCCGCATGTTTCCCCCTTTATCGACCGGACGGGCATTTTCCGCTGACCGCCGTCCTTGATCAAAGATTGCGCCCGCGTTTCCCCCTTGGCAATGCGCCGTTCGGGGTCGGGGACACGGCTTCGGACGTCCCGCCGGAGGTTGCCGGGTCTGGCTGGAACGATAATATCGTCGCTCCAGGCGCAGGCCCATCACCGCAAAGAGTCATGCCGCTATCCCAGATATCAGCAGGCAAACCGGCTTCCCGCGCCAGACCGGCGCGGGTGCGGCAACGCGCCTCGCCCAATCCCCGGCTGAACGGCTCGATGGCGTGCGATACGGCTTTCCGCGTCGTTGCGCGGCGCCATCTCGAAGATCTCTGCGCAAATCAGGAAGCAACCTGCAACGGCGACCCGAGCGCGCTGCACCAGATGCGCATTGCGCTGACCCATCTGCGTGCCATCATCTTGTTTTTCTCGCCGATGGTCGATGACGCGGTCCGCGGCGAAATAAGAGACGAATTGAAATGGCTGAATACCGAACTCGGCTCCGTGCGCGATCTGGACGTCGCGGTCGAGCGGATCAGGTCGCTCAACAAAAAGCGGCCGCAGGCGGTACCCGCCTTTCGCCCATGGAATGAGAAACGCGCGGAGGGTCATCGCCATCTGGCGCGCGTGCTTCGCTCGGTAAGGTACGGGTCGCTGATCGAGCAAACTTCCACTTGGATCGAGAACGGTCCCTGGTCAACCAAGGCGGGCAAACAGGCCGCCAAGCAGCGCGCCGCTCCGATTGGCGCCTACAGCGCGGAAAGGATCGCGGAATGGGAGGAAAAGCTTCTGAAGAAGAGCCGCAAACTTCGCAAGATGGGAACGAAAAAGCGGCACAGCCTGCGGCTTCTGAACAAGAGGCTCACCTATTCCATCGATTCCCTGGAAGACCTGTTCGCGGACCAGAGATTTTCAAAACAGAGGACGGCGCTGAAACAACTGCGCAAAGCACAAAAATCGCTGGGCGAGTTGAACGACGGTGCAAGGGGCCACGCGCTTGCGGCCGAACTACCGCAAAATGGCGCGCAAACGCCGTTGCAATTCATCGATCCAAAGCGAGAAAAACGGCTGCTGAAAAAAGCGGCCAGATCCTATCGCAAATTGAGTACGCTGCAAGAACAATGACGGGGTCTGAACGAGAACCGCTCACAACAGCTTGCCATCCGGCCCAAAGAACGGATGCGGGCCGTCGAATTGGCCGATCGGCACCTGGTGAGTGACCACGCTGCCAAAGTCTCCGTCCGGAAACCAGCAGTGGAGATGAAAGGCCGGCGGCTCGACCTTGAACGAGGGCTCGCGCAGGTGCGCCAGATCGAGATCGACCGCATGGTTGGGCGCCGGGCAAATCGTAGTCGGCACGCCGGCGAACATCGTCAGCGTCGCGCGATGAACATGGCCGGTGGCGATGAGTTTTACCTGCGGATGGTGGCGGATGATCGCCGCAAGTTCATTCGCATTGAGCAAGTTCTGGCGATCCATGTGCCAGATGCCGGCGAGGAACGGCGGATGGTGCAGGAATATCAGCGCGGGCCGGTCAGCGCGCGAGGCGAGCGCCGCATCGAGCCATTGCAGCGTCGCGGCATCGAGTTCGCCATGCGGCTTGCCGGCAACACTGGAATCCAGCAGCAGCAGATCGAGCCCGCCGATTGCAATTTTCTGGTTCAGCGGACCGGATGGAAATGCGTAGGCGCCTCCGGCAAACGCCGCACGCATCATGTCGCGGGAATCGTGATTGCCGGGAATGCCGGCAAACGGCAGTTTCAGCGGCGCCAGCAGGCGCTCGAGGTGCTCGTATTCTTCCGACGCCGGCGTATCCGCAAGGTCGCCCGAAATCACCACAAAATCGGGCGCGGGTGCGAATTCGTTCAAGGCGGCCACGCAGCGCTCCAGCGCCCTCGCGGTATCGACGCGGCCATAAGCCAACGTGCCGGGCGGTTTGATATGCAGATCGGAAATCTGCGCAATGCGAATGGGTTTTGAGGACATCGATTTTCTTCAACCTTCCGGCGGTAATAGTCGAACGGCTTGCGGCACAATCGAAAGCCCGACCCGTTCGCCCGCCTTGGCCTGGACGGTATTTGGCGCATCGACGGTGAGCGGCTTATCGGACGCTGCGCTGACGATCATCCGCTGCCGGTCGCCGATAAAGCTGACGCTGTCGATGGTTCCACACAGCGGCGCGCCGCCGGCGTCCACGATGCCGATCGTTTCGGGACGGATCATGGCGACGGCGGAAGCCAGGCTCGCGTCCCCGCCGATCGGCTGCCGTCCGCCCGGCAGCACCAGATGACCGTTTTCAACCGGGGCTTCAATGATGTTTGCCGCCCCAATGAACTCGGCGACAAAGCGGCTGTTGGGTGCAAAATAAATCTCGCGGGGGTGACCGATCTGGGCGATTGAACCTTTGCGCATCACGACGACGCGGTCACCGAGTTCCATAGCCTCGGATTGATCGTGCGTCACGTATATCGTGGTGATGCCGAGTGTCCGCAGCAGGCGGTTGAGTTCGCCGCGCAGACGGTCGCGCAACGCCGCATCGAGCGCAGTCAGGGGCTCGTCGAGCAGCAGGATGCCCGGCCGGATCGCCACCGCGCGGGCCAGCGCCACGCGCTGGCGCTGGCCGCCGGAGAGTTGGTTGATCCTGCGGTTCTCGAGTCCTGAAATGTTGGTCAGCGCGACCAGCTCGGCGACGCGCGATGCGCGCTCCTCCTTGGCTACGCCGCGGATTTTCAGTCCATAGCCGATGTTGTCGGCGACGCTCATGTTGGGGAACAGCGCGTAGGACTGGAACACCATGCCGACATTGCGCTTCTCGATCGGCACCGATGTCACGTCCCTGCCGTCAAACAGCACCTTGCCGCCGGTATCAGGCAATTCGAGGCCGGCGATGATACGCAGCATTGTGGTCTTGCCGCAGCCGGAGGGGCCGAGCAGCACCAGCGTCTCGCCGCGCGCGATGTCGAGCGTGGCGGGTTCAAGCCCGCGGGTACCGTCGACAAAGGTTTTGCCGCAACCCTCGATGCGAACCGAAGCGCCACCGCCGGCAGCTGCGCTCATCTTGCCCGCTCCCTGTCGGCGAACAGTTGCATCGCGACGAGGAGTGGAATGATCATGACAAAGAAGATCAGCGTATAGGCCGAGGCGACCTCCAGGCGCATCGAGGCGTAGCTGTCGGCAAGCCCGATCGGCAATGTCTTGGTCAGCGGCGTGTGCAGCATCCAGGTCAGGTTGAACTCGCCGAGCGAGAGCGTGACCACCATGAGGCTACCCGCAAGGATGCCAGGCAGCGCATTGGGGACGATCACGTCGCAAAAGCGTCGCCATGGCAAAGCGCCGAGCGATGCCGCGCCTTCATCAAGCGTCTTGATGTCGACGGTTGCGAATACCGCCATCACCGAGCGCACCATGAACGGCATGGTGAAGATGACGTGGCCGACCAGAATAAACAGCCAGGAGCGGCGGAACTCGCCAAAACGTTGAAATGTAAGCAGCAACGCCAGTGCAATGGCAAGCCCGGGGATCGCCAGCGGCAACGTGATGATTTCCTCGACCACGCGCGCCAAACGCCCTCCTCGTACATGCAAGGCGTAAGCGGCGGGAATGCCGGCGACCAAGGTTACGGCCAGCGTTGCGAATGCGATCAGGAACGACAGGGTGATGGTGCCGGCATAGAGATTCCAGACCTGCGCCACCCATTGCAGCGTCAGGCCGGAGGAAATGCCTCGAAAATAGTTCACGGTGACACCGGCCAAAATCGACAGCGCCGCAGGCAACACCAGGAACGCGGCGACAATCAATGTGAAGACGAGCTGGCCGGCGAAGATCAGGCGGTCGCGCATGGCTTCATCCGGCTGCCGCAACCGTGCTGCCGGAAAACGAACGGGCAAGCGCGAGAATGAACCAGGTGATGAGGCCGAGGCCGACCGATAACGCCGCCGAGGTCGCGAAATTCGCAGCCAGCGTGAACTCGGTATAGATCAGCATCGGCAGCACATCGATGTTGGTCGCGAGTGTGAACGCGGTGCCAAACGCACCCATCGCGGTGGCAAAAGCAATCGCACCGGAGGCCACGAAAGCCGGTGCTAGGGCCGGCAGCACGACATCGCGCTGCACCGCCCAGGGGCTCGCGCCAAGCGAACGCGCGGCTTCCTCAAGCCCGATATCGAGCTTCTGCACCGCGGCCATGATGGTGAGAATGACGCGTGGGATCGAAAAGTAGAGATAGCCGAGAAAGAGCCCATAGATCGAATAAGCGAAAACCAGTTTCTCGCCAAACAGGCGGTTGGAAAAATCGCCGATCAGGCCCTGACGTCCGGCGAGCAGGATGATCATGAAGCCGACGACGACGCCGGGAAAGGCGAGTGGAAAGGTCAGCATTGCGACCAACACGGCGCGGCCCGGAAAGCGGTGGCGTTGCAGGAACATCCCGGCGATCGTCGCTACAACGAGCGTGACGATCGTGGTCGCCGCGGCCAGTACGACCGTGTTGATTAGCGTGGCGCGGTAGCGCGGCTCAGTCAGGACAGCCAGATAGCCGGCAAACCCTAGCGGTCCCTCGGCGCCGGTCACGACCAGCCGCGCCATCGGCAGCAGGAAGAATGCCACTGTCACTGCCCCTAACGGCAGCAAACAGAGCCAGACAAAGGATCTATGCGACATGAAACGATGGTGCCCCGCCTTTCAACCCAGGGCACCATATTGCCTCAGCGGACCTCGGCGAGATAGCGGTCGACAAAGGCTTTTTGCACGTTTTCCATCTCGCCCCAGTCGACGCTCTTGGCCCGTGCATAGTCGCTGTCGGGCAGGAACTTGCTCTTCACCGCGTCGGGCAATTCGATCGGGCGAGCGGGACGCAGATAAGCGTTGGTCCAGATCGCCTGGCCCTTGTCGGACAACAGATA
>VAZV01000089.1 GCA_005884765.1 Alphaproteobacteria bacterium
TGTCGCTCGGCCCGAGCGCTGTGGTCAAACTCGACCGCACCGTCTTCAACGACGAGCACACCTATCGCGACATCGCGGTGCGGTTGACCACGGGAGCGTTTCGCTTCGTCACCGGAAATTCCGAGAAGACCGCCTACAAGATCACGACCCCGCTCGCCTCGATCGGCGTCCGCGGCACCATTCTCGACATCCTGTCGCAGCTGGGCAAGACCACCGTGGTGCTGCAGGAGGGTGCATCGAGCGTCTGCACCCTCAGCTTCCAATGCATCCAGCTGACGCAGCCCGGCGACACCGCCATCATCACCTCGACGGGCGGCAAGACCTCGATTCACAAGACCAACAATTCGCCCTGGACGTTTGCGGCGACCTGCGCGGCGGCGGCCGGGCTTTGCGCGGTGAGCGATTTTGCGGATGCATCGCCTGTTGTAACACCGCCGGTAGATGATCTCACCGGCATGCTGTGCGGGCACTGATCATGGTCAAGCTCGCACGCGGCTTCATCGCATCGGTCGTCCTCGCCGCGGCGGCTTGGCTCGTGCTGATGCAGTTGCAACCATCACCCGCATTGGCGCAGACCGAATGTGTTGAAGAGTGTAACAGACCGCCACCGTTGCAAAATGCGGTGGCTCCGCCCCCGGTAACCGGCGCCGATACCAGCGGCGGATCGATCGGCGGCCTCGCCAACCAGCGCTTCAACCAGATGATCACCAACCGCGTGCTCGGCACGGTGCTGCTCGGCGTCAACGAGCAGATCAATTGCAGCGATTGCATCAGCGCCTTCGGCTCTGCTGGCTCGTTCTCCGCCGGAGTCCATGGCCGCAAAGAGATCACCTCGAACCTGTCGCTGCTCGCCGGCATCGCCTATACGCAGTTCAGCGAGGGCGGCTACAGCGTCACCAGCGCGCCGATCGGCGCGTTCGCGCTGCGTTATGATTTCGTCGATTGGGGATCGTCACGGCCGTTCTTCGATGTCGGCGCCATCCTGACGCCGTTCGAGAAGGTGCGTTACAGCCGCAGCTACACGACGAGCCTGGGTCCGGTCGCGCTTAATAGCTCGACCAACAGCTCCGATTACGGCGTCTACGGCCGCGCGGGCTGGATCACCAGGCTATCGCCACGCGACGAAGTCGCCGCCTCCATCGAGGTCTGGCAATTGTGGCAGCGCGTCGCCGGATATGCCGACCCCATCCTCGCGTTCAATCCGTTCGACGCCACCATCGCCACCGGCACCGATCGAACCAATTTGGTCAAGGTCGGCGGGCAGTGGACCCATCTTTTGACCTCCAGCATCGAAGGCAATATCAACGGCGGCTATGTGCAATCGTTTGCCGCGCATTCCGGCATTGTCGCGACCGTGACCGGCGACGGCACCGTGGTGCCGACGATCGGCAATCAGGGCTGGTTCGAATATGGCGGACGGCTCGGATTCCGCATCGCCCAGGGCTGGGTCGCCGACCTCTTCGTCAACGGGACCTTGGGCCCGCAGCCGGTCGGCAACACGATCCACGGCGGCGTCGGATTGCGGTTTAATTATTAGAGCATGATCCGGAAAAGTGGACACCGGTTTTCCGAAAAGATCATGCTCAAACAAAAGGATAGAGCGTGATGATGATTCGAGGAAACGCCATCACGCTCTAGCACCGCAGGCAGGCGGGTGCCGACGATGGTCTTCAACGGTGAGCTGTTCTGGGGCGGGGATCGTATCCCGCTCCATCGAACGCGTCAGGGCCCCAGAAACCGCCGAGATTGCTCTTGGCAAGAGGCGTTGATCACGCCGCCGATTGGCCCTCATAGGCGCGCCGCAGGCCTTCGATATCGAGCTTGATCATGCCCAGCATGGCGGCCATCGCGCGCTGCCGGCCGGCGGCATCCGGGCCGCCGAGATATTTTGGCAGCGCCGACGGCACAATCTGCCAGGACACGCCAAATCGATCCTTGAGCCAGCCGCAGCGCACCGGTTGGCCGCCATTGGAGGATAGCGCATCCCAGAGACGATCGACCTCGGCCTGATTGTCGCAATCGATCTTGAAGGAGACCGCGTGGGTGTATTCGACCCGCATGCCGCCATTTAGCGCCATGAAGCGCTGGCCGGCCAGCGTGAACTCGACGACCAGCACCGTGCCGGCCTTTCCGGCGGGACCATCGACCGGATTCTTCTGCACCGTTTCAATTTTTGAGTTGGGCAGCAGCGAAACGTAGAATTTCGCGGCCTCCTCGGCCTCGCCGTCGAACCACAGACAGGGGGACACTTTGGACATCCATGAGCTCCTTTTGAAATGATGAATATGAATCAGGCGTTGGCCAGGGACGGCGCGGCGGTTGCGGCGGCGACATCCATCCACATCACTTCCCACATATGGCCGTCCGGGTCCTCGAAGCTGCGGCCGTACATGAAGCCGTAATCCTGCTTCGGACCGGGATCGACGCGGCCGCCGGCCGCCTCGGCCTTGCCGACGATCTCGTCAACGGCGTTCCGGTTGTCGGCGGAGACGCAGATCAGAACCTCACTCGAGGTCTTTGCATCGGCGATCTTCTTGGGCGTGAACTGGCGAAACTTGTCGTGGGTCAGCAACATGACGTGAATAGTGTCCGACAACACCATGCAGGATGCGGTGTCATTGCTGAATTGTTCGTTCTTGCTGGCGCCGACGGCCTGATAGAAGGCGGTGGCACGGGCAAGGTCGCTAACCGGCAGATTGACGAAAATAAGCTTGGTCATGGGGGTTCCTTTCCGAGGGGCAGTGGCCCAAGGACGGATGGAGGCGAGGCGATCCGACACCGGAGATGAATTATTTTCAGGTCATTCGGGGGGCAAATTGAAGATGCCAATCCCGGATAATCTCGAGATTTTCAGCTTTCTTCCCAGCCGCGCCCGAGGGGCTCCGCGCCCCCCACGCGCGAGCGCGGCTCATTGTCGCCACACAGATCACGCGCCGATCGAAATCATTTGGATTGCTGCGTTCGATCACCGAACATCCGTAGCGGGAATCCGAACGTCAACCCCGCGCGCACTTCGTTCACCGGATGGCCATTCGTGAGGGCGTGGCGCAACCCAACGTCGAAACTAAGATCATCGCGAACGCGCCAAATCAGACCGATCAGCCCGGATATTGTTTCAGCTTTGCCAAATTCGTTTTCGTAGAAGAGCTCTGCCACCGGCCGGACCGTCCATTTCGACGGCCCCTCGATGATGCCGCCAACGAACACATCAGCATGATGGTCGCGGGTGAGCGCGGTCTCCGCGTTCAGGTGGACTGTTCCCCAATCCCAGCGCTGCGAGACGATGCCAGCCAGACTCGCCCCGACACCTGAATTGCCGGTGCTGTTCGGAAGCAGCACGCCAAATTCTGTCGCAACGCTCGGCCCGGTCTTGTCCTGCAGACTGCCGGGCTGCAGAACGTGTTTTAGGAATGCTCCCGCCGCCGTCAGGCTAGTGGGACCCGACGGCGAAAGCGGAGTCTGACCTTGACCCTGGACTATGGCTTCCCATCCCTCGCTCAATCCATAATTAAAAACCGCCGCCGGCGCGACGAGGGTCGTGGTTCCCTGCTCACGCAGGCGTCCGGCGGGTTGTAGTTCGATCTCCAGCTCCCCCGGAGCGGCCACGGCGGCGTCAGTCCCGTCGAACGGACGATAAGCCGAAGCAGGCGCAGACCATGCTGCCACGCCCAGCGCGATCGCCGATCCCGATAACAACCGTTTTGGAAGTCGCTGTTTCCGACGTCGGCGGCTTACGAACATCTGTCTGCCTCATCCGCTCCGGCTACTTGCTCATGGCATTGGACGGAATATCCAGATCGCTGCCGGCTCTCGGGCGGTTGCCCTGGCGGCAAGGAGCAAGCGATCAAGCTCCGGGACAAAGAGTGAAGTACGCGCACCCGAAATCGTCGGCATGCGCGCTAGTCGGCGATAGGCCTCACGCTTCGGCTCAAAGACATCGAGGAAACCGGCCCCGCAGCTCACGTAGACGCGGCCACGCTTCGCATCGACGAACAGGTCATCGGCGTCACCACAAGTCTCGGTGGATGCGACGAGCTTGCCGGCCGTCACGGAGAAAACGCCAAGCTCCGCCGGAGCTCGAAAAATCACGAGAACCTCGCGGCGAACAGGGTTTAGAGCCATCGGGAAATTGGCTCCCCGATCGGGGGTCGGCCATTTTCCGATTTGCTGGTGCGAGCTGCGGTCGACGACGGCAATACCGTGGGCATCCGGTACGTTGACGAAGATCTGGCTGCTATCCGGGTCGATCTGGAAACCTTCGGGGTGCGCCTTCACCGGAACGTCGCCAACCTTGCCGCGGGTCGTCGGATCGATCACCGCCAGCGCCCCGTCGCCGTATCCGATGAAGACCCGATGGGATGCGGGATCGATGCGGATATTGTCTGCATCGCTGCCCAGCTCAATTCGTCCCGCCGCCTTGTAGTTGTTTCCTTCAAACAATCGTACCGAACCGTCTCCGGCATTGGCGACATAGAGCATATCGGTCGACGGCTCGTAGCCGACGCCCTGCGGCTCCTTCAGCCCTGGAATCCTGCCGATCACTCTGCGATTTCCGAGATCGACAATGCTAACACTGTCATTGCCCAATTCGGCAACGAACAAGCGTTGCCGCTTCAGATCAACCGCCATGTGGTCGATCCGGCCACGCACATCGCCCAGTGGAAGCCTGGCCTCAAGCTGGAGCAGCATCGGCTCTGCCGGCTCGGTGAACGCATCGCTAGCCGTGCCCAACATCGCCAGGGCGGCGCTCAACGCTGTGACGGTTAGTCTGATGTCTCCCATCTTTTTTGCTTCAGCTAGTGGACCATCACCCAGGTCGGTTGCAGCAGCGGATATGCGATGAGGCCCACGGCCGCGGTCGCGGCGATCAGGAGCGGGTTGCTGACTTTCCACCGAAACAGCACCGCGAGCGAGACGAGCCCAATCAGCGCCGTGAGCCAATCGCCGATCGCGATGCGGCCGAGCAGGATGCAGGCGCCCAGGATCGTTCCGATCGCCGCCGCATAGGCACCCTTGACAAATCCCTGCACATTGGGATCACCCCGATGGCGCGCCAGCAATGGCGCCGCGATCAGCACCAGAAGGAACGAGGGCAGGAAAATGCCGATGGTCGAGACCAGCGAGCCCCAAAACCCGGCAACGAGATAGCCGACAAAGGTTGCGGTGATCACGACCGGTCCCGGGCTGATCATGCCGATGGCGACAGCGATCAGGAACTGACGCTGATCGAGCCAGCCGAACTGTTGGACGAGCCCCTGTTCGAGGAACGGCACGATGACGAGACCGCTGCCAAAGGTGAGCGAGCCGGCCTTGAGGAAAAACAGCAGGAGCTTGCCAAGGATCGAGCTTGAGGCAGTCGGCGCGAGCTGTGCGAGAACCGGCGCCACGGTTACCGAAAGCGCCGGCGGCGTTCGCTTGAACAGGCTGCCGTAATAAAGAATGCCGACGATGCCGGCGCCGATGAACAGCAACGCCACTTCGGCCTGGAGAACGACGGTGACCACGAGGCAGACTGCCGCGATCGCCCATTGCAAGGCGTCTTCCATGCCAAGCTTGGCCAGCCGATAGCAGGAATGCAGGATCAGCGCGATCACAGCCGGGCTGACGCCGTAAAAGATAGCGGTCACCGGCTGCAGATCGCCGAGATAGACGTAGAGCGCGCCCAGCGCAGCCACGATGACGAAGTTTGGAAGGATGAAAGCCCACCCGCCGGCCCAGGCGCCCCAAAATCCGCAGCGCAGATAGGCGACATAGATGCCGACCTGGATCGCGAGCGGTCCCGGAAGCGACTGGCAGATCGCGATCGCCTCGCGCATCTGGCCTTTGGTGAGCCACTTGCGGTCATCGACAAGTTCGCGCTCCATCTGTCCCACCAGCGCAACCGGTCCGCCGAAGCCCAAAAAACCGAGCCGCAGGAAGTAACGTACCAGTTCGCCGATCTGCCCTTGTGCCGTCGATTCCGTCATGTCGTGCCCCACAAATCAAAATACAGTTTATAGAAAATCTCCGCCGCAAAGCCGATGATTGGAGAAGGCCGCCGTTTCACGATTTCTTCCCGCAGGATTTCATGCACATCTGATATTCAGTCTTGCACGTCGGTCCGGCATAATTCTTCATGCAAGCGCGCTGCTGCTCGCTGCAAACCTTGCAGCTTGACTGAGCCCGTGCCGCGTCGCTGGCCGCATAAAGGCCGACCATCAGCAGCAGCGCGATTGCAACGATTCTCATGAAACTATCCACTCTGTTTGAAGCCGGACCTTAGCTGGACCCTAGCTCTTGGCGGTTGCCGTCTTGTCGAGTGCGGCGCGCAGTCCCCTGGCGAGTTTGAGTGCGTCGTCGTTGGCCCAGAAATGCAGGAAGAACAGCCGCGGCTGCTCATCCAGCATGTGGCTGTGGATCGCAGTCACGTCTATTCCGTTCTCCCGCAACGCCTTGACCACGGGATTGACTTCGTCGCCGGTCAGAACCAGGTCGCCGGTAATCGCGGCCTTGCCGTTGCCGGTCGGCTGGAATCCGATACCGTTTGCCAGGCCTAGGGGGCCGGCCGGACTGAGCGGCATGCCATTTTCTGTCACCGGATCTCGGCGCGGCACGGCAAACTGATATACTCCGCCGTTCGGTTGTCCCTTTACCCCGATGATCTGGTCGAGCTGCGCCGTGTCGAGATCGACCGCCGGTGGCGTGGTTGCGGCCGGCATCGCTAG
>VAZV01000090.1 GCA_005884765.1 Alphaproteobacteria bacterium
CTCCTCGGAAGTCTATGCACAATTGCTGGCAAACCGGATTCGCCAGCGTTTCGCGAGCGATTGGGGTCTGTCGGAGACCGGCGCCACCGGGCCTGGCGGCAATCGCTACGGCGACGCCGCTGGTCATAGCTGCATGGCGGTGGCAGGTCCGCAAGCCTCCGTCATTACGCTCGAGACCGGCAGCACCGACCGGCAGGCCAACATGCAGGTGTTCGCGGCATCCGCACTGAAATTGCTGCTGCAGAATTTGTCGCGGTGAAATTCGAGCACTCATCCAGAGGCACCAGCGATTCAGACGGCAGGCCGCGGCGTACCGGATTCCTGGGGAGCATCACGGAGGGATATGCGCCCACGTTCTCGCGGCGCGAGACGCCCGAGTTGTCGTTTAGGATCACCCTCAAAGATGGAGGGCGCAGGGAAGGCCGGGTGCTCGCCGCACCCGCAGCCTCGCACGCAACAAAAAAAGCGCACGAGCGTCGTCACCACAGGTTCGCCGAACATTCCGGCCTTCCCTGCGCGATGGTTTACGGCTTATAACGCGCTCTCCTTGGTGACCGGGCTTTCTTGCCACCATCGCCTGCGGATCGCTACCCACAGACTTGACGCCAGCGTCGGGGCGTCAGGACCACACGGCTTTGCCGTCCGCATCAGCACCGTTCGTCTTGCGGCACTTACGCGTCCATCGCATCCCGCGCTCAACGTCCGTGACGATCGCGATACGCCCCTCTTGTGAGCGCGAGACGACAAAATGGTGCCGCTGATTTGGGGGTGAGATCAATGGCGCGCGGCTGCGGCAGATTGGCACGACGGGCAATTCGAGCAATGCAGGGTGGGCAAAGGCGCATAGCGTGCCGAGCCCATCGACACACGCTCGCGAATCAAGAATCACGCGCGCGCGGCCGAAATTGCAGATGGCCGCGGCGACCTCGAATCGCCCTCACGAGCGGTAGTTTTGACCGATTGCGTTTATCATGCCGGGCGCTTTCGGTCGACCTCCGTCTGAAGCGAGCCGGCAATGGCTGTAGTGGTTACTCGCGGCGGCCTATCCTGTTTCTTTGACCAGGAAATATAGTAGGCGACCAACGTCATCATGGTAATGCCGGCCGCGCTCACCAAGATCTGTGCCAGCAGAGAACCCGAACTTAGCAAGAGCGTGAAATGACCGATGAATGACAGCAATGTTCCAACGCAGAATACCGCGAGCGATTGTTGGCCGCATTTGATGGCTGGCGCAAACATTTTCCATTCCAGTGCGGGCCAATCTTTCGGCATAAACCTGGTGATCACGTACGCAATGGCGAAAAAATGCAGGAAACGGGAGGGTGCGAGATTGGTTTTGTCGTTTGGATAAAAAGCATCGAACAGCCACTTCGGAAGCAGGATTCCAAAATCCGGGAAACGCCTCGCCATCGTCATCACGCAGGCGAGCGCCAGATAGGCCACTGCGAGATACAGCAGGCCCTTGGATCGCATGATCGCGGAGTGCATCCCTCCGAGCCCGCCCAGAGCACACCATCCGCCAAACAGAAACAGCAATTGCCAGGCAAGCGGATTGAAGTACCAAACTCCGTCGGGATAACTCGGAAGATTCCAATCGAACTGCCGGCTGGCGAAGTACAGCACCAATGAGGCGATCATGGCCAGATCAGGCTTGCGCAGCATCAACCACAGTACGGGCGGCAAAAGCGCCATCAGCACAATGTAGAGCGGCAGGACGTCCAGGTTCACCGGCTTAAGTTTCAACAACAGGCCTTGTGACAAGCTCTCGATCGGATTGCTGATCAGGCCTGCGACGTTGAATTCATGAATGATCTCGGAATTGTTGAAGCGCTGCGCAGCAAGGGCGATCGCTGCGATATACATAACGAACAACACGATATGGGCGACATAGAGCTGCCAGACGCGCTTGAACAGCCGCGTTGCACCAACGATGAAGCCGCGATCCAGGATCATTCTCGCGTAGACGAAGGTCGCAGTATATCCCGAGATGAAAACGAACAGGTCTGCGGCATCGCTGAATCCGAAATTCCGAGTCGTGATCCAGTTCACCGCGTTGTCGGGCATGTGATTGAGAAAGATCGCCCAGTTTGCTAGCCCGCGAAACAGATCGAGCCGGAGGTCGCGACCTTTGCTCGGAATGATTACCTGAATTGCCATGAGGACTCCTTCGCAATGAACAAAGATATCGCGTTCGACCGCGCTGCCCCGCAAGCGGCGGAGCATCACCCATTGCATCAATCAATCTAGTATTGATGCGAGCACGAGGTTTTTGACCAGAGTGCGAAAATGCGCGCGAAGTTCGCTCGGTGTCGCCGCCATGAACACGACCGCCAGGTCTTCCGCTGGGTCGACCCAGAAGTAGGTGCCAAATGCGCCGCCCCAATAGAACTCTCCCGCGCTCCCCGCCAGCAAGGCGCGGCCCGGTTGGGTGCGAACGGCAAAACCAAGACCGAAGCTGTAACCCTCGGCAAGTACCGGAGAGGTGGTGGCGGCCCGGACGTCGGGCGCAAGCTGATCGCTAGTCATCAGCTCCAGCGTCTTCCGCGACAGAATACGCCGGCCCTCAAGGATGCCCTTGTTCGCGAGCATCTGGGCAAAGCGCAGATAGTCCATCGCCGTCGAGACTGCACAGCCTCCGCCGCATTCAAACTTGAGCGGCTTGCCCAACGCGTGCAGTACGCTCTGCGGCTTGCCGGTCAGCGGATCGTTGGCAAACGCCAAAGCATAGCGCCCTTTCTTGCCTTCCGGGATACTGAAACTGGTGTCGACCATGCCAAGCGGACCCCAGAGGCGCTCCTGCAGGAAAGCGCCAAGGGATTTTCCCGAGATGGCCTCAACGACAAGGCCAAGCACGTCAACTGACAGGCCGTAGTCCCAGACGGTACCGGGTTGGTGCAGCAGGGGCGCCTTGCTGAGTATGGTGACGAACTCGGGCTCGGTATATGTGATGGCACACCGCGTGCGCTTCGCTGGCTCCGCCGCTACCGTAGACGAACCCGGACGTCTGGCGCAGCAAGTCCATGATAGTAGGTTGTCGGAGCGCGGGAACGGTCTCGATCTCGCCTTTGCTTGTCCCGGGAGCCTTGGTTGCGGCAACCTGCATGTTGGCTAGAGCCGGTAGGTATTTGCCAATGGGATCGGAGAGAAAGAGCTTGCCATTGTCGTGCAAGATCATAATCGCAACCGCCACCATGGGCTTGGTCATCGAGGCGATGGAGAAGATGGCGTCGCGCGGCATCGGCGCCCTGGTTTGAGGGTCGCGAAAGCCAACAGCCTCGAAATATGCGAGCTGACCCTTGCGGGCTATGGCAATGACAGCCCCGGGAAGACGACCGCCATCGACCTCAGTTTTCAGCGTAGCGGTTAGACGCCGAAGCCGCTCGGATGAGAGGCCGACCGCCTCCGGCGCGCTGAGAGGAAGCGAAATCGCCAGCACAGCTCCTGAGGGAAAAGAGAGCGTCAAGGTTGCCAATAGCGCCGTCATGGCCGCGTAGGCTGTGCTGCCCCAGGGTTTCGTAATCATGCTCCACTTCATCCGCGAAACTGATTTGCCGGTTCGTGATAGACTTCTCCAGAATCTTCAGCCGAAGAACTCGACCGCGCCCGTCTCCAGGTTGTACATCGCGCCGGTCATCTTGACCCCACCCTTCGCTTCCATTTCAGCAAGAACGGGGCTTTCCTTCCGTATATCAGCAACGGTCATCTCAACATTCTTTCGCGCCACAGCGCGACGACGGCATAGTTCTTCGCCGAACGCTCGCCCGTATAGGTCGTTGCATCGATCGCGGGCTTTATCTTGGTCAGCAATACAGTCAGATTGCCTAGTTCGGCATTATCGATCGCGCCCTTGATGGCGCCGCATGCCGTGTGGCCCATGACAAGCACCACCTTCCCCCCGCCAATTTGCAAGCAAACTCCATGCTCCCTAAGATGTCCGCGTTTCTAACGTTACAGGCAACCGGCAGTTAAAAATGTCGCCAATTCCAAGGTCCATGATAACCTCGGCCGGTGCGCGCGAGTCGATGCATGTTAGCAACACGGCTGCGGGGTATTGTCCTTTGCTTTCTGTTCGCGAAGGTAGTTGCGTTCTTTTCTTTCGCCGTTTCGAAAGCGCTTGTTGCCATTCTTCATCGCTTGGATGATTTGTTCGGGTGTCAGCTTGTCGCGCAGGTCCTTCGACAGGGCGTCTGCGCGTGCCCGATCTGCTAAGGCTAAGAGACTGGCACCCGCAACTCCGGCTACAGTCGCACTGCCCGTCATCTTGAGAAAATTTCGGCGGCCCAGACAATTGCAGTCAAGGGGTGTCCAAGCTTCTGGCGCATGTCCAATCTCCACTCCAATTCGGCGATTGGACCGACATCATAGTCGGTTGCTTTCGGCTTGGAAGGGATCGGGAAGTCGCTAGCGCAATATGTTTTGAGGATCGTCGATATCCCCCGGGTCATTTTTCGACCCATTCAGCCGGTTTGGCCGCCGGCTAAAGCGTTCTCTCGCGCGAGAGGAAACCAGTAACGAAGATGAGCGCTCACTATGAGAATCTCGGCGAATGGAGCTGCATCAAAGTCGATGCGCTTGATCGCGTTGGCTTTGCTGATTGTCACGGGAACAGCAACGGGAGCGCAGGCGGACACCGGTATCGTCCACGCTGTCGTCACGAAGGGGCGGATTTATCATTGGCGTCGGCGGCGGGCGCGGTACATTGATCTTTCACGATCCAGCTACGCGCTGGTTTTCGGCGGCATGAGTCTCGGCGCCACGATCGACCTGTCGACAGCGAAGCTGAGAGGACATGCCTATCACATGCAAAAGCCGGCCGGCCGACATCGAGGGAACGTACACTGCGATCGGATCCGGGGCAGCGGTTGCTGTCGGGGGAGGTGGCGTACGATTGCGAAACGCAAAGGGCGTCGTTCTTGAACTCGCCGGAGCACGGGTTGGAATTGAGCTATCCATCGCCTTCAGCGGCGTGACGGTCAGGTTGCGCTAACCTCCTTGCAGGATCGATGGGCAGCCACGAGGGTGGTGCCGCTGATTTGGGGGTGAGATCAATGGCGCGCGGCTGCGGCAGATTGGCACGACGGGCAATTCGAGCAATGCAGGGTGGGCAAAGGCGCATAGCACCGTGCGCCCTCAACGTTTCACAATGGCGTACAGCACAATGCATTCAGTGGTCCCGAAATTATAGCCGGGAGCGTAGGTGGAGATTGAGATGGATGATCGAACCGTGCGGGTGGCGCTGGAGCGCCATTGGAATGCTTCGGACGCGAGCGATTTCAAGATCGAACATGAAATCTACCGCGAGGATGCTGTGCTTGATTATCCGCAATCGGGCGAGCGGATTCACGGCCGACACAATATTCAGGAGAGCCGAACCGTTCAGCCAAACAAGAAGCGTTTTACGGTCCGGCGAATTATCGGCAGCGGCGATCTCTGGGTCACTGAATTCGTACTTAGCTATGACGGCATACCATCTTACGCGGTGAGCATCATGGAATTCCGCGAAGGACTGGTGGCCAACGAAACGCAATATTTCGCCGATCGGTTTGACCCCGCACCCTCGCGTGCGCATCTTGTTGAGCGACTAGGCGGAATCACGCCATCCTAATGCGCCGCCGAGGAGAACCCGGATCGGCGTTGATGTGATGAGATTTCATTAGGGCTTGTCGCCCTGTCTTTGACGACCGCGCCTGGCACGAACCGGACCAGTCGGGCCGGTCTGGCGAAATTGCGGGCGGGAGTCAAACCGCCGCGATGACCCATTGCAGACATCGGGCGTTAAGCCGACTCTAGATTTTCAGCGATGCAAGACCTGACTCTCACTGGCCTCTTTGTTCGCTCGAACCTTTTTCGCCCTTACTGAATAAGACAAAGGAATGCGGGGCATCCCATCGGGAAGGCGCCACAGCCCGTCGGCCGTAGGCAGTAAGCATCCCAGACCCTGCCAAGGTAGGACTTCGTGTTCATGAAACATCGTAATCATGAGCCCGGCATCGATCAGTGCGCCGAGAACCGCTGATAGAGAGTGTATCCACTCATGTGTCGATTGATGTGAAAGGACTGTCGGGTCGCCCGTATAAGTGGTCTCATCTGCGAATTGCAGCGGCCGATCCGCGGGCGTTTGAAAGTCGTACGTGGGTACAAGCCTTCCATCGCATTCTTCCAGCACGCTAAACCCGGGATGCCCGTCTGCGAAATAGAGCTCCCCGCCTGGCGCCAGCACTGACGCGACGACGTTTGCCCAACTCTTTAAATCGGGCAGCCAGCAAATGGTTCCCCAAGTTGTAAAGACGAGATCGAAAGGGCCGGGCGTTAGAAGCTGAGCTTGATACACGGTCCCCTCGACGAAATCTGCTTTCAGGCCAGTCTCCTCGGACAAACGCCGTGCAGCGTTCAGTGCCGCGCTAGAAAAATCGAGTCCAGTAACGGCCGGACCGCGCCGCGCCAGACACAATGTATCCCGACCGATATGGCATTGCAGATGCAGCACCCGTTTTCCGGAAATATCGCCAAGTTCGGCCGCTTCAATCGCGTGCAGCGCGTCCTCCCCCGCACGAAATCGGTCAAGCAAATAGGTGCCCGTGATGTCACGAGCATGAATTGCTGCACGCTCATCCCAGTTTCGTCGGTTCGTTTCCACATAATCGGTCATACGATCACTATGTGGCACACGCAAAAGACTCACAAGGAGTGTCGAGTTCCGCTCTTGTTTTTCAAACGACTACTTCCGTTGTCGGCACTTTCGGAAGTGCCGTAATGTCGGGCTTGAGTCCGAAAGGCACACCAAAGCGAACGTCAGCCGATCCCGCCCCAGTAATCGCGACCCGGCGCTTACTCACGGGAACGGCAGCGGCGCTGGCCGGTCCCCCGGCGGATGGAGCGCTCCGTTAGCGACATTGATCAAGATTGCCGATGAGCGCCGCACAACCACTCGATGACGCGAGGCCAGATTTCGCGATGGGCGCGCCGGCAGAGAATTCGTACGTACCTATGACGACATACCATCTTACGCCGTGAGCATCATGGAATTCCGCGAAGGACTGTTCGCCAATGAAACGCAATATTCGAGCTGTCACGCAGATGTTGAATTCATAAACGTGAATTTAGTTGAGGCGACCAATACGTTTTCCCATTTTTAGTCCATCGCGACGTCGGCATCTGTTTTCCTCGGGCGCGCCAGCGTCTGACAAGGCCCGGTGGCGGACGGCTCCGTCCATTCCAAAGGAGAATGTCATGAGACGGCGAGTGATGATGGTCTTAGCAAGTGCGGCGCTTGCCGGCAGCCTTCTAGCCACTGATGCAGTGGCACGCGGAGGCGGAGGACACAGGGGCGTAGGTCACGTGGGCCGTTTCGGCGGAGTTCGCGTGGGTGGCTTCGGCGGAGCTCGCGTCGGAGGTATTGGCGGAGGTCACATGGCGGGCATTCCCCGAGGTGCCGTTGGCTATGCCACGGGGACTGGCTATGGGACTGCGATTGGCAATGGAACGGGCATCGGCTACGGAACGGGCATTCGCTATGGAACGGGCATTCTCCGTGGGCGCTATTCAGTTTTAGCGGCGGCAGCGACACCCAACGGCTCCGCCGGTGCTTATGTGCCCACGCCAGTACTTGACGCAGTCCAAAATCCGCCGGTCGGAGACCCGTCGCGAGAGACGATTTCGGGTCCAGGCTTAACCATAGTTGGTCACGATGGCGTCTCCGCAAAAACAGTAGGAATGGCTCCGGCCTCTTCCGCCTCTGCTCCATCAAACATACAGAACCAGGCCGCTCCTGCGTTTCGGAGCGGCAATCTTGTTCGGCTGCGTTCAGGAGGACCATTGATGACCGTCAAAGGTATCAAGGGCGATCAGGTGGATTGCTTTTGGACCGACGTGAATGGCCAGATTAACGCCGATAGTTTCCCCGTGGACGTGCTCCAGATGGGATAACAGCCTCCCGCCGCGCGGTGTCGCCTGTGCGATCGGTTTGACCCTGCACCCTCGCGCGCGCATCTTGTTGAGCGACTGGGCGGAATCACGCCATCCTAAATGCGCCGCCGAGGAGAACCCGGATCGGCGTTGATGTATGAGATTTCATTAGGGCTTGTCGCCCTGTCTTCGACGACCGCGCATGGCACGAACCGGACCGGTCGGGCCGGTCTGGCGATGTCCGTTGATTGGGGTAGACGGGAAATAGCGGGCGGGGAGTCAAACCGACGCGAACGACCTATTGAGACATCTGCTCTTGGTAGGAGGCGGCCCGATCGGAGTCGCCTCCGCCTGCATCAAGCGTTTCTCCAACCACCCAAATCAAGCGCAGCCAACTCAAGAATAAAGTCTTATTTAATCGGCAAGTCCGCGTGGGCGGCTATCTCTCAAGTATCGCACACCAGAAGGCTGCGCGATCCGAAGATCTTGTGAAAGAAGAAATGGATACGCCCATCAAAGCAAAGCCAGCGGTCGACCTGCGGGACTATCTGGCGGAAGAGCGGACGTTTCTCGCATGGATTCGCACAGGCATCGCGTTGATGGGTTTCGGGTTTGTGGTCGCGCGATTTGGAATATTCGGGGACGAGCCCCAAATGTCGCAGCATGCCCAAGCCGTTCATCCGCACGAGTTCTCACTCTGGGTTGGAGCCGTGCTTATCGCGATCGGCGCAACTGTGAACCTCTTTTCCGCGCAGCGCTTTGGGCGCCTGGTGGGCAAGTTGAACCGCGATCACCTCGTGGACCGCTCGCTCTCCAGGCAAGGCGTGATCGTGGCCTTGTTCCTGGCGCTGCTCGGCATCGCCATGACGATTTACCTGACCTTGTTCCTGGCGCACCCGCCGGGCGCGTTGCATTAGATCTTGGCGCATCGGATCGGCAAATAGGAGGAGAAGATGGACGGCTCAAGAACCCATTACGTGGATAATACGAGTGAATTCTCTTCGGCGGGTCTGACCATCCGACAAAAGGAGCCAAAAAATCTGGAGGCTCCCTTCGATCGGATCGACTCCTATCTCACTCCGACCGGGCTATTCTACATCCGCAGTCATTTTCCGACACCAGCCCTGGATCGAGCCTCGTACCAACTGAAGATCGACGGCACGGTCAAACGTCCCTTGGCATTGAGCTACGATGAGTTGTGAAGCATGCCGTCCGAGACTCGCGTCGCGACTTTGGAGTGCGCAGGGAATAGTCGGGTCTTTCTGGTCCCACAGGTGCAAGGAGCACAGTGGGAACTTGGTGCGGTCAGCAATGCAGAATGGACCGGCGTACCGCTACGGGTGTTGCTTGAGCGTGCCGGCTTGCAAAACGATGCCTGCGAAATTGTGCTCGAAGGAGCGGATCGCGGAACACCGAAGGAGGAGCCCGTGCCTCCCGAACCGATATCGTATGCCTGGAGCCTGCCCCGAGCCAAAGCAATCCGGCCGGAAGTCCTGATCGCCTACCAGATGAACGGTCGTGATCTTCCGAGCGATCACGGATTTCCGGTGCGAGCAGTTGTGCCCGGATACTATGGAATGTCTTCAGTCAAGTGGTTGACGCGCATCCAGGCCGTACGCGAGCCGTTTCACGGCTACTGGAACACATCGGATTACGGATACTGGGCTTCGATGGACGGGATGCCTGTGCGGCGCCCTCTGGGAGAAATGCAGCTCAAGTCCGAGATCGCTCGACCGCGTGTTTACGAA
>VAZV01000193.1 GCA_005884765.1 Alphaproteobacteria bacterium
GCGTCACCAGCCAGCTCTTCTGACTCAGTTCGATTGCAACGAAAATTGTGCCACAATGGCCGGCGGTGGGCGTGTCTGCGGTCGATGCTTGCATCTGACTCTCCGATGGTTCGAGTGTGGAAACCCAAACCTATCGGAAAGGCCACGCTCACCGCCCCATGGAATCTACGACTCCCGCGCTGGGCGCGAGGTCGAGCTAAGCATTCCCGCGGTCTTCGCGGAACAGATCGAGCTTCTGCTGCACCGGGCGATCGGAGAAGCTGAACAGCACGGAGTCGGCCTCCGCCTCGTGCGTGACCCATTGCCAGCTCGGCACCACGAACAGGTCGCGCGGGCCCCACTCGAAAGTCTGTTCGCCGATCCGGGTGCGGCCCTGGCCTTCGATCGCCGCGAACACGGTGGCATCCGTCGAGCGATAGCGCGCTGTCTTGAAGCCCTTCGGCAAAAGCTGGATGAAGGTGCCTATCGTAGGCATAGCGAAATCGCCGGTCTCGGGGTTGGAGAATTTCAGCTTCAATCCGTGACAGGCGTCCCACTCATTGCGCGTTTTCGCCTGCTCCAGCGCCTCGCGGGTGTAGCTGTAGGGATAATTGAAGATCGGCGAGGTCTTCGAGGCGCGCCTCTCATCGACCGGCAGCAGGTTGTGGCCGTAGCGCGCAAAGCTGTCGCCGGCCGGCCGCGTGATCTTCTGCTGGTCCTCGTTCGATCCTTCGGCAAAGGATGCATCGAAGAACTGCACCATCGGAATGTCGAGCCCGTCGAGCCAGAACATCGGCTCCGACGTCTCGTTGGAATGGTCGTGCCAGGTCATCGATGGCGTGATGACGAAATCGCCGGGCGCCATCGCGGTGCGCTCGCCATCGACGGCGGTATAGGCGCCCTTGCCCTCGAGGATGAAACGCAGCGCCGACTGGCTGTGCCGGTGCGCCGGCGCGATGTCGCCGGGAACCACCATCTGCACGCCGGCAAACAGCGACGTCGTGATTTTCGATTGCCCGCGCAGCCCGGGATTTTCCAATACCAGGACCCGCCGCTCGGCTTCCTTGGCGGTGATCAGCTTGCCGGCCTCGGTCATGTAGTCGCGGATGGCGTCGAACTTCCACAGATGCGGCCGGCAGGCGCTCTTTGGCTCCGGCGTGATCAGGTCGCCCATCACGTTCCACAGCGCGGACAGATTCTCGCCGTCGATCTTCCTGTAGAACGCCTCGCGTTCCGGCGTCTTCACCACGGCTTCCATGGGCGGTCTCCCGTCATTTTTGTTGGCCGATTGACAGCATACTTACAATATGGGTAGCGTCAATCCGAGAGCCGGAACAAACGATAAATTTGCAAGGGATCTACCAAGGGAGGGTTCCGATGAAGCTGCACGGCTATTTCCGCAGCAGCGCGTCATACCGGGTCAGGATTGCGCTGAATCTCAAGGGCTTGCGCGCCGACCACATTCCGCACCACCTTCGCAAGGGCGAACAATGCGCGCCCGCCTATCTCGCCATCAACCCGCAAGGGCTGGTTCCGGCGCTGGAGGACGATGGCGGAGGGGTGCTCACCCAGTCGCTCGCCATCATCGAATGGCTGGACGAGACCCATCCCGAGCCGCCGCTGTTGCCAAAGGATCCGCTGCGCCGCGCCAGGGTTCGGGCCTTTGCGCAAGCGATCGCCTGCGACATCCACCCGGTGCAAAATACCAAAGTGCTGGCACGGCTGCGCGAACTCAACTTGTCGGAGGAGCAGGTGACCGCTTGGGCAGCCTGGGCCAATCGCGAGGGCCTTTCGGCGTGCGAAAAGCTGATCGCGGGCGAGGCCGGGCCGTTCTGCTTTGGCGCTCAGCCTACCATCGCCGACCTCTGTCTCGTCCCGCAACTCGCAAATGCGCGGCGCTTTGGCGTCGACGTCTCGGCCTTTCCGCGGCTCCTGAAGGCCGAGGCGGCGGCGAAAACCATCAAGGCGTTCGCCGACGCCGCACCGGACAAGCAACCCGATGCCGAGTAGACAGCCGCCCATTACCATGGACGCGGTCTACACCGCGCCAGGCTACCTGTTCCGGCGGATGCAGCAGATCGCGGTGTCGATCTTCATCGAGGAATGCAAGGCCTGTGATCTGACGCCGGTGCAATTCGCGGCATTGGTCGCGATTCACACCCATCCCGGCATCGACGCCACCAGACTCTCGGCCGTGATTGCGTTCGACCGCTCGACCTTGGGCAATGTGATCGAGCGGCTGGAAGCGAAGGGATATATCGAGCGCAAGCCTTCGCGCGGCGACAAGCGGATCAAACTGCTCTATCTGACGAGGTCAGGCGCGGTGCTGCTGCGCGACAGCATGCCGTCGGTCGGCCGCGCGCAGGCGCGGATGCTGCGGCCGCTGAAGGCCGCCGACCGCAAGACCCTGATGGCGCTGTTGGTGCAATTGGTCGACCTCAACAATGAGGCGTCGCGGGTGCCGCTGCGCGCCGAAGACGCGCTCGAACATCTCGGGAAGTCGGGCTGATGGCGTCGGTGGGTGCACGGCCGGTCCTGATCGCGGGCGGCGGCATCGGAGGCCTCGCCGCAGCACTTGGCCTGGCCCAAAAGGGCTTTCGTTCGATCCTCTTGGAAAAGGCGGCCGCGCTCGGCGAGATCGGCGCCGGGATCCAGCTCGGACCCAACGCGTTCCACGCGTTCGACTATCTCGGCGTCGGCGAAGCCGCCCGCGGCATGGCGGTCTATATCGATCAGCTCCGGCTGATGGACGCGCTCACGGCGGAAGAAATCACCCATGTCGATTTGCGCGAGGGGTTTCGTGCGCGCTTCGGCAATCCCTATGCCGTGGTGCACCGCGGCGATTTGCATGGCGTGTTCCTGAAAGCATGCCGCGACCACGCTGCAATCGAACTGCGCGTCTCCAGCGAAGTCACGGGCTACGACCAGGACGGCGCGTCGGTGACCGCCCATCTCGCCTCCGGCGAGCGCGTCACCGGATCGCTTCTGATTGGCGCCGATGGGCTGTGGTCGAATGTCCGCAAATCAGTCACCTCGGACGGCCCGCCGCGCGTGTCCGGCCACACGACATACCGCTCGGTGATCCCGACCGAACAGATGCCGGAGGACCTCCGCTGGAACGCGGCGACGCTGTGGGCCGGCCCGAAATGCCACATCGTGCATTATCCGTTGTCGGGCTGGAAGGTGTTCAACCTCGTCGTCACCTATCACAACGATGCGCCGGAGCCGGTCGCAGGCCAGCCGGTGTCCGATCAAGAGGTGATGCAGGGATTTACCCATATCCACGAGCGCGCCCAAAGCATCATCCGCCACGGCAGGAACTGGCGACTCTGGGTGTTGTGCGATCGCGATCCGGTCGAGCGCTGGGTCGACGGCCGCGTCGCGCTGCTCGGTGACGCCGCGCACCCGATGCTGCAGTATTTTGCCCAAGGCGCCTGCCAGGCAATGGAGGATGCCGTGTGCCTGTCGCACATGCTGTCGCAATATTCGGATGATCATGCGGCCGCGCTCGAGCGCTACCGCGCGCAACGCTTTCCGCGCACGGCGAAGGTGCAGCTACTATCCCGCGCCATCGGCGAGCACATCTATCATCCCGCAGGCGAGCACGCCCGCCTCCGCAACGCGATCATGCGCGCCAAGACGTCGGAGGATTATTATCGCGATCTGGCGTGGCTTTATGGCGGGACGGGGTTGGCTCCGTAGCTGAGCGTCGCAGCTACGGCACGTCCATGGCGCGACGGGTTTGGCGGGATAGGGACTTCGTCATTGCGAGGAGCGAAGCCGTAGGGTGGGCAAAGCGAAGCGTGCCCACCAATCAAGACAGCGGTGCCGAATAGATGGTGGGCACGGCGCAAATGCGCCTTTGCCCACCCTACGGCGTCTTTCGCGGGGCGATGCTGAGACTCACATCCGCAACAACGCCTGCCGATCGATCTTGCCGGTGCCGGTCTTCGGCAATTCGTCGACGTAGCGCACCTCGCGCGGATATTTGTAGGGCAGCAATTTTGCCTTCACGAAATCCTGCAGCTTCCTGGTCGCATCATCCGCATCGAAGCCGCGGCTGTTCATCACGACGACGGCCTTTAGCGTCATGCGGCGGTCCGGCAACTCGGCGGCATAAACCGCGCATTCCCGCACCTCGGGGTGCTCGGCGAGGCACAGCTCGACCTCGAGCGGATAGACCCATTGCCCGGAGATTTTGATGAGATCGTCGGCGCGGCCGCGGAAGAAATGAAAGCCGTCGGCATCGCGCACGAAACGGTCGCCGGTATAGATCCAGCCGCCCTCGCGGATGGTTTCCGCCGACTTGTCGGGCCGGTTCCAGTACAGCGGCGTCGCGGAATCGCCGCGCACCCACAAGATTCCCTCTTCGTTGTCGCCGACCTCGCGGCCGTCCTTGTCCTTCAGCGCGATCTCGTAGCCGGGCACGCGCAGGCCGGCGGCGCCGAGCTTCTTCTTGTCGGGGCGATTGCAGAGGTAGATGTGCAGGACCTCGGTCGAACCCAGCCCTTCGATGATCTCAAGCCCGGTCAGGGCTTTCCAGCCATTGAAGACTTCGGCCGACAACACCTCGGCGGCCGAGACCGCCATCCGCAGCGAGGAGAAATCGGCCGCGGCGGCGCCCTCGGCCTTGGTCAACGAGGTATAAAGCGTCGGCAATCCGAAGAATATTGAGGGGCGATACTTTCCGATCGCCTCGAAAATCGCCGCCGGCTTGGGCTGACCCGGCAGCAGCAGCGCGGCAGCGCCGACCGCGAACGGAAAGGTGATCGCGTTGCCAAACCCGTAGGCGAAGAAAATCTTCGGCACCGAAAAGCAGACGTCGCCAGGTTTCAATTGCAGCACGCTGCGCGCGAACGCCGCCTCGCTATAGGCCATGTCGTGCTGCAAATGAACGATGCCCTTGGGCCTGCCGGTCGAACCCGATGAATACATCCAGAACGCCATCTCGTTGCGATCTGTGTCGGCTTCCGCGAGTTCGGCCCGGAAGGTTTGCAGCCATGGTTCGGCAGCAATGATGTCGGGCGCGGCGTGCTGTTTCACGGCGCCGTTGACCACGATCAGCGTGCGCAAAGGCGTATCCTTGCAGGCGACGGCATCGAAGCGCGAGGTGAACTCGGCGTCCGCGACGGCAACGGATGCGCCGCTGTCGGCGAGATAGAATTGCAAGAGGTCCGGCGGCGTCAGTGTGTTGATCAACAGCGGCACGAAGCCGGCACGGACCGCGCCGAAGAAGGCCGCCGGATAGACCGGCGTGTCGTCCAAAAACAGCAGCACACGATCGCCGCGCTTGAGGCCGAGTGACTGCAAGCCGTGCCCCCAGCGCGAGGCTTCCGCGCAGAGCTCGTTGTAACTTCGCGCTCCCGCCGGGCCAATGAGGGCAGGGCGGTCGCCAAAGCCCTTGGCGAGGTTGTCGAACAGGATGCGGCTGGCGTTGTAGCGCTCAGGGATCGCAAATCCGATCTCGCGGGCGCCCGCGCAATCTCTCGGCACCAGGTCGGTGATTTCGTGCGTCATGCTTTGCTCCTCGCGGCTTCATAGCGCGCCATGAAGAGAGGCGACATTGCGCGCAATCGCGCATCGTCGATCCGCCCCGAGCGGGTGATATAGCTGTAGGCGAAGTCCATCAGGTCAAGCTTCATGTGCTCGGCGAAGTGCTCGTACCAGTCGGCGCTGGTACGCGCCGCCGTCACCAGCTTTTTCACGATCGGCTTCCGCTCGGCCTGATAGCGGGCGAGGCTGGATGCGATATCGGCTTCCGCCTCCAGTGCCCTAGTCAGCGCGATCGCATCCTCGATCGCGAGCCGCGTGCCCGATCCGATCGAGAAATGCGCCGAATGCAGGGCGTCGCCGATCAGCACCATATTTCCGTGCGACCAGTTCTCATTCCATATCCACGGGAAATTGCGCCACACCGATTTGTTCGACACCAGCGGATGGCCCTCGAGGCTCTCGGCAAACACCTGCTCGCAGATCGCTTGCGACGCCTCGATGGTCTTGTGTTCGAAGCCGTAGGCTTGCCAGGTCGCGGCGTCGCACTCGACCAGGAACGTGCTCATGCCGGGCGAATAGCGATAATGGTGGGCGTTGAAAGCACCGATCTCGGTTTTCACAAACGTCTGCGATAGCGTCTCGAAGCGCTTTGGCGTGCCGTACCAGGCGAACTTGTTGGTCGAATGGGAAACCGACGCGCCGAATTCTTGCTCGAAGCTGCGGCGGACCAGCGAGTTCAAGCCGTCGGCGGCGACGACGAGATCATAGCCCTTTAGCTGGTCGACGGTTGCGATCGTCGTGCCATATCGCGGCGCGACGCCGACCGCGCGCACGCGCTGCTGCAGGATATTCATTGAGCGTGATGTTCTGCCAGCTCTCCATCCTTGGGGTGATCGCATCGACCGTGTCGGGGTCGTCGGCGCGCAGGAATTCCAGTGCCTGTGCGGAGAACACGACGCCAAAGCCGAAGGTGGCGCCTTCAGCGTTCTGCTCGAACAGATCGATACGGGCGTCGGGATGCCGCTTTTTCCAGAGATAGGCGAAGTAGAGGCCGCCGGGTCCTCCGCCGAGCACGGCTATGCGCACAACCTCCCTCCCTAATCGACAGTATACTGAGCAATTAGGGCCACACTAACAATCGCCGGATCGCGGCGCTAGCAAAAATATCGCCTTGAACCGGCCTACCTCAGTAGCAGCGCCGTACGTAGACGCCGTTCACCAGGACCGACCGGCAGCGGGCGACGGGGGCGACGTAGGGACGGCGTACGACCACCGCGCCGCGGTAGCCGGCACATCCGGCACGATAGACGCCACGGGCGCACACCACCGCATTGGCGTCGGTGGTCTCGAAGGTCATGGTGGCGCCGAACGCCAGGACGGCGGCTGCAACGAGCAGGAATGAGCGCATGTTGATCTCCCTGTTTTATTTTCTTGGAGTGTTTTCGTCGTTCTTGGTTTTCGTTGATCGTCCAGCAGGCAACGTTCTACGGATCATTTTCAAATGGTATGCAATCACCGCGCGGCGAACGGGGCCAGCACGCCTTGGCATGCGGGTGAAAGCGAAGCAGCCTGCGTCGCGAGGCACTCGATAATGCGGCCGCCGCCCGGTTCAACACCGGGACAAAGCGCGCGGACGTCGCCGCCGCAGGCTGAGCGCATCACAAACAGCACCTCGCGCGGCCGCATCGGCCGCAACACCAGCACCGCAGGCGCGGCCGCCGCAGGCGCCGCGTCCGGGTTTGCAGTCGCAGCCGTTGCCGGAGTGCCGCCCGCCGCGGGCGCCCCACCACCGCCTGCCGCAGCGACCGCCTTCTGGCAGCTCGCCGAGACCTTGGATTTGTTCTTCTCGAGACATTGCAGTGCCGGAGCGCCGCCGGTCGGAACACCCGCGCAGACCTTTGGATAATCGGAGCGGCAGGCGCTGCGGATCGCGGCGATCTGGGCGCTGCTCGGCTGCTTGGCCGGCGAGCCTGCCGCCGTCTTGGCGGCCGGTGCCGCCGGAGGCTCTGCAGCCGGCTTTGCCTCCGCCGCGGCGGGAGCGGATTCCGGCTTCGATTCGGGTTTGGATTCGGCTGCCGGCGCCTCGACGGCGCGAACCGCGCTCTGGCAGCCCGCCGCGAGGCTCGACATGTTTTTCTGCAGGCATTGCAGCGATGCCTCCCCACCCGGCGGGATGCTCGAGCAATGCGCCATGTAGTCGGAGCGGCACTCGGACTTGATAGCCGCGCGCTGCGCCTCGGTCGGGGCTTGCGAAAATGCCGAGGTTCCTGCCGCGAATGTCACCGCCGCCAGCAGTGGCCATAGCGCCGCCGCTCCTCTTGAGATGCTGGTCATTTGAGCAAATCCTTTTGTTGTCGCTGAGCCGCCGCGTCAACCGAAGTGAGATCTTGAAAAGCTAGCAGAAAAAAACCACGCGAGCGGCATCATTTTCCGCTTTTATCTGCCACTGCAAGCCAATTGTAGATGACAGCAATCCTGACGGGGTTGTTACAGCTTGATCATCCGCTTGCCACGGTTCTCGCCGGCCAGCAGTCCGATCAGCGCCTTCGGCGTATTTTCAAGGCCGTTGATGATGTCTTCCTGCACTTTCAGTTTGCCGGAACTGACCCAGGATTGCAGGTCGCTTAATGCTTTGTCGCGCTGGTCCATGAAATCCATCACAATAAAGCCCTGCATGATGAGACGCTTCACCACGATCAGGCCGGGCACGCCGCGCGGACCGGTTGCCTGTGGTGCGCCATCATATTGCGAGATCGCACCGCAACATGAGATGCGGCCGCGGTTGTTCATCAGCGGCAGGCAGGCCTCAAGGATGTCGCCGCCGACATTATCGAAATAGACGTCGATGCCTTTAGGTGCCGCGGCGCGCAGCGCCTTGAATACCGCGCCGTCCTTGTAATCGACCGCGGCGTCGAAGCCGAGTTCGGACGTTAGCCAGTCGCACTTGTCCTTGCCTCCGGCGATGCCGACGACGCGGCATCCCTTGATCCTGGCGATCTGGCCGACGATCGAGCCGACCGAACCCGCCGCGGCCGAGACCGCGACGGTCTCGCCTGGTTTCGGCTTGGCAACATCGAGCAATCCGAAATAGGCGGTGAGCCCGGCAATGCCGAATACGCTGAGCAGATGCGTCATCGGCTCCAGCTTCGGCATCCTGGTGAGATGCTTTGCCGGTATCGCCGCATAATCCTGCCAGCCGGTATCGCCGAATACGATATCGCCGGCTTTCAGTCCGTCTGCCTTCGATGCGACCACTTCGCCGATGCCGCCGCCGGCCATCACCGAGTTGGCCTCGACCGCTGCGCGATAGGTCGCACCATGCATCCAGGCGCGGTTGGCGGCATCGAGCGAAATATAGTGCACGCGAACCAGTGCTTCGCCATCCTTCGGTTCCGGAATGGCGGCATCGGACATCCTGAAATGTTCGTGGCCGAGCTTGCCGACCGGCTTCTCCACCAGCAGGATTTGACGATTGACGCTCGCGTTCATGGCTTTCCTCCCTGGTCGATTTTTTGGCGATTATTGATGCAAGGGCGCGTAGCAAACGTGCAACTGCATGCTTTGGGCGTTGCATGCGACGCTAACGGGCCGGCGTGCATTCTACAACGGGAACATTGTGGCAAGAGGCGCGGCCGGCGGTGAAGCGTGTTGCGTCGCCGATAAAATCTGCCAAACTCGGACTCACAGGACTTACGGGGGTCAGCAAATGTCGAACAGGTTTACGCAGTTTATCCTGATTGCGATGGCACTTGGCATCGTGATGGGGACATTGATCTACAATTATCTGCCCGACATCCGAGCGGATATCGCCGCAGACGTGAACCTGATCGCGATGCTGTTCCTGCGCCTGATCAAGATGATCATCGCGCCGCTGGTGTTCGCCACGCTGGTCGGCGGCATTGCGCATATGGGCAGTGGCGCCAAGCTGGGGCGGATTTTTGCCAAGACCATGGGCTGGTTCGTCAGCGCCTCCTTTGTCTCGCTGCTGCTCGGCCTCGTGATGGTCAATCTGCTGCAGCCCGGCGCCAACTTCCCGGGCACGCTGCCCGACAAGGCGCAATCGACGGGGCTGCCGGTGTCGGCGTTCTCGATCGAGAAATTCCTGACCCATTTGATCCCGACCTCGATCGCGGATGCCATGGCGCAGAATGAAATCCTGCAGATCGTGGTGTTTGCGGTGTTCTTCGCGGTGGCGCTTGGCGCGATGCCGGAGCGGGCGAAGCCGATTATGTCGATGATCGACGATCTCGCCCACATCATGCTCAAGGTCACCGGCTATGTGATGCTGTTTGCGCCGCTCGCGGTGTGGGCTGCTATTACGGCGACGGTGGCGAAAAACGGCCTGCTCGTGCTGTGGAAGCTCATCGTCTTCATGGGCGGCTTCTATCTCTCGCTGGTGCTGTTGTGGGGCATCCTGGTCATCGTCGGCTTCATCGTGATCGGGCCGAGATACAGCCATCTGCTGCGCCTTATCCGCGAACCCCTGATGATCGCGTTCTCGACGGCATCTTCGGAAGCCGCCTATCCCAAGACGCTCGAGGGTCTCAACCGCTTCGGTGCCTCGTCGCGGATTTCGGCCTTCGTCCTGCCGCTCGGCTATTCCTTCAATCTCGACGGCACGATGATGTACTGTACGTTTGCGAGCATCTTCATCGCGCAGACCTATCACATCGAGATGTCGCTCGGCACGCAGCTTGCGATGCTGGCGACCTTGATGATCACCTCGAAGGGCGTGGCCGGCGTGCCGCGCGCCTCGCTGGTGGTGATCGCCTCGACCTTGAGCCAGTTCGGCATTCCGGAGGCGGGTCTGTTGATGATCATGGGTATCGATACGTTCCTCGACATGGGCCGCAGCGCCACCAACGTGATCGGCAACTCGCTGGCTACCTCCGTGGTGGCGAAATGGGAGGGCGAGCTGAAGGCCGAGCATGGATTCGGGCCCGATGACGCCGTTCCCGGTGACGCCGTCCCCGGTGATGCTGTATTGGCCGGCCATTGACGGGGGTAATCCATGGGTCATCCCCTAAGATCGCTATTGGCCGGCGGGCTATCGCTGGCAGCTTGTCTGCTGGCAACAGCTGCATCGGCCCAGACCGGCGGCAGCGAGGGGCTTAGCCCTACGCTCGCCAACATCAAGAACACCCATGTCGTGCGTCTCGGCTACCGCGAGAGTTCGCCGCCGTTTTCGTTTCTCGATCAGGCCAACCGGCCGATCGGCTACAGCCTCGAGCTCTGCGAGGCGGTGGTCGATGAAATCGGCGTCGAGGTCGACGATCCCAATTTGAAGATCGCCTACGTCAAGGTCACCTCGGACGATCGCATTCCGGCGGTGGTGCAAAACAAGATCGACCTGGAATGCGGATCGACCACGGCCAATGCCGAGCGCGCCAAGCAGGTGGCGTTCTCGCCGCTGATGTTTGTGGCCGGCACCAAGCTGATGGTGCCGAAAGCTTCGAGCGTCGCGGCCGTGACCGACCTGAAGGGCAAGACGGTCGTGGTGACAAAGGGCACCACCAACGAGCAGGCCATGCACAGTGTCGACAAGAAGTTCTCACTCGGCCTGAATATCGTCACGGCGGCCGATCACGAGCAATCCTATCAAATGCTGGTGGACGGCAAGGCCGACACGTTCGCGACCGACGACATCCTGCTGTATGGCCTGATCGCGCGGCACAAGTCGCAGGACAAGTTTCGCGTCACCGGCGACTATCTGTCCTACGATCCCTACGGCATCATGTTCCGCAAAGGCGAGCCCCAGCTAAATGCGGTCGTGGAGCGCGCGTTCCGCAAGCTCGGCTCCAACCACGACCTGATCCCGCTCTACAACAAGTGGTTCGTCTCGCGCCTGCCGACCGGCGAGCGGCTCAACGTCGCGATCTCGCCGCAGCTCGAGGAGGCCTTCCACGTGCTCGACGATTCGCCGGGCGCGAATAACTAATCGGGGAATGCAGGGTGGGCAAAGGCGCGTTTGCGCCGTGCCCACCGTTCTCGCGAACAGCCAAATTGGTGGGCACGCTTCCACCTTCGCTCGTTGAAGCTACGGTGGACAAGTCGCTTTGCCCACCTACGCGCTACACTCCAAACACTTTGTCCAACGCAGCGCTATAGGCCGCGTCAACCAGTTCGGGGTGGATCTTTCCGAGCGTTTCCATCATCACGCCTGAATTGATTTCGAGAATCCTGTAGTCGCCGTCGACACGGACAGCGTCGAACGATGCGAAGCGAATCCCGATAGCTCTCGCGGCCCTCACTGCGAGCGCGACGCAGGCCTCGCGCGCTTCGCCCTGCTCCAGCAGGACCGGTCGCGCGCCAGCATCGAGGTTGTGGCGCCAGTTCAGGTGAGAGCGGTCCTTGCTGTAGACGACGACGGGAAGCTCATCGACCAGGATCACCCGGACCTCGTCCTCGATCTCGACGTAAGGCGAAATGGCGAGCGTAAGGTTGGAAGAAAAAATCTCTTGCACGGCGCGTTCGAGCCCCAACCTGCTCGACACCCGAAAGACGGATCTGCCCGACGTGCCCTCGTTTGGTTTGACCACGATGCCTTCGGGATGTTGCCCGAGAAGAGCGAGCATGGCCACCCACGATCCCGATGGCGCAATGTGCTCGCCAAGCTTCGGGTTCAAGAACACCGTGTGCGGAACGCAGGCAATGCCGGCGAGCCCCAGGACCTCGGCGGTCGCACCTTTGTCGTTTGCGATCCGGTGGGCGATTGCGCTGTTCAATCCGACATCGTAGCCAAGTGCGAAATGCCGCTTCGAGCCGCGCTGCATGACGATCAGCCAGCCCTGCGATCTGACCTCGACCGCGATCTCGTGCCGCGCGCAATAGCGCTTGACGGCATCGACGAATATCCGCTGGCTGTTCGGCATCGCTTGCTTGCTCACATCAGTCGGTAATTAATCGGCAGATCGATGAGGATCTCGGCAAGTATATTGCTTGCTCTATTTTCTCTTAACGAATTCGCATCGAACGATTTGCAGAGATTAACCGAGGACCATTCCGCGGCGCTCAATTGCGCGTCAATGCGGGTTGATTATCTCTGAAATTCACGTAGATGAACCCTGGAAATCGCCAGCCATATCAGGCGTTTTTGCTTCATTTGAAGCCGAACAACCCACTCTTTCCAACATCAGGTCAATCGGAAAAACGAAACCAATGAGCGCGTTCTATAGAGAGAAAGTTCTTTCTGTCCGGCACTGGACCGATACGCTATTCAGCTTCACCGCCACCCGAGATTCCGGGTTTCGTTTCCAAAACGGTCAATTCGCGATGATCGGGCTCGAGGTGGACGGCCGTCCGCTGCTGCGTGCCTACAGCATGGCGAGCGCCAATCACGAAGAACAACTCGAATTCTTCTCGATCAAGGTCGCCGACGGTCCGCTGACATCGAAGCTCCAGAAGATCAAGGAGGGCGACACCATCCTGGTCGGGCGCAAGGCGACCGGCACGCTGATTTCCGACAACCTCATTCCAGGAAAGCGGCTGTTGTTGCTCTCGACCGGCACAGGGTTGGCGCCGTTCGCGAGCCTGATCAAGGATCCGGACGTCTATGAACGCTTCGAAACCATCGTTCTGGTTCACGGCTGCCGCCAGGTGTCCGAACTGGCCTATGGCGAAGAGCTGGTGGCGAAGCTGCGCGATGACGAATTGTTCGGGCCGCTGCTGTCCGAGAAGCTCGTGTACTATCCGACCGTCACGCGCGAGCCGTTCCGCAACCGCGGCCGCATCACCGACCTGATCACCTCCGGGCAATTGTTCGGCGATATCGGCCTGCCGCCGCTCGATCTCGCAACAGACCGCATCATGATGTGCGGCAGCCCGGCGATGCTGGAAGAGTTGCGCCAGATGTTCGAGGCGCGCAGCTTTGTCGAGGGCAGCCACACCGAGCCGGGGCACTTTGTGATCGAGAAGGCGTTCGTCGAGCGCTAAGTCCCGCCGTCATTCCGGGCTCGCGCTCCGCGCGCCTCGGGAAGACGGTCGTGGTGGTGGCCTACCCCGCTTCCCCACTGCTATAACTCTCCGACCGTCGCGCGGACCATAGCCGACGCGCCGATTGAGGGAGCAACGCCAGCCTTGTTCGTATCCGAGAAGACCGGACCCACAAAAACGGCGTTCGTCTTCGCCGGCGGTGGCAGCTTCGGCGCCATTCAGATTGGCATGATGCATTCGCTGGCCAAGCACGGCATCACGGCCGACATCGTGGTCGGCTCAAGCGTCGGCGCAATAAATGGCGCCTACTATGCGGGTAGTCCCACGCTCAAGGGGATCCTTGAGCTCGAACACATCTGGCGCGGCTTGCGGCGGCACGACGTGTTCCCGATCACCTGGCGGACGCTGCTCGGGTTCCTCTGGCGTCGCGATTTCCTCATTCCCCATGACGGCATCCGCAAATTGATCGACGATCACATCCCATATCGCAATCTGGAGGATGCCAGGCTCCCGGTACACATTGTCGCGACCGACATCATCTCAGGCGACAGTGTGGTGCTGTCGAAGGGGTCGGTCGCCGAGGCGGTCGTTGCTTCCACGGCGATCCCCGGCGCCTTTTCGCCGGTCCATTATGCGGGTCATTACCTCTCCGATGGCGCGGTCTCCAGCAACACGCCGATCCGGATCGCGGTCAGGCAAGGCGCGACGCGCCTGATCATCCTGCCGACCGGTCATGCCTGCGCGACGCAGACGCCCCCCATCGGTGCGGTCGCCAATGCCCTGCATGCATTGACGCTATTGATCGCGCGGCAATTGGTGAGCGAACTGGAAAGCCTCGATCCCGCGATCGAGTATTATGTGGTGCCGCCGCTATGCCCGCTGGTGGGATCGCCCTACGATTTCTCGCGCACCGCCGATCATATCGAGCGCGCCGTCAAAAGTACCGATGCGTGGCTGGCGCAGAGCGGCCTGGAACAAGGCGGAATCCCCGACGAGCTGCGGCCGCACGCGCACTGAGCCATGCAAGTTCCAGCCAGATTAGGTTGCACTGCAAAAGCGCGCATGGCGCCGGCATCCCCGGCCACTGACGGATTGCTTCTCGAATGGATGATCCGCTAGCTTTGTAGCTGATGCTTTGTCATATCGATGACCTCATCGCGAGATATCGTGTAAAGCATTGTTCTGACGGTCGGAATAAACTGCACCCAACAAAAATAACGACAACAGAATTCGCCTGAGGGGTTCCATGGAAACGATACTGCTTCCATTCTCGCCGCGCTTCATCGTTCTCACGATTTGTGCCGTCGTCACGGCGTTGCTACTGGGTATCGGGATCGTCGACCACAAAGTGTTCGATATCGTTCTGATCCCGATGATCATCTTCGGCGCCCTCACATTGCTCGGCATCCGCGACCTCACGCAAAAGAGCCATGCGGTGTTGCGCAACTATCCGATCTCGGCACACATGCGCTTCCTGCTCGAAGAGATCCGCCCCGAAATGCGGCAGTATTTCTTCGAGAGCGAAAAGGACGGCATGCCGTTTTCCCGCGACACCCGGGCGTTGGTCTATCAGCGCGCCAAGATGGTGCTCGATAAGCGGCCGTTCGGCACCCAGGAGGACGTCTATCACGACGGCTATGAATGGATGCACCATTCGGTAGCGCCGAAGGTTCACGCCGGCGGCGAGAAATTCCGCATCACCGTCGGCGGCCCCGATTGCAGCAAGCCGTATTCGGCCTCGGTGTTCAACATTTCGGCGATGAGCTTTGGCGCGCTCAGCCCCAACGCGGTACGCGCGCTCAATGCGGGGGCGAAAAAAGGCGGCTTCGCGCACGATACCGGCGAGGGCGGCGTCAGCCCCTATCACCGCGAGAATGGCGGCGACATCATCTGGGAGGTCGGCTCCGGCTATTTCGGTTGCCGCAACCGCGACGGCAGCTTCAATCCGGACGAATTCGCGCGCATCGCAACCGACGGTCAGATCAAGATGGTGGAGCTCAAGATCAGCCAGGGCGCCAAGCCCGGGCATGGCGGAGTGCTGCCGGCGGCCAAGGTTTCGGAAGAGATTTCCAAGATCAGGGGCGTCCCAATGGGCGAGGACTGCATCTCGCCGGCCACGCATCGGGCGTTTTCGACGCCGCTGGAGATGATGGCCTTTGTCGGCAATATGCGAAAACTTTCCGGCGGCAAGCCCGCCGGATTCAAGATGTGCATCGGCCACCGCTGGGAATTCCTGGCGATCTGCAAGGCGATGGTCGAGAGCGGGATTTATCCCGACTTCATCGTGGTCGACGGCAATGAAGGCGGCACCGGTGCCGCGCCGCTGGAATTCATGGACCATCTGGGCATGCCGATGCGCGAGGGCGTCAATTTCGTCCATAACGCGCTGGTCGGCATCAACGCGCGCGACCGCATCAAGATTGGCGCTGCCGGAAAGATCGCCACTGCCTTCGATATGGCGCGTGCGATGGCGATCGGCGCCGACTGGTGCAATTCGGCGCGCGGCTTCATGTTCTCGCTGGGCTGCATCCAGTCGCTCTCGTGCCATACCGACCGCTGCCCGACTGGCGTCACCACCCAGGATCCGAGCCGCGCTCGCGCCCTGTACGTGCCGCACAAGATCGATCGGGTCTATAATTATCACCACGCCACGCTGCATGCGCTAGCCGAATTGCTTGCCGCCGCGGGTCTCGACCATCCGCAACAACTGCGACCGATCCATTTCTCGAAGCGCTCATCCAGTACCGAGGTCCGTACTTTCGCGCAGCTCTATCCGGCGCTTCGTCCGGGCGAACTGGTCGACGGCACCGACGATTTGCGCTTCCGCGACGCATGGGCGATGGCGCGTGCGGGTTCGTTCCAGCCCGCGGGGTAAGTTCTCCCCCCGAAGCCGATTGCGGTTCTGGCCATTCGGCCTTAGGGTCACTGACGGGGACGTCGCAGTCTCCCCGTCAAGTGGTTAACCCCATGCAAGCGCTGCTCGCTTTTCTGTGGAGCGAGCATATGGATGGGATGACCCTTGAACTTCCTCTCTTTCTCTTTGCGACTTTTGCTGGCGCTTTCATCGCCGGCCTGTCGGGATTTGCGTTCGGCTTGGTCGCGGCATCGCTCTGGCTTTACATTCTCACGCCAACGCAGAGTGCGGCGCTGATCATAGCCTTCGGCCTCCTGGTGCAAGGCTACTCGGTGTGGAAACTGCGGCGCGCACTGGACTGGCGCAAGCTCTGGCCCTTCGTGGCTGGGGCGGCGTTTGGCGTTCCCGCCGGCGTGACATTGCTGACCTGGTCGGATCCCCGCCACGTGCGGATCGCGGTCGGAATCCTGCTCATGGTCTACAGTCTCTACGCGTTCTTTCGTCCGGCCCTGAAGTCGGTCACAACAGGCGGCAGGGCCGGCGACGCGATCGTGGGATTTTTCAACGGCGTTCTCGGCGGCCTCACCGGCCTTGCGGGCATACTCGTGACGATCTGGTGTGGATTGCGCGGCTGGCCCAAGGATGTTCAGCGCGCGGTTTTCCAGCCGGTCGCGGTTGCGATCTTCCTGATGAGCGGGTTTTGGCTCGGCGCCAACGGGACCGTCACGGCCGACACGCTCAAGCTCTTCGCGACGGGATTGCCTTGCGTTTTCGCGGGAACCTGGCTCGGCCTCAAGCTTTTCGGAAGAATTGATGAAGCAATGTTCCGAAAAATCGTGCTTGTGCTGTTGTTCGCTTCAGGCGCCGCGCTGATGTTCTGACAGCGAACTGAACGAAGGACCAGGTGCTCGCGCTCGATGCGCATCAGCCCGTCTCTTCAGGCGGCCTGATGTGGCGGAACGAAAACAGCAAGGCGAGGTCGTAGGCGATCTTGAGCGTTCCGCAGACGACGAGCGGGAGACCGGAAAAGGCGGTCATCAATAGCGCGCCTGATATCGCGGGGCTGATCGCCGATGCAAGACTGCGGGGCACCGCGGTGACGCTGGCGGCCGCCGGCCGCTCTGCCGGCGTGACCACAGCCATGACGTAGGACGTGCGCGTCGGCACGTCCATCTGCGACAGCGCTGCGCGCAGCAACAACAGACCGAGCGCGAGATAGAGATTGGGCGCAAAGGCCGCCAGGATCAGGAATATGCTTGAGGGAATATGCGTGAACACCATGGTATTGACAAGGCCGACGCGCTTGGCGATCCATGCCGCGACCGGATAGGAAAACGCGCTCAGCGTGCTTGACCAGAAGAAGAACAAGCCGGCGGCAGACAGCGACAGATCGAAGCGTTCGAACAGCCAGAGCACCAACAGCGATTGAGCGATGAAGCCGCCGGCAAAGGCGTCAATGCTGAAGAGCGCGGCGAGCTTGTAAACGGTGCTTCGCGAGGGTCCAAGCGGGGCATGCGCGGCTTGCTCCTCGGCGCGTGCGCGGGGAACCTGACGATAGAGCGCCGCACTTGCGGCGCCGAGCGAGGCGTAGCCGTAGAACATCAGACGGAACGCCGAGAGCCTGGTGCTCCCCATCGAGACAAGGAAATCGGGTAACGACGCGGCAAGGGAGCCGGCCGCGGCCGAGAGCGCGCCGATCAGGCTGTAGCGGGCAAAGACCCGCGTCCGGGTATCGTCCCTTGCCCCGCGCGCCAGCGCCGCGTGTTCCAGCGGAACCAGGACGCCGAGATCGCCCGCGGATGGATTGATGGTGCCGACGAAAGCCACCAGCGCGATCAGCACGAAATGCTCGACATTCGGAAATGCGAGGCCTGTTATCGCCATCAAGCCCGCGCCCGAGAGCATCAGCGCGCGCAAGTCGTGACGCGGCGCGATCCAGCCGACGATCAATGTCAGCAGCGCCGTTCCCAAAAGCGACGCGGTGGCAACAAGCCCAACGGCAATGGCATCGTAGCCCAGCGCCGTCATGTAGGCCGGCAGAATGATGATGGCAAAGCCATCTCCGAATCCGCGCAGGCCGCGCGCCATGTAGAGCAGCGAAATCGGAGAAGCTGCCGCATTGGTCGCTGTCGCGATCTCAGTCATCGTCCGCTGATGAGGCGATGTTGGCATGTCAGTCCCTGCCTTGCGACAGTGCTATGATCCTGATCCGATCGAAGCGCGTGACGCTGTCGGCCTTGGTCCAGAGCGCAACGCCGCCGGCTTGTGTAAAGGTAGTGTCGATCACGCTGAACAGCGTGTTGCCGTCATAGGAGACGGTGACGCGCTCGCCTTCGGCGCGAAGCCCGAGCACGTGCCATTCGTTAGCGGTCACCCGCAAATTGGCACCGGCGAGTTGTTCGCGGCGGCCGTTGACGACGCGATAGAAGCGGACATTATCCTCCAGCGCGTTGGCACGCACCACATAGTAATTGTCGGCATCTGCGAGCCGCACCGCGATGCCGCCGGCCTGATCAATCTTGCCGCCGACCACCTTGAACCGCAATTCGACGTCGACATTGGCGGCGGACAGGCTGTCATGGATGGCAAGGGGGAAGCGGTAGTCGGTGCGGTCAGTATTGCTCTGCTCGATCGCGCGCCCCATTGAAGCCGTCGGATCTTCGACCACAGTCCATTGGCCCTCCGGGCCCTTGCCGGTGCGCGCAAAGGTGAAACCAGCCGGCGGCGATCCCGGCGTCATCCGCTCGATGTCAATCATGATGGCCCCTGTCTCCGCGAACGCGGTTGATCCGGCGCATGAGAGAACGCACGCAGCCAACGCTGCCGTCAGAACCCGCTCAAAAACGTGAAAAAATCCTGGGCCGCTGTCGTCCACGCGCAATCCCCCGACACGTCGAGTGGTGCGCAGAACTTGGACGGAGCCCCGTCTGACGGGGAGCCTGCTTTATCCCCGTATCAATCAATTTAGTCATGTTCGAGGTTTTCGGCAAGTTCTCCGATCAGTCGATGCTTGCCGTCAGTATTTCGGGCGGTGCGAATTCGCCCATTCGCGCGCGTGCTCGATCGGCTTTCGAGCCGGCAGTGCCGCACGCAATTTTCGAGTCGTCGGTAAATTCTCCATTCGCTCCCGCCAGGCGCAAAATGCCGGATATTTGGGGTACATCGCCTTGCTTTCCTCGGTCAGGCTGAAAGCAAACGCGCTGGGCAGAATGAAGAAATCCGCAAGCGTGAGTTCCGGACCAAGCAGATAGTCCTGCCCCCGCGACAGTTCGCGCTCCATGACGCCAAGCGCAAGTTCGACCTTGGGCAGCGCATGCGCCACGACCTTTTCATCAGAGGCAATGCCGAGTTCCGGATAGACCAGCCGTTCATGGGTCACATGGTAGATCATGTAGGGATAGTAGTAGGAATTGACCGCGCTTACCCATTGGTTCATGCGCGCCCGTTCGCGAACGTCCTGCGGTGTCAGCCGCGGTCCGTCAAACGCCTCGTCGATATACGAGACAATGGCGCTGGTCTCGTAGACGGTGAAATCGCCGTGCCTCAGGGCCGGGACGCGATTGAACGGATGTAGCGTCAGATGTTCGGGCTTGCCCATCACCGGTTCAAGGTCGTGGAAGACGTAGGGCACGTCCCTGTGCGTCAGGACCAGGCGGACAATGTTGACATAGGTGCTTCGCGGGAAGCCGTAGACAATCGGATCGGGCATTTGCTTCTCCTCTGGTGTGTCATTCAATCCCAGAAAGGCCTGTTGGCCTCGTCCAGCGCCTGTTGCCTCGTAACGCCGATATCCTTGAGCAGATGCTCGTCTAGGTCGCGCAGGTCGGCGCGCTGCCGGCTGCGTTCGCTCCACCGCAGCCATTTGTTCAACAGCGCGGTCCATTCCAGCCATGAGCTGGATTGATAAATATCGATCCGAGGCCGGTATCGAATACGAAGGCGCAAATCGGTTAGATTGAAGAGCGTTGACATCGAACGGCTCCCGACCGCATGATTTGCAGTAATTGCTATTGCGATAGGCCCGGTTGGACGCGGCTCGCAAAGCATCGTTTCTCGGGCCTGCCCTAGTTTTTCTCATGAGCTGATTGGTGAAGGCTTGCGATGCGTCCGCGCCTGCCGTCGTTGAATGCGCTGAAAGCCTTCGAGGCCGCGGCTCGGCATGAGAGCTTCACGCGCGCGGCCGAAGAGCTTTGCGTTACGCAGGGCGCGGTGAGCCACCAGGTCAAGGCGCTCGAAGCCGAGCTTGGCGTGAAGCTCTTCAATCGCGAGCGCCAGCGCCTCCTCATTACGGAAGCGGGCCGGGACTATCTCAATGTCGTGCGCGATGCATTGGACCGCATTGCCATCGGCACTGAGCGGCTGCTGCAACGGCAGAGCGCGGGCGTTCTTACCGTCAGCACCTCGCCGGATTTCGCCGCCAAGTGGCTGGTTCACCGGCTCGGCTACTTTGCCGAAGCACATACCGGCATCGACCTGCGCGTCTCCGCGACGCTGCATCACGTCGACTTCACGCGCGAAGAGGTCGATCTTGCGGTACGTCACGGCGACGGCAATTGGCCCGGACTTGACACCGCCAGACTCTGCGCCGAACAGCTCTTTGCGGTATGCAGTCCGAAACTGCTGTCGGGCCGCCGCCGGCTAGGCGAGGTGTCCGATCTCCTCAGGTTCCCGCTGATCCACCTGGATAGCCGAGCGGATTGGGCGAACTGGTTGCACGGCGTAGGCATTGATGATGCCGATGTCACCCACGGCCCGGTATTGAACCGCGCGAGCATGGTTATCGATGCTGCCATCAACGGGCAGGGCGTTGCCCTTGCGCGCACGACATTGGCGGCCTGGGATCTCATCAACGGCCGGCTGGTACGGCCTTTCCCGGAATCGCTGCGCTTGTCGAAGACCTACTGGATCGTCTGCCCGAAGGCGACCGCCAATCTGGCGAAGATTGCGACATTTCGTGACTGGCTTCTCGCGGAAGCCTCAAAGGATTTGCGCCGGCTGAAGACGCTCACTTCGTCCTCGAAGCCATCAAGCAAGAGCGGCGACTGAATGGCCGCCAGCGAGAACGCCTGCCACTAATGCGGATTTTCCAAACTGAACAGTTCCGATTGCTCGTCATAGGCGAACAGCTCCGCATAGCGTCCCCATGACACGATGGTCTTGAGCGTCTCGTCAGCCTGGTCTTCCGACATGTAATCCTCAAGCTCGTTGCGGAAGCGCGCTTCGGGCGCGGTGTGCGACGGCCGCTCGTCGAGCACCCGTCGGATCAGGCCCATGACCGGCACATAGTTGATCAGATGCTCGGCGAACAGCTTCTTGCGATCATCGGTCTCGAGGTGAGCAAAACGCTGGCCCGCCTCCGTGAGGACGAGATCACCTTCGTTTAGCTGAGCGAATCGCAGCAATTGCAGGGATTCGCCGAAATGAAAGATCTCGTCGGCCTCAAGTTGCAGATGGCCGGCAAGGACCGGCAGATCGGCGCGCCCATCATAGGGCGGTGCCGCCAGCGTCTCGATCAGGCCGGAGAGGACGTTGGATGAGACATGCTGGAGGATCATGCCGACTCCGGTTCCATGGATCCCCTCGACCGCCGGCGTTTTCGGCTCCGCGCGCTGTGCCATGCGAGCATAGATGCTGTCGACGAGCTGGCGGAAGGCCGGATCGAGACGATGGCGCGGGTGCGGGAGCTCGACCTTGATCTCGGCGGCGACGCGGCCGGGATTGGACGAGAACACCAGGATGCGGTCGCACATCAACACCGCTTCCTCGATATTGTGCGTCACCATCAGCACCGAACGGATCGGCAGCCGGCCCTCGATCCAGAGATCGACCAGATCGGTGCGCAGCGTCTCCGCCGTCAGCACGTCGAGCGCCGAGAACGGCTCGTCCATCAGCAGCAGATCCGGATGCACCACCAGGGCGCGGGCAAATCCGACGCGCTGGCGCATGCCGCCCGACAATTCCTTGGGATAGGCGGACTCGAATCCGTCAAGACCGATCAGGTCGATGGCCGCCAGCGCCCGCTTGCGGCGCTCGGTGGCGTCGATGCCGAGCGCCTCGAGCCCCAGTTCGACGTTCTGCAGCACCGTCAACCAGGGAAACAGCGCAAAGGACTGAAACACCATGGCGACGCCGTTGGGCGGACCCATGATGGTCTCGCCACGGCACCTGGCGTCACCCGAGGACGGCGCGATCAGTCCGGCAATAATGCGCAGCAGCGTCGACTTGCCCGATCCGGAGCGGCCGAGCAGGCCGACGATTTCGCCCGAATGGATCGTCAGATCGACTTTTTCGAGCACCAGCAGGTCCTCGCCGCTGCCCTTCGAAAAGGACCGGCAGACGCTGCGCATGTCGACCAGGCTGGACCCTCTGGGTTGATCTAGCATCTATTCCTCCCGATCAGCCGAGGCGGAGCCGGCGCTCGCCAAAGGCGTAGAGCGGCCGCCACAGCAGCCGGTTGAAAAGCGTCACCAGCATGCACATTACGGCGATGCCGAGGACCACGCGTGGAAAGTCACCGGCTTCCGTCGCCCTTGCTATATAGGCGCCGAGCCCAGTTGCCGTCAGATGGATGTTGCCCCAGCTTGCGACCTCGGCAACGATCGAGGCATTCCAGGAACCGCCCGAGGCGGTGATCGCGCCGGTGATGTAATACGGAAAGATGCCGGGCAGGATGACCTTGATCCACCACCGCCATCCCTTGAGATGAAAGCTGCCCGCGGCCTCGCGAAGGTCGCTCGGGAAGGCGCTGGCGCCCGCGATCACATTGAACAGGATGTACCACTGCGTTCCCAGGATCATCAGCGGACTGAGCCAGATGTTTGGGTTCAGGTCGTAGCGAACGATGATCACCACGAACACCGGAAAGGCGAGGTTCGCGGGAAACGCCGCCAGAAACTGCGCCAGGGGCTGGATCCGCTCGGCGAACTTTGGCCGCAGCCCGACCCACACTCCGACCGGCACCCAGATGAGGGTCGCCAGCGCAACCAGCACGATCACGCGCGCAAGCGTGACGAAGCCGTATCCGAGCGCGCTGAAAACGTCCCCTGGGCCGAGTGTCGCCGAGAGATAGCTGTAGGCTCTCCAGCCCGCGTAACCGGTGCTCACGGCGATCAATGCCAGCCAGATCGCGTCGGCGATGCGTGATGGCGGGCCTTTTCCGGCCGGCACCCTTGGGAACGCCGGCAGTGCGACCTGCAGGTTCGAGACGGCTTTAGTCAAGGCCGCGAATGGATAGGTCAGGGACCGCAACGCCCGCGTCCGCCGAAACAGATCGAGCATCCATGATTCCGGCGCGTCTCCCGAAGCAATCTGCTCGAAACGGAATTTGTCGGCCCAGGCCACCAGCGGACGGAACAGCAACTGGTCGTAGACAATGATGACGAGCAGCATTGTCAGGACGGCGTAACCGATCGCGCGCAGATTCTGTTTTTCAATGGCAAGCGCGACGTAAGAGCCGATGCCGGGCAGGGTAACCGTCGTGCTGCCAACGGTGATTGCCTCCGACGCCACCACGAAGAACCAGCCGCCCGACATCGACATCATCGTATTCCAGATCAGGCCCGGCATCGCGAACGGCACGTCCAACCGCCAGAAGCGCTGCCATCCGCTCAAATGAAAGCTTTGCGAGGCTTCCTCCAAATCCTTCGGTACGTTTCGGATCGACTGGTACATGCTGAAGGTCATGTTCCAGGCCTGGCTGGTGAAGATAGCGAACACGCAGGCGAGCTCGGCGCCGAACACGTTGCCGGGGAACAGATTGAGGAAGAAGACGACGGTGAACGTGAGAAAGCCCAGGATCGGCACCGATTGCAGGATATCAAGCAACGGGATCAGCACCATCTCGGCGCGCCGGCTTTTGGCGGCGAGCGCCGCATAGACGAAGGTGAAGATGATCGAGCAGACGATCGCGAGCAGCATCCGCATCGTGGTTCGCAACGCGTAGTGCGGAAGATTGGCCGGATCGAGCGATACCGGCGTGACGTCGAGTGTCGATAGAGGAAGCGTAGTCTCTTCGCCGCCATAGACGATCAGCACCATGGCGCCGATGACGAGGATCAGCGCCACCGCGTCCCAGATGTTGGGCCGCAGCGCCTGCCCCAATCGCGGCGTCAGGATTTCCTGAAGCGTCATACTTAGAACTCGCCGTGCAAACGGCAGGAGAAGATCGAGACCGGTCCGCGGTCGGCGTTATAGGCGGGATTAGCAACGAATTGATAATCGGCCGTGACGGTAAAGTTCTTGGTGACTTGATAGGCGTAGTAAGCCTCGAGAATCTGCTCGGGCCGATAGTTGAGCTGGCCGTCTCCGATTAGAAGGCCAAGACCCCCCGCTGCGAGGAAATCGCGGTGGGCGGCGGAAAGTCCATTGATCGCACCGCCGATGCCGATGGTGTCGCTCGATCGTCCCCAATAGCTGCCCTTGAAGGAAAGGCCGCCCGAGAGGCTGCGATCGATATCGCTGAATGACAGGATTTCGTTCTGGCCGTCGTTCCAGCTGGCACGCGCGAACAGCCCGACGTCCTTGGCGATCTCTTGCTCGGCATTGACGTAGAAACCGTATTTGAGGTTGTCGTGTCGGATGCTCGCCATCACGACGTTGATATCGAGCGTGGGATCGGCGGCTTCGATCGCCAACGCCTGGCGATAATTACCAGTATTGCCGCTATTGGCGAATGCGCCCAATCGCAACTTGCCGGGGTGATCCATGACGGCGTAGCGTTCTTCCAACTCCACTACGGTGCCACCGGTCTTGAACGCGAGCACGTCGCTGTTGCGCGCCTCGGGTACCTCGAACAGCCCGGCGCGCACCGCCCAATCCTTGCGATTGAGCTCGACCACCGCGCCGCGCGTAAAGCCCGGCAGATCGGCGGGAAAGTCAAAAGCCCCCGACGCCCAGATCGCCCAGTTCATGAAGTCGGCGCGAGAGTCATGCGCGTAGGAATTGTTGTCGAAGAAATCGCCGACCGCAAAACGCCCTACGATCAGCGTCACGCGATCGATGTCGCGCTTTCCCGGCAATTGGTTGGGCCCGTCGGCGACGTCTTCCTGCTCGCCGCCGAACCCGAACGTCTGTTTCAGGTAGTAGCGCTGCGGCCTGATCTTCGGATATTCGGCGCCGGCCTTCTGCGCCTCGCCGTTTGGAAAGCCGGCCAATCCAATCGTGCCGTTGAGACCAAAGCCTTGCGCGAGCTCCGGGTCGAAATAAAACTCCCCGCCCTGCCAGAGCCGCACACCGAGAAACGCGGTCGTCGTCCAGGTCGCCTGCGTCTGCCCGCGCCCGGGGAGGCTGTCGGTGCCGGCATAGGGCGAGCGGAAGGAGGGATAGGTTTGCGGCAATAATGTCGTTTGCGCGTGGACGTTCCATTCGTCCGATTCCGGCAATGCGGGTTTCGCATTGGCCGCGGCGCTCGCGTCCCAGGGCGTATCGCCGAGCCGATAGTTCATGCCGAATTTGACGAGATGAATGCGGGGATCGACGTTGACGGCGGGCAGACCAAAGTCGCTGAGGTCGTACATGCGCCGCGACAGATCGACATACTCATATTCGACCTTGGCACTCCAGTTGCCGCTGACGGCGAATTCGACGCCGGCGCCCGCGGTCCAGCCGGTTTGATAGTCGCCGATCCTTGAGGCGATGGTTGTGGGGTCGTCGTTGATGTTGATGTGGGTGTGCCCCCAGGCGAAGCCCCCGGTGAGATAGGGCATCCAGATTCCGTGCGCATATCCGATGCGGCCGCGCAATGTACCGACATAATCGATCGTCGAGTTGAAAGGCGCGGGCGCAAGTCGTGGCGCGTCGAGCGGGCTTGTGAACGATGCATCCGCCTCGACACCGAGCACGATATGGTTTGAAAACTGCCTGTTGTGGCCGGCCTGGTAGCCGCCGATCAGACCGGTGACGCTGTGCGGGAAGAACACGCCCTGTTCGGGGAGCGGATTGGTGCCGGGGCCAAGACTGCCGCCGCCGTAACCGAAATGGCCGCCGACATAGAATCCGGTCCAGTCATAGACGGCTTTGTAGGCAGGCGCTTTCAGCGCCATGTCGGCGGCCGCGGCGGGACACGCAAGCACGATCATGCCAAGCCCTGCGCCGGCGAGCGCGCGTGTCAGGGGTCGGCAGTGGTAGCTCATGGACATTTCCCGCGCGAACATTCCGGCGATTCTCTCATCATCAGATTTTGCCGGCCTGCTGCCACCAAAGAAATGAAGCGAACGATTTCACCACCCGGCCCGGCACCCATGCTCCAGTTCAAATATCGGACCGGGAGAGCCAGCAATTCTTCCAAGGGATTGAATTACAAGCGGAACTCTATTGCGAATAATTCTCAATTGCAACAATGGGAAAAGCCGCGATTGATTGGTTGGCACCCTTCTGTGACAGCTGTGCAACAGTGCAAATCGCGACGCCGCAAGGTGCCCACGGCAGCGCGTGATCAAAGAGGCGAAGGCTCCGCAAGCCCCAAATCAGGGCCTGTGGCCGACCTCAACAGTGAGATGTGACAGCGATTTGAATCGGGCGAGCCTGGCTCGGTAATAGTCGGCGTCGCGCCCTTTGCTGGTGATGACGGAAACGATCGCGCCGAGATGTCCCGGCCCGAGCCGCCAGAGATGCAGATCGGCGAGCGTGTCGCCATCGGCCTCGACCTCCTCACGCAGCCTGTTGGCCATGCCCTTGTCAGGATTCATATCGAGCAGGATCGCAGCGGTGTCGCGGATCAGTGCGTAGGACCAGCTGGCAATGACGCAAGCCCCGATGATGCCGGCGAGCGGGTCCATCCAGAGCCAGCCAAACCCGCGGGCCAGCAACAGGCCTGCGATCACCAGCACCGAGACCGCAGCATCCGCCATCACATGGATCACCGCTGCACGCATGTTGTTGTCACGAGCGGCCGATCCATGGGCGTGCTCGTGCTCGTCATGATGATGGCCGTCATGCGCATGACCATGATGCGGGCCATGATCATGGTCATGAGGCTCGCCGCCGCTGAGCAACCATGCACTCGCGACGTTGACCGCCAGACCGAGACAGGCGATCGGGATCGCCTCGGCAAAATGAATGGGCACCGGCGCGAAAATGCGGCTGACCGCTTCATAGCCGATCAAGAGCGCAATCATGGCGAGCACGATGGCGCTGGTGAAGCCGGCGAGATCGCCGAGCTTGCCGGTGCCGAAGGTGAACGCCGGATTGTGGGCATGCTTGCGCGCGTAGCTGTAGGCAAGCGCGGCCAATAGCAGCGCACCGGCATGCGTGCTCATATGCAGCCCATCCGCCACCAGCGCGATCGAACCGAACAGCAGGCCGCCGACGATTTCGGCGACCATCATGATGCCGCAGAGCCAGATCACCGCCCAGGTCTTGCGCTCGCTCCGCTCGTGGCCTTCTCCGAGGAAGACGTGGTTATGAAAAACCGCGGCTGCACCGTTGTTGTCATCGATCATGGTGTCCCTCACTTCAGATAGGTGTGGACCACTTCGATCAGTCGATCCGCCGCGTCCGCGTTCAGCGCGCCCGGATTTTTCTCAGGGTCGACAAGGTGGGTGCGGATGTGGTCTTCAACCACCTCCGCCATCAGGCCCGCGACGCCGCCGCGCACTCCCGCGATCATGTGCATGATGCGCTCGCAGCCGGCCTCCTCCATCAGCGCACGCTCGATCGCCTCGACCTGGCCGCGAATGCGGCCAACGCGAGCGAGCAGTTTTTTCTTTTCCCGGATCGTGTGCGACATGGCGAACTATATAGGGTACCCCCCTATGCTATGTCAATTCGCGGATATTCGCGAGAGAGCGGAACAACGCGGGCACCGGAGACGATTGACGCCTGAGGGCAGGTTCGGTTCCTGGCTCGAAATTGTTGATCAGCCGCAATTTGCCGGGTGTCCGCCTGTGTTATCGATGTATTGCGATGAACCGACAGGCCTTTGAGGGTTTCTATTTTCGAAGGTTTTTATTCCCTGGGACGGAGACCGGGTGATGCGCCGTGCATCTGCTTGAGGACGGCAACGAGAAGCCTCATCGGGTGACCGCGCTTGATGTCCTTTGGGGCCGCCTGAAGGAGCATCCGCTGGCGCGGATCGGGCCGGGCCTCATCACCGGCGTGGCTGACGACGACCCAAGCGGCATTGCCACCTACTCGCAGGCCGGGGCGCAGTTTGGCCTGAACATGCTCTGGACGATGCCGTTGGCCTATCCATTGATGGCCGCAATCCAGGCGATGTGCGCGCCTGATCGCCAATACGCTGAACATCGCCGCCGACGTCGCGGCCATGGGGGAGGTCGCCGAGCTCGTCAGCGGTGTCGATCGTCACCTGATGACGGCGATTCTTGTTATTGGAACGCTGCTGCTTCAGGTCTTCGTGCCGTATCACCGCTATGTGTTTTTCCTGAAGTGGCTGACGCTTTCGCTGCTGGCCTATGCCGCCGTGCTGTTCACCGTCGATGTGCCCTGGAGCGAGGTGGCGTTGCGAACGGTGTGGCCGAAGCTGACGCTGGATTCCAGCGCCGCCGCCGTCGTCGTCGGCGTGTTCGGAACGACGATCAGCCCGTATCTGTTCTTCTGGCAGGCCTCCGAGGAAGTCGAGGACATGCTTGCCAAACGGGGTGCATTGCCGCTCGTGCTGGATCCCGCGGCGGCCCGCGCCGAATTGAGGCGCATCCAGTGGGACACCTGGAGCGGAATGCTCTATTCCAATCTGACGGCCTATTTCATCATGCTGGCCACCGCCCTCACGCTCCACGTGGCTGGTATCACTGACATTGAGACCGCGGCCCAGGCAGCCGCCGCGCTGCGGCCGCTGGCGGGCGATTTTGCCTTTATCCTGTTTGCGCTGGGTATCCTCGGCGTCGGTCTGATCGGGGTGCCGGTGCTTGCAGGCTCGGCCGCCTATGCCTTTGCCGAGGCCATCGGCTGGAAATCGGGCCTGGAGCGGAGAGCCGCGGATGCGCGCGGCTTCTATGGCGTGATCGCGGTCAGCGTGCTTGCCGCATTAGTTATCCAGTATTCGCCGATCAGTCCGATGAAGGCGCTGTTCTGGAGCGCGGTGATCAACGGTGTTGTAGCAGTCCCCTTACTGGTCGTGATTACCGTGATCGCCTCCAAGAAATCCGTGATGGGCACGTTCACTTCCAGCAGGCCGGTCATGATCCTTGGCTGGATAACGACGGCTGTGATGGGTCTGGCGGCGCTGCGGATGTTTATCCCGGGCTAATCCAGACGACCGTCTTCCGGTGCGGATCAAAAAGTTGACCCGCCCGGGGGGACGGCCGGGCGGGTCGTGTACGACACGGGAGTGGATGAGGCGCCCGTGTCGGACGCAGGATCCACGAAGCATTTTCCAATGAAACGAACGGGCGCGAAGAAAACGTGTCAGATATCGGACGACGTCGATCAGTAGCAGGTGTTCACGCGACCGATATAATTCCCGTAAACATCGAATTGGCGAACCCAGCCGCAGCGGCGATAGCCGTTATAGGGATAAGGATCGCTCGCAGCGATCGCGCTGCCGACAATGGCGGCGCCGACAAGACCGGCTCCGACGCCCCAGCCCCAGCCGACAGGCTTGGCTTGTGCTTGCGTAGTGGTGGCGGCAATGCTGCCGGTGACGGCAAGGGCCGCAAGTGCGAGCGCGGCAACTTTGGTCTTGATCGACATGATGAACTCCATCCGGCTGAAATGCGGCCCGTGATGGTCCGCATGCCCGATTGGACGGAGGCTTGCCGATTGCGGTTCGATCTGCGCTGGGTGAAACTTCCGTAATGGAGTTAACCCAGCAATTGGAGTTGGTTAATTGAACTCTAATTCATTTCCTGAGGACCGGCCGAGAGCGCTTTCACATCGAATTTATCGACGTCTTCAAGCAATTCGATGAACGCGCGGGCGCCGTGATCGAGCAGCCGCTCGCCTTTTTCCACTGAGGCCAATGTTGCATTTCCGGCCGCGCCGCTTGGGTGGAGGTCCTGCGCCTGCCAGGCAAACGGCGCCGGGCGGTACGCGGACAACCAGCGATAATCCTTTTCCATCGCGATGGCCGCGGACCGAAAATCGGCGATCGCCTCGAGGCGCACATGCTCTTTGTATCGCGCCAGCATGATCGATGTTTCGACCGCGCCGCCGTGGACGCCGTGGCGGATTTCCTCCGCCGGAAATAACCCCTGCGGCACGCCGAAGCGCGACCATGACGTGGTCACAGTGAGAAGCCCGTGATAGGCGCGCAAGTCCTGTGCGACCAGCGTCATCGCGGCGCTGTTGCCGCCATGGCTGGTGACGATGACAAGCTTTTTGACGCCGGCGCGAGCGACACTGATGCCAAGCGCCATCCACTCCTTGAGCGCGGCTTCGCTCGACAATGTCAGGGTGCCCGGAAAGTCGATGTGCTCGGTCGAGATACCGACCGGCTGAATCGGAAGAAATGTGGCGGGAA
>VAZV01000091.1 GCA_005884765.1 Alphaproteobacteria bacterium
GGTTGATCGACAGGATCTGGTCCCATTTCTCGATCGGAAACTGATCGAGCGGAGCGATATATTGGATGCCAGCGTTGTTGACGAGCACATCGAGCCTGCCGTGCTCCGCAAGCGTGGCCGCAATCATCTCGGCGATCGCTTCCGGCTTGGTCATGTCGGCCGGCGAATAGCCAGCCTTGACGTCGAAATCTGTCGAAATCCGTTCTTTCGTCTTGTCAATCTCCGCCGCGAGCCCGAAGCCATTTAGCACCACGTCCGAGCCAGCCGCGGCAAGCGCTCGCGCGATGCCGAGCCCGATGCCACTGGTAGACCCTGTGACAAGCGAAACCTTGCCGGCGAGCGGCCGCGAGGCAGCAGTGGTCTGCGATTTCAAAGGGATATTCATGACCGAGCCTTTCGATGCGAGCTGTCGTTCCTCGCCTCCCAACCTGCACCGCCTGTACAATTTGCGGAAATGCCCTTTAGCTTCCAAAACGATAGGCTGGCGCTATGGCGATTTCTGATGTTGCTACAGGGGGGTTATTGATAGATTGGCCGCACGATCCTGGCGGGGAGCACGATCATGGAAATGCATCAGGTGCGCTATTTTCTCGCAGTCGCGCGGGTTCTCAACTTCACGCGCGCGGCCGACGAGTGCAACGTGTCGCAGCCATCGCTGACGCGGGCCATCAAGCAGCTCGAGGCGGAACTCGGCGGCGATCTGTTCCGGCGCGAGCGGCCGGCGGCGCAGTTGACGGAGCTCGGCCAGCGCATGCACCCGCTGCTCAAGCAGTGCTTTGAGGCCGCCGCCGGCGCGCGTTCGCTGGCATCGTCGTTCAAGAGCGGCGAAATCGGTGCGCTCAGAATTGCGCTGACCCATTCGATCGACCTAGCGCTCCTGATTCCGCATCTCGACCAGATCAAGCGACAGTTCAACCGGCTGGAATTCAGATTTCTACGTGGCTCGAGCCGGGATGTTGGAGAATTCCTGAAGAAGGGAGAAGCCGAACTCGGCATCGCCGCCGAGATCGATGAGGATTGGGAGCGGCTCGACACATGGCCGCTCTTTACCGAAGATTTTCAGCTCGTCGTCAACCGACGGCATCGGCTGGCGAACCAGGACAACATCGAGTTCGAGGATCTGCGTTCGGAGCAGTTGCTGTCGCGGAACTTCTGCGAGCATTCGGCTCGCTTGAACACGTCGCTGCGCGAGCACGGGCTCGATGTCGATCACAGCCACGAAATCTCATCGGAGCACGACCTGATCGAACTGCTCGAAGCCGATATCGGCGTCGCCGTGGTCCCGCACACTTCGCCTATCCCGCAGACGCTGAAGCGAGCCACGGTTGGCGGACTGGACGCGCGCCGCACCGTTCATCTCTATGGCGTCGCCGGCCGCGAGCGTACCGCAGTTGCGTCCGCCGTGATGCGAATGCTGCGTGGCGCCGACTGGCGGCTTTATCTGGACAAGAGCGAGGGCTCCACCTGAAGCCGACGGTGGCGTCAAGTCTTCCGGGCGGCGCTCTGCAACGCCGCAAGCAAATCCTCGATCTCCATGCGCCTGCGGAAATCGGGATCGACAAAGCGTGCCTTTACGACACCGTCCTGGCCGACTACGAAGGTTGCGGGGATCGGCAGCACCCAGCCATCATTGCCGTGGAAATTCGCGAGATCCTGATACGAGAGTAACTGCTGGATCTCGCCGCCCAGCCAGATTGCGAGATTGAGCGACAGTGCGTAGCCGTTATCGAGATCGGTCAGGACCGGGAACGGCGCTCCGGAATCGGTCTTGAATTTCCCGGTGAATTCCTGCGTCTCCGGCATGATCGCAATTGTCTGTGCACCGAAAGCCTTGATCCGGTCTTGGGCCGCAATCACGGCTCTGACGTTCAGCCTGCAATACGGGCACCAGTGACCGCGAAAAAACATCACCGCGACCGGCCCCTGCGCGAGCAGCGAGGTGAGGCTGACCAGCCGGCCGTTCTCGTCCGGCAACATAAAGGTCGGCAATATCTCGCCCGGCCGCGGCGCGTTCTCTCCGCCGCCATTTTCGCATATTCGCGCCAGCAGGCGGTCGACCGCTTCGCTGTAAGCGGGAAAGATCTCGCGCCCGGCGGCGGCGTAGGCCGTAAGCTGCTCGGCCAATGTGCCTTCCATCTCGCGGCACTGCTCGAAGGCCAACCTCAGGCGTTTGGCGTTGGCTGGTGATAGCGACGTCATGGCTTGCTCCGGCGCGTCAGGCTCTTGATACTATTTTCCGGGTCGGGCCGCCCTGCAATGGCCGGCCCGAATTCTTGCGTGGCTCTTAGATCAGGGGCGATAGAAATTGCCGGTCGGATCGAGCGTTCCCGACGTCGAGTACAATTGGCCGTTGTCCATGAAGAAGATAGTGTTGTGTGGCACCTTGGCGGCGTCCTTCATCATGGCTTCGCGGTTCTTCTCTCCCGACACCGTGGTCATGGCCGACATTTTTCCGGGACCGGCATACATATAGGCCATGCCGGGATTGAATTCCCAGACGACCTGCGAAAATGCCGAAGTGGCGAGCCCGGCGAAGGCAGCGGCGGCGATCAAGGTTTTGGTCAGACTGGTCATGGAAGGTTCCTCTCGATTGACGTGAACGCCCGCCAATCGGGCGCCGGGCCATCAGATGCCGGGCCATCGCAAGTTAGAATTGCCGTTGCGCGATCAGATCGATAGCTCCGATCTATCCCCTTATCCAATAGCGGATGGCTATCGATTTGAGAGCAATTACGCATTTCATTTCTGGGGTTGAGGCCTTCATCCTGTCGGCGAAGCCATGCTCCGCGCATGCGCCGGTCAACAGGAGATGTCCATGACCCGCCGTTTCACCTACCGATTGGCAGATTACTGCACCTCGCTGCTCCTCGCATTTCTTCTGGTCTCGATTGCCTCCTTTGCCTGGGCCGACAACGACGACGGCATTGTCCGGGTCAAGAGCGCGGTTCCGATGTCCGAAGCGATTAACCGGATCAAGGCAGATATCGCGGGCAAGGGCATCAAGTTTTTCATCGAGATCGATCAGTCCAGGCTCGCGGCCGATGCCGGCATCAAACTTCGCCCCTCGACCCTCTTGGTGTTCGGCAATCCCCCGCTCGGCACCCAGTTCATCACCTCGAATCCGAATGCCGGCCTCGACTGGCCGGTCCGCCTCCTGCTCACTCAGGACGACAATGGCGACGTCTGGGCGGTCTGGACCGATTTCGAATGGATCGCGCGCCGCCATAACATCCGGAATCGCGGCGCGCAGTTCAAAATGGCAACCATAGTCATCGGCTCCATCACCTCCACGATCACCAGCAAGTAACAACGCCACCCCGCCCTACGTAAGGCGTTTGGGCTGCGCGATCGGCGCGGCCGGCCGCAACGGGTCGTCCGCAAGCAGCGATAGATGAGGTGTCCGATGACTTCGGAGGCATTCGATGTGGTCATCCTGGGCGGTGGCAATGCCGGCATCGGCGTTACCGGCCCTGCCAGGCGCGCGGGCTTGTCGGTCGCGATGATCGAACAGGATGTGCTCGGCGGAACATGTCCGAACCGCGGCTGCACGCCGAAGAAGGTGTTGGTCGCAGCCGGGCACGCGTTGCATGAGATAGAGTGCGCGTCCATTCACAAGATCTCGGTCGGCAAAGCGAAACTCGACTGGCCGGCCCTGATCGCCCGCGAGAAGGACCTGATCAAGGACATCCCGGCCAATCTGGCGCGCGCGATGGCCCACCGCAAGGTCGACGTGATCAAGGGCCAAGCCGCTTTCGTAGCCCGGATACGGTCCGCGTCGGCAACCGCGAGCTCAAGGCCAAACACATCGTCATCGCGACGGGATCGAAGCCGCGACCGCTGCCGATCCCGGGCGCCGAATACATGATCACCTCGGATGAGATGCTGAGTGAACGCGAGTTTCCGGCTTCCGTGGTCTTTGTCGGTGGCGGCGTGATCTCGCTGGAATTCGGCCACGTCTACGCGCGCGCCGGCGCCGACGTTCTGGTCCTTGAGGCCCTGCCGCAGTTGCTTCCGTCCATGGACGCTGACGCCGTTGCGCATCTGCAAATCGACAGCGAGCGTATCGGAATCGACGTCAGGACCGGGGTCCACGTGAAGCGGATTGAACCCGCCAACGGCAGGTTTCGGGTGATCTTCACGCATGAAGCTGCCGAACACGCTGCCGAGGCCGACCGTATCGTCAACGGAGCCGGACGCGTGGCCAACGTCGACACATTGGATCTCGCAGCGGGAAATGTCGATCACGCCAACGGCCGCGTTGCTGTCGATTCTTACCTGCGCTCGACTTCCAACGCGCAAGTCTATGTCTGTGGCGATGCGGTGCCGCTCTCGCCTCAGTTGTCGCCGATCGCGACCTACGAGGGTGACATCGTCGGCCGCAACATCGTCGAAGGGCCGAAACACAGCCCCGACTACGGCAGCATGGCGACGTCAGTATACACCGTCCCGGCACTCGCAGCGGTAGGCCTGACCGAGGCTACCGCCCGGCACAACGGGTCAGCTATCGAGGTCCACACCAACGACATGCATGAATGGCTTTCCGCGCGGACTTACGCCGAAACCGTTGCGTGGTCCAAAATCATCGTCGACCAGGCAACCGATCGCATTCTCGGCGCGCATTTCGTCGGTCATGCCGGCCAGGAACTCGTCAACATCTTCGGCCTGGCGATGCGGTTTGGCATCACCGCCGGCCAGATCCGGGAGAACGTCTACGCCTACCCGACGTTCTCCTCCGACATCCGCCACATGCTCGGGCACGCCTGAGAACGCATAGCGCGGCGCTATCGATTCAAGAGCCAACCGGCATTTCCACTAAGAGACCACTTTAGCGAAGGTGACGCCATCGTCGGCCGGATCATTCAGAGCCAAAGCATACGACTTCAACAAGGGAGCCTTCGCCGGCGAATGTCCAGCCGACAAGATGAAGGCCAACGTCCGTGAAAAAGTTGACTACAAGCCCGTCGGCGTAACCGATGTCACGCTTGGCTCTATCGACCTCGAGAAACAGCCCGCCCACATCAAGGATCGCGAGCTGCGCTTTCGCAAGCTCACGATCGAGCCGGGCGGCATCGTGCCGTGGCACAGCCATGACGATCGGCCCGCGCTGATCTTCGTGCAGCAGGGCGAAATCGTCGAATACGCCAGCAACTGCTCGGAGCCCATCGTCCACAAGGCTGGCGATATCAGGCCTGAGGTGTTCGGCACCGCGCATTGGTGGAAGAACATCGGCACCCAGACCGTCATTCTGTACGTGGGTGACGTCCGCAAGGATCCGCACGACCACAACATGTAACGAGCGCGCGCGCCCAAGCGTACTCGTTACGAGATGTGACGGCCGGGACCCCCCGTGTTGCCCGCACGCCCGGACGTCACATCGCCCCTTTCAGCCTCAAGCCTCCACGGGAACCGCGCCATGACCGAGATGTCAGCGGAAACGAATCCGGAAATGATGGGCGTGCACGCCCAGTCGCCGGGCGTCGTGCTGCGATCTATTGTGATCGGCCTGACGGCGTTCCTCACCGTGGTCGACCTGTTTGCGACCCAGGCGATCCTGCCTTCCCTCACCCGCCATTATCACGTGACCCCGGCGGCGATGGGTTTTGCCGTCAATGCCAGCACGATGGGCATGGCCATTGCGGGACTGGTGGTCGGTTTCTTCAGCCCGCATATCGATCGCAGGGCCGGCATCCTCGTCAGTCTCGCCGCGCTCGCCATTCCGACGAGCTTGCTCGCGATCGCCCCGAACCTCACAATATTCACACTCCTTCGCATCGCGCAGGGTTTGTGCATGGCATCGGCGTTCGCATTGACGCTCGCCTATCTCGGTGAGCAATGCAGCTCCATGGACGCCGGCGGAGCGTTTGCCGCCTACATCACCGGAAATGTCGCAAGCAACTTGATCGGCCGCCTGGTTTCAGCAGCGGTTGCCGACACGTTCGGGCTGGCGTGGAATTTCTATTTCTTCGCCGCGCTCAATCTCGCCGGCGCCATTCTGGTCTATTTCACAATTGCGCGCGTCAAGCCGATGCATTCGATGGTGCTGACGCAGTCTCCGGTCGCGGCGATGCTCGACCATTGGCGCAATCCACGGCTGCGCGCCGCTTTCGGCATCGGCTTCTGTATTCTGTTTGCCTTCATCGGCACCTTCACCTTTGTCAATTTCGTGCTGGTGCGCGCGCCGCTCTCGCTTGGAATGATGGACCTCGGATTTGTCTATTTCGTTTTCTTGCCCTCGGTCGTCACGACGCTGCTCGCCGGGCAAGCCGTCGCGCGATTTGGAACGCGGCCGGCAATTTGGGCCGCGCTAGCCGTTGCGGCGGTCGGCTTGCCATTGATGCTGTCCTCACGCCTATCGGAGGTTCTCGCCGGCATGGTCCTGGTCGGCGTCGGGACGTTCTTTGCACAAGCGGCAGTGACGGGTTTTGTCGGACAGGCCGCGGGCGCAAACCGCGGCGTCGCCAGCGGAACTTATCTGGCCTGCTATTTCTGCGGCGGCCTCGTCGGGAGCGCGGCGCTCGGCCAATTGTTCGATCATTTTGGCTGGAGCGCCTGCGTCGCCGGCGTGGGCGCATCGCTGGCGGTTGCAGCGCTGCTGGCAACCCGGCTGGTCCTCAAGTCGCCGTCCGCCGGGTTTCCGGCATCACCAGCCAGATCATCGCCAGGCCCAACGCCGCAACACCGGCTAGCCCCGTGAATGCAACACTGCTGCCGAACTTGTCGCTGACATAACCGGCGAGCACGGTCGAGAGCGATGCGCCGATGCCGACCGCGGTGCCGACAATCCCCTGCGCCAGATTGAAGTGACCACTTCCGAACGCGATATCGGCGACGATCAGCGGCACCATGACGCTAAAGACGGCCGCTGTGATACCGTCGAACACCTGTACCGCCACCAGCAGATAGGGATCGTGCACGGTCGCAAACAACAGGCCGCGGATCGTGAGCGCCACGAAAGCGATCAGCAACAGCGGCCGTCGCCCCCAGGCTTGCGCCTTGCGCCCGACCGACGGCGACATCAGTGCAACGATGGCTTGCGGCACGATGATGCAGGCCGCGATCAGGACCGGTGCCCATTGGCTCGACCGCGTCGTGACCACGCCCGCCATCAGCGGCAGCATCGCCGCGTTGGCCAGTTGCAGCAGCAGCACGCTGCAGGCGAAGATCAATAAAGGGCGCTGGCGGATCAGCGTCAGGACGCTGGTAGCCTTGGGATCGGGTTCCGGACGCACCACTTCGCCATGGCAGCGGGCGACATCGACCTCGTCCTCACGGATGCGGAAAAGCGCCAGCAGGGTTGGGATCGCCAGCACGAAGGTGACCAGAAACACCGAACGGCTCGACAGCAGATAGCCGGCTGTGCCCATCACGGCCGCCGCCGTTCCATTGCCAAGCGACGCAAAGCGGGCATTGCGCCCGAGCCGTTCACCCATCGCAAACGGCCCCACCAGACCGAGGCTGATCGCGGCAATCGCGGGGCCCAGCACACAACTGGCGGCGGCATGCAGCGTCGCCGCCGTGACGACGACCGGAAAGATCGGCCACGCGGCATAGCTAAGCGCGGCTGCACCGATCGTTGCGACCGCAAAAGCGGCCATCAGGCGTTCGGAGCGCGCGGCATCGACGATCGCGCCGCCCGGCATTTGCCCGATCAACCCGACCAGGCCGGCGATCGAGAGCACGAAGCCGATTTCCACTTGCGTCCATTTTTGGGTGGTCTCGGCGAGAAAGAAGATGAACCAGTCGAGCCCGCGCAGGCTCTGAGGCGAAGGTGTCGGGCTCCCTCCGGACAGCGCCAGATCGGGCACCAATGACACGACATTTCCCCCGCCGCTCAGCCCCCCGGGACGCTTATTGTGGCTCCGATCAAACGAATTGGATGGACGCGCGATCAGAATGCTTCTCCGATATCTCTTAGTGGTCAAACTGAAACGGCTCCAGGTTGCCCGCCGCGCCTAGCACGACGATCGGCTTGTCTTCCTTGTATTCAGGCGCTGCGTTGACCTGTTCCTTGCTCAATTCCAGCGTGATGCTGTCGGTCTTGTTGGCGATGCGACCGAAATGCAGCGCGTTCCAGTCGACCACGATTTTCCGGCTGCCGACCCCGAGAAAACCTCCGAAATCGATGACGGCGGCCCGCACTACGCCGGCGCGATCGACAATCACGTCGACGATATGTCCCATATCCTCGTCCGTCGGGCTGCGAACGTCGCGGCCGAGCACGCCATGGGCTTCCCGTGCGCCGATGACCGTGACCGAGGGCGGCGGCGCTGGTTCCTTGGCAGCCGGCGGCGATGTCTGCGGTTGAGCCGATTGCGGTGCGGCGTGGTCGGCCGCCGGCGCGCTGGCTTCATTTTCCGCGCGCGACGCGGCACCGGCAAGGGCAGCAAAGATAGCCGCCGTGAGGATGAGCTTCCGTCTCGCGGGCATACGGCCTCCTTCCGATCGGTGCGGCCGCCCTAATGCGTCAGCACGATCGATACCTGGATCTGCCCGCGCTTGCGCAGCACCTCCAGCGATACGTCATCGCCGTGGCGGCGTATCCGCAAGTCCACACTCGCGTCGGCCAATTGCAGTTCACGCAGGATCACTTCGTCGAGAAAGGCCGGCAGGCGCGGATTGCGCAGCCGGATTTCGCCGCGCTCGGCATCGAATTCGAGACCGAGTGCCGCCTCAAGCAACGTGAACGGCGTCGCGCTCGCCCAGGCCTGCGGCGCGCAGGCGACCGGGTAAAGCGTGGGACCGCGGCGCTTCTCGCGCCGGAAGCCGCAGAACAACTCGGGCAGTCGCCGCAAATCCATATAGGTCGCAGCGTCGAACAGACCCTTGAAGACATGCTCGACCGAATGCTTGAGGCCGTAGCGCGCAAGGCCGAAAGCGATCAGCGCGTTGTCATGCGGCCAGATCGAACCATTGTGGTAGGACATCGGATTGTAGCGGATTTCGCCAAGCGCCACGGTGCGGATACCCCAGCCGCTAAAGAAACGCGGCCCCATCAAATCGGCGGCGACCTTGCGGGCGCGGTCCTCGCGCACCATCCCGCTGAACAACAATTGCCCGGCGTTGGACGTGCGGACCTTGCAGGGCTGCTTGGCTCCGTCGAGCGCCAGCGCATAAGTGCCGAGTTCCTCGCACCAGAACGCTTCCTCAAATCGCTCGGCCAGCCGGTGCGCTTCGGTGTCCAGCTGGTGCGCGAGGTCGCGTTTGCCGAGCCGCAGCGCGCAACGCGCCGCCAGCTTTTTGCCGGCGAACACATAGCCCTGCACTTCGGCAAGCGCAATATACCCTTCGGCAAGACAGCCATTGGCGTGGAAGATCGCGTCATAGGAATCCTTCCAGCCTTGATTGGCCAGCCCCTGTTCCGAGGCGCGCTGATACTCGACGAAGCCGTCGCCGTCCGGATCACCGGCCCCGTCGATCCAGCGCAACGCCGCTTCGATCGCAGGCCACAGCTCGACCAGCGTCTCTGCATCGCTGGTCCGCTCGACATAGAGGCCCGCGAGCAGCACGAACAGCGGTGTCGCATCGACGCTGCCGTAGTAATGCGCAAACGGCACCTCGCGCAACGCCGCCATTTCGCCGCCGCGCATTTCATGCAGAATCTTGCCGGGCTCGGCGTCGGCGAGCGGGTCGACTGCTTTTGCCTGATGGAAAGCAAGCCGCTTCAGCACGCCGCGCGCAACCCGCGGGTCGATCCACAGCATCTGCAACGCGGTGATGATGCCGTCGCGGCCGAAGGTCGTCGAGTACCAGGGAATCCCGGCATAGGGATATCGCCCCTGCGGGGTATCCGTCATCAGCATGTTGAGGTCGGCCATGGACTGGCACAGCACCTCGTTGAAGATATCATTGGAGGTTTCGATGCTGGTGGCGCCTGCGGTCGACCGGCGCATTTCGCGACGATGCGCCAATAATCCGGAAAAGAAACGTGCGGGTTTCACCCCGGGCTTGTTGCAGGAGACCGCGACAAACAGCGAACTGGTCTGATGCGGCTCCAGATCGAGATGCCAGGTCGCGGCGTTGACTGCGAGCCGCGTCGGCCGTGGATCGAAATGCAGTGCGGTCGATCGCGCCTTCTCGTCGAGGCCCCTATATTCGAGCATGACGTTGGCCGGACCCAGCAACTTGCTGGAACCCGTGCTCGAAGCTCGCAAGCCGATCGCCGTGGTTCTGCAGGCCGATCCGCTGATATGCCGTTCCGCGCCACAGGAACAGCGTGCGCACGATATGCAGCATGTCCTTTTGCAGCACGATCCGGCCTTGCCGGTAGATGTCCGGATTGGTGAGATCGACCATCAAAGCCGAATTGTCGTCGTGCAGATTCGAACCCAACAGCAGCGGCTGCAACTCGTCGAGCACGAGCTCAAGCCGGGCGAGATAGCGGGTGTCCGCGTTGAACAGTCCGTCGGGTCCGCCGGCGGACGCTCCGATATCGCCATGGCTGTCGAGCACGACGAAAGTGTCGTCATGCTTAAGCGAGCGCCGCGGCCGCGCCGCGGGGCCGGTCATCGGAATGTAGAACGACTGTTCCGCGGCCTGCTCGACCGTCTGCGATACCGTAATGATCTGGGTGGCGACTTCGGGTGACATTGATGACCTCGCGGTTCCCCTTGCCTCGCGAAAACGCAACCGGATTATACGCTATCGCTACCGCTGTCGTCTAAGCCGCGAATTTCGTCAGCCGACTCATTTCCTGCGTCACCAGCTCACGATATGGGCCGTGACCCTGCATCAGCCGATCGGGCGGGCCGTCTTCGATGATATCGCCGGCTTTGAGCACCACCACGCGGTCGAAATTGCGCAGCGTGGCAAGGCGGTGCGCGATCGCGATCACCGTGCGGCCGCGCATCAGGCGGCCGAGCGCCTCGCGGATCGCTTCCTCGGATTCGCCGTCGAGAGCGGCGGTCGCCTCGTCGAGCAGGAGGATCGGCGCGTCCTTCAGGAAGGCGCGTGCGATCGCGATACGCTGCCGCTGGCCGCCCGACAGCTTGACGCCGCGGTCGCCGACCATAGTCGCGAGACCCTCAGGCAGCGTTTCCACGAAGTCGCAGCGCGCTGCGATGGCCGCGCGCAGCACTTCATCATCGGTGGCGTTGGGCCGGCCGTAGCGGATGTTTTCCAGGATCGAGCGATGGAACAGCGAGATGTCCTGCGGCACCACCGAGATCGCCTGCCGCAGGCTCTGCTGCGTGACCCTCGAGATGTCCTGGCCGTCGATCGTGATGCTGCCGTGCTGGACGTCGTAGAACCGCTGCAACAGCGCGAAGATGGTGGACTTGCCGGCGCCGGATTGCCCGACCAGCCCAACGCGCTGTCCGGGTTGCAGCCGCAGGCTGAACCGTTCGAACACCTGCAGTCCGCCCGGATACTGAAACGAGATGTTGTTGAAGACGATGGACGCACCACTCTTGACCAGCGGCTCGGCCTCCGGGTGGTCGCGCAACTCGTGCGGCAGCAACAGCGTGGCAATGGCCTCGGTCAGTCGCGCGATATGCTGGGTGACATCGACCAGCGCCACCGCAAGATCCCGCGTCGCGCTGAGAATGGAAAGCCCGAGCGTGCAGACCAGCACGACATCGCCGGTGGTGGCGCCGCCGCGCTGCCAAAGCATGATCCCCCAGGCAAGCAGCGCGATGATCAGCGCGACCGTGACGGCGGCGTGGGTGAGCCGCAGTTTCTCCAGATAGCGCAGGCTGCGGCCGCGCGCGGCCAGTTCCCGGTTCACGGTCGCGTCGAAGCGGTCATGCTCGTAATGCAAGCCGCAGAATGCCCGCACCAGCGGCATGTTGTTGATGACGTCGACCATCTCGCCGTCGACGGCTGCCGCCTTGTCCGCGAAATCATCATGCAGGGGTTTGCCCGCCGCCGCCAAGCGGAACATCGCAACCACCATGCCGCCCGCGATCACGATGAGGCCCGCGGCCATCGGCAGGCTCACTGTCGCGATCAGCGCAATGGCCGCAATCGTGGCAATGCAGGGCGGTAGCACATTCCAGACGAACATGTTCTCGACCGTGAAGATGGCGTTCGAGGTCGCAGTGATGCGGCTGGTCAGCATTCCCGGCAGCCGGTCGGAAAAATAGCTCGGCGCGTGACCGGTCAAATGGCGAAAGATGTCGCGACGCAGATCGCCGGTGACGCCGACGAATGTGAAGCTTGCGGTCCAGCTGGCGATCCGCCACAGAAAATTATCGGCGGCGATCAGCGATATGAGGAAAACGAATGCCAGCCATACGCCTCCCGCGCGCCCGGCGCCGGCGGACAGGCTGTCGACCAGATATTTCACGCCATATTGCGTGCCCACCGAACAGGCAACCGCTGCAAGGACACATGTCAGTATCACCAGGTGGGATGCCAGCCGCCTGCGCAGATAGCGCAGCACAAAGGGAAAGGGGCGATGCGCATATCGTGAAAGCTGGTCCATTGGCTGCAGAATCCGTTGGGAAGGAGGAAAGATCTCAGCGGAACACGTTCCTTCGGACTGAACGGCCAACGCGGCGATCCGGTTCCCGATGCTTCGCAGTCATGGCGTACAATCCCGCAACATCAGTCACGCCGAACATGTGCTTCGAAGTGATGGCATCAGCAAGGCCGGCCGGTTAGGTGTCCAAGAAGTAACCTCGGCTCCAGGGAACTTCGCCGATCGGGGAACGTTCCCTCGTTCGGCATGCCGGTGCCACCACCAGGACAGGGGGTACCAAGACAGGGGGCTGTTTATCCATGATTGCAAACAGGAGACGGTGAGATGCGCATCGCGCAGGTTGCTCCACTGACGGAGGCTGTTCCACCCAGATTTTATGGCGGCACCGAACGGGTGGTGCACTGGCTGACGGAAGAACTGGTAGCACTCGGACATGAAGTCACTCTATTCGCCAGCGGTGATTCCCGGACGTCTGCGAAGCTTGATGCGACTTGGCCGAAGGCGCTGCGCCTCGACGGCTCCGTTCGCGACCCCTACGCGCTGCACATGGTGATGCTGGAACGGGTGCGGCAGAAATGTGACGACGAGGAATTCGACTTCCTGCATTTCCATCTCGACTATTTTTCGTGGTCGCTGTTTTCCCGGCAGCCGACGCCATTTGTGACCACCCTGCACGGCAGACTCGACCTGCCCGAGCACCAGCCGGTGTTTAATACCTTCCCTTCCGCTCCGGTGATTTCGATCTCGAACGCCCAGCGGAGGCCGGTGCCGCAGGCCAACTGGGTGCGGACCATCCATCACGGTCTGCCGGAAAACTTGTTGATGCCGAAACCCGTCAGCCGCGACTATCTCGCCGTGCTCGGACGGATCGCGCCGGAAAAGCGCGTCGATCGCGCCATCGAGATTGCGACCCGGTGCGGCATTCCGCTCAAGATCGCCGCCAAGGTCGATCCGGCCGACCAGGATTATTACGATGAACTGATCTGCCCGCTGATCACCCGCAACCCGCTGGTCGAATATATCGGCGAGATCAGCGACCACGAGAAATCGGACTTTCTCAGCGGCGCAATCGGGTTATTGGTGCCGATCGACTGGCCGGAGCCGTTTGGTCTTGTGATGATCGAAGCCATGGCCTGCGGTACGCCGGTGATCGCTTACAACCGCGGCTCGGTCGCTGAAATCATCGACGAGGGCCTGACCGGCTTCGTCGTCGAAGATGAGATCAGTGCCGTTGCCAGGGTCGACCGCCTCACGGGATTGGACCGCGGGGCGATCCGAAAGCAGTTCGAGGCACGTTTCACCGCCCGTCGCATGGCGCTCGATTATCTTGCGGCCTATCGCGGCCTGATGGAACCTGCCGAGCCGCGGATCAAGCTCGTGAGCAGCGCCGAATAGAAGGCATCACTGCATCGCTATCAATTCGGCTTTACCGAAGCGCCGCTCATAGGCCTTGATGTAGGCTTCCGGCGAAGGTTTGAGGTGACGCCGGGTCAGCGCGATCAGATCGTCGCGGCGAGAGCTGCGGAGCGCCTTGATCATATCGAGGTGATCGCGCCGCGCCCGATCGAGCTGCTCCGGAAACGCATTGGCGTAGGAGCGGATGCCGTAGACCTTTTGCGCCAAAAGATCGATGGTCTCGATCAGGCAGGCATTGCCGCAAAGGCCGAACAACGCCTGGTGGAAACGCAGGTTGCTGTAGAAAACGGTCAACAGCTCGCCCTTGGCGATGGCTGCAGCATGCTCCCGCTGGAGCTCTTCCAGCCGGTCAATATCCTTTTGCGCGACCGCAAAAGGGATGATGCGGACCGCCATGACTTCGAGTTCTTCACGAACCGCGTAGATTTCCCTGACCTCAGAGGGAGTAAGCCCGCGAACCATCGCGCCGCGGTTGGGAATGCGCTCCACCAGACCCTTCTTCTCCAGTTCGAAAAGCGCAAGCCGGACATCGCCGCGATGGGTCTGAAACAGGTCGCAGAGATCCTGCTCGATCAGGCGCTCCCGCGGCTGCCGCCGCCCGAGAACAATGTCTTCCTCGATGCGCCTGCCAATGATCGTGGCTGTCGCGGGTTCGCGCGCAGGCGTTGCGACCTCGCGGGATTTCGGCGCTCGCGCCTTTACCGGTTTGGGCAATCTTGCCGCCATCAACTCCCCACCGGAGGTTTAAGTCCCGCGCGGCACAACCGGCGGGCCCGGACAGCGAAACCTCCAATTGTGATGATAGTATTGAAAACTAGATTGTAAACAATTTTTGGCCGCGCTACGATCCGCTAACCAACAACAAGCGAGCCGATCGCGCGGACGGAAGTCCGCGATCATATCGCATGAGGGGGAGACGGCATGACAAGAGATCGCCAGCAATCCGTTGTTGACATCGGAATAGGCGCCGACCGCGTTTTGTCGAAGCGGCAAAGCCGCCGCAAGTTCCTGATGAAGGCAGGCAGCGCGCTCGCGGCGGGCGCGTTTGGCGCGGTACCCTTGCGCGGCTGGGCGGCGGACCCCATCAATATCGGCGCGCTCTATCCGACCACCGGGAGCATGGCGCAGATCGGCGTCGGCTGCGTTGCCGCCGCCAAACTGGCCGCCGAGATGGTCAACGACGCCGGCGGCATCAAGGCGCTCGGCGGCGCCAAGCTCAATCTCATCATCTCGGACGTGCAGAGCGACACCACGGTGACGCGAACCGAAACCGACCGGCTGATCACCGGCAACAAATTGTCGGCGATCCACGGCTGTTTCGCCAGCGCGCTCACGCTGATCGCGAGCGAAGTGGCGGAACGTGCCAAGGTGCCGCTCTTGACCGGGTCGAGCTCCGACCAGCTCAACAAGGGCCGCAGCTACACCTTCACGCCCTTCGCCCGCGCCTCGCAATTTGCCCAGGCGCAGCTGCGGATGTCGCGGCTCGTGAGCGACAAGCCGAAAGTCGCTGTGATCTTCGAGAACACCGCGTTCGGCACCTCAACCTCCAACGGCCTGCGCGAGCAGGCCGCCGCCGAAGGCGTCGAGATCGTGCTGTTCGAGCCCTACTCGGCTGGCTTCACCGACGCGAGCCCGCTGATCAACAAGGTCAAGTCATCCGGCGCCAACGCGCTGTTTTCCGTATCCTATCTCAACGACCTCATCCTGATCGTGCGCACCGTCAAGCAGGTCGGCCTCGACGTCGCGATCAATGGCGGCTCCGGCGGGTTCGTGATTCCGGATTTCTACAAGAACGTCGGCAAGCTCGCCGAAGGCCTGCAAGGCGTGGCGCACTGGAATCACGACATGGACGCCAATGCCGAGAAGGTGAACGTCGAATACAAGAAGCGCACCGGCGAATTCCTGTTCGAATATGCCGGCGGCCTGGTCGCGCAGACCTTCATGATCGCGGATGCGCTGGAGCGCGCAGGCTCACCCGATCCGCAAAAGGTGCGCGACGCCATCTCCTCGCTCGACGTCTCTTCCGGCTATGCCGCGATGTGCCCCGGCGGCAGGGTGAAGTTCGGACCCGACGGCAAGAACATCTACGGCCATCCGGTCGGCGTACAGTGGCAGAACGGCGACCTTGCCAGCGTCTTCCCGAATGAAGACAAGCGCGCACCGCTGATCAAGAGCTAAGGCCGGTCACGACAAATGCTGGAGACACTGGCCCAGGCCGTCATCAACGGCCTGCTCATCGGCGGCATCTACGCACTCGTCTCAATCGGCGTGACGCTGATCTTCGGCGTGGTCAAGATCGTCAATTTCGCCCAAGGCGAATTCGTGATGATCGGGATGTACATCTCCTTCTATCTCGCCACCCAGTTCGGCATCGACCCGATCGCCTCGCTGGTCGTCTCGATGCCGGTGCTGTTCATCGTCGGCGTGCTGATCCAGCATTTCCTGATCCGCCGGGTGCTGGGGCCGAACGACATGCCCCAGATCTTCCTGACCTTCGCGCTGTCGCTGCTTTTGCTCAATCTCGCGCTGATGCTGTTCACCGCGAACTACCGCACCGTCCACACTTCCTATTCGGATGAAGCCTTTCATCTCGCC
>VAZV01000092.1 GCA_005884765.1 Alphaproteobacteria bacterium
ACGCCGATCACCAATGGGTCTCCTTCATCAAACAGATCGGCCGCGCGCGGATCGAGGATTTCCACCCCGCCTTCATCGCTGAACTCGTTCCGACCCAGGTCGCGTTCGCAACGCCGCTGGTATTCATCCTGGGAGCAATGGGGCTTTATGCGTTGCTTGCGCGCAATGCCGGCGCGCCCGCCGCGCGCATCTTGATCAACGCGACGTTCTGGACCATCGTCGTTTATTTCTTCTGGCATTCGCTGCACGCCCGCGTCGAGGCGAACTGGTTTGCGCCGGTCTATCCGGCGTTCGCGATCGCAGCCGCGGTGGCCGCGCATCTGGTGCGATGGGAAGTGCGCACCCAGCGCGCCGTGGATTTCTGCCGGCGCTGGGCGGCACCGGTCGGCATCCTGATGTTTGCGTTGCTGGTCGTGCAGGCCGATACCGGCCTGCTCTCCGGCTACCGTCGCGAGGCGACCGTACGCAGCGTCGGCGTCGGCTGGCGCGAGCTGGCAAGCCAGATCGAGGCTGTTCGTGTTCGCCTCGGCGCGACTTGCGTGCTGGCACCGGATTACGGCACCACCGGCTGGTTGGCCTTCTACCTGCCGCGCGGCACCTGCGTCGTGCAGCCGACGCAGCGCATCCGCTGGGTCAACATGCCCGAGCCCGATCCAGACCAGCTCACCGGCAAGGTTTTGTATGTCGACGAAGCGCGGCCGCTCGGGCCGCCGCTCTATCTGCAGAACACCTACACGCGTATCGAGCGCGTCGCGGAGTTGCCGCGCAAACGCGGGCCGCTCGTGATCGAGACCTATGCGCTCGATCTGCTCGAAGACGCAAAAGGCGACGTGATCGACCGCACTCCGCCGCCGGAACTGCAGTAAAAATATTCCACCGTCACGTCGGATCGGCAGGGCCGGCGGCGTCTTCTACCAAATCCTCAGAGTGATGAGGTGACGCCATGACCGGTTCCATGCTGAAACCCGCCATCGAGCTCGCGCACGCCAGCCGCGTTCACCATCCCAACGAGAGCGCGCAATATCGCCGCGCCCGCGAGGCGTTGCTGTTGGAGGAGATCGAGCTTCGCCGTCACATCGAGCGCGTGGCGGCACAGCGCCGCGAGCTGCCGCCGGGTGGCGCGGTGACGAAGGGTTACGTGTTTGACGGCGAGGGTGGCAAGGTCGCATTCGCCGACCTGTTCGGCGACAAGCAGACGCTTGTCGTCTACAGCTACATGTTCGGATCGCAACGCGAAAAGCCGTGCCCGATGTGCACCTCGTTCATGGGCACCTGGGAGGCGAAATTGCCTGACGTCGAACGGCGCGTCGCTTTTGTCTTTGTGGCGCGCTCGCCGATCGAACGGCTGGTCGCAGCAAAGAAAGCGCGCGGCTGGACACAGCACAAAATCTATTCGGATTTTTCCCTGAGGGCCGCGGCAAGGATTGGTACCCAAGCTTGAGCTATTAAGAACCGGCAACTCTCGCGCGAGTACGGATCATTTGTGCCGGTGACACCGCATTGCGGCATGCCTTACATCTGCCTGTGTTTAATCCGCATTTAACGAAAAATCGCCTTAATGACGCTCCGCGCCTCTGCGAGATGCTGAACCGGAGCTTGACCGGCCACGGGCACTTCAAGGGGAACAAAGTGGAACCGTTCTGGGCGCAGGGTGTATGAGTAAGAGTACCGGTAGCCTCACGGCACGGAAGCCTAAAAATTCTTCCCGAAAAGCCATCCCTCGGCGTCTTTTCGGCGGCATCGCACTCGCGTGTCTTGTGCTGGGCTGCGGTTGGGCGGTGTATTCCAATATTCTCTCCGCGAGCGTTTATCCGACGCTTGGCAACGCTGGCTACGACGAGCCCGTCATCAGGCGGCCGCCGATGGTGGCGACGCGCAGCGTGACACAAGCCGTCGAGGATGGGTTCGCCGCGCTGCACGAAACCGCCCCGGTGATCGAAGAACCGGCGACGGTTGCGTCAATCACTCCATTTATGTTTAACGAACGGTTTGCTGCCTCGCAGCCGCAGGCTGTCGCGTCGGCAGTGCCGCCGGAGCCCGTCACAGCTCCGTCGCAGCAGCCCGCCCCGCCGAAATTGGCGGAAGCGCCGAAGACCGTGAGCGCCTCAAAACTCGCTGAAGCACCGAGGCCAAAGCAGGCAGCGCCCGCGCAAGTCGCGATGAACGTACCGCCGCCCGCCGCACCTCCGTCCGAAAAGACGGCGGGTGATTCCATTCGCGACATGGCGCAGCGTGCCAAGGCTGCGGTGATGTCGATCGCTTCCGGCGAAAGAACCTCGATCACCGAGAAGCTGTGGGGCAAGCAGGAGCAGCGAGGACTGTTGTCCTTTGCATCCGCCGACGCCAGCATCACCGGCAGCATCGGCAAAGACCAAAATCCGGCGCTCGGAGGATCATCGCCGCCCTACGATCGCTCGACCGCGGTCTACGATATTTCCGCACACACGGTGTATCTGCCCGATGGCAGCAAGCTCGAAGCGCATTCCGGTCTTGGCTCAAAGCTCGACGATCCGAGTTCGGCGAAAATCAGAATGCATGGCGTGACGCCACCGCATATTTACGAGCTGACGCCGCGCGAGGCGCTGTTCCACGGCGTGCCGGCGCTGCGGCTCAATCCGATCGGCGGCGAGGACGCGATCTATGGGCGCAGCGGTTTGCTCGCGCACTCCTTTATGCTCGGGCCGAACGGCGATTCCAACGGCTGCGTCTCGTTCCGGGATTACAACGCCTTCCTCAATGCCTACCGCAACCAGGGCATCAAGAAGCTCGCCGTGGTCGCAAGAATCGACTGACGGGCTCGAAGTAGGGGCGTCCCGCCCGGCGCGTCAAACCCTCACCGTTTTCCGCAAGCGCATCTCGATGTCGACCGCGGCCTTGAGCTGCGGCCGCTCCTGCATGCGCGCGACATAATTCACCAGCGATGGCCACTGCGCGATGTCGACGCCGCCGCGTCCAAGCAACAACAGCGACCAGGTGAGGTAGCCGTCGGCCACCGTGAAACGCTCACCGACGAGATATGGCCTGCCGGCAAGATGCTCAGCGGCGATCGACACGCTCTTGCCGATCCGCTCGCGCGCGGCCGCCTTCGCCGCATCATCGCTGTACCAGAAGGTCGGAAACAAGAACGCCTTGTGGATTTCGGAGCCGACGAATGAGAGCCATTCCTGCAGGCGATAGCGGTCGCGCTCGCCGGGGCGCGGCGCCAGCCCGAGTTCCGGTTTGAGGTCGGCGATGTATTGCAGCACGGCGGCGCTCTCGGTGAGCCGCTCGCCATTATCCAGCACCAGGACGGGCACGGCGCCTTTCGCCGATACCGTCCAGAAGTCGCTGTCGTCTTCCAGCACCTTCTTGGTCCAGATGTCCACCAGATGATAGCGCGCCTCGATGCCGGCTTCCATCAGCGCGATCCGGCTGGCGAGCGAGCAGGCCATTGGGAAGAAATAGAGCTGCAGCATGTTGGTCTCCCGTTCGAAACTTTCCCGAAGGATACGGGCGAGCCTGACTGCCTTTGTGCAGGGATATCGCAGCCATTAGCTGCAATATTGCAGGCAAGGCCAACCCCGTGATAGGACCAAAGCGATGAATTGGGACGACTTGCGCATCGTCGCGGCCGTGAGGGACGAGGGCACTTATGCCGGCGCCAGCGCGCGGCTGCGCATCGACGAGACCACGGTGGGGCGGCGCCTTGCGCGGATCGAGCGCGCGCTGGGGCTGCGCCTGTTCGAGGCCGCCGACGGTGTGCGCAAGCCGACGCGACAATGCGAGATGGTACTGACGCACGTCCAGGCGATGGCGGCGCACGTGGCCGAGATCGGACGGGTAGGCGAGGGCCTGCCGGGACCCGCCGGACGGTTCCGGATCGCGTCCACCAACGCGGTGGCGGAGGAAATCCTGTCGCCGCGGGCGGGTCGTTTTCTCGCGCAGAATCCCGGGCTTATTTTGCAATTCCTCACCTCCAGCGAGAACGTGAAATTCTCACGCTGGCAGGCCGATCTCGCGATTCGTCTGCGCAAGCCCGACAAGGGTGACTTCACGATCACAAAGCTCGGCGAGTTCAGCCTGTATTTGATCGAGCCGAGCGCGGAGGCGGACGCCGCGCCCATCATTTGCGTCTATCCCGACGACCTCGGCCCTATCCCGGAGTCGCAATTTCTAAAGGCGAAGGGGCTGCAGGAACATTCGCGTTTTGTCACCGACAACATCCGCGTGATCAGAACGCTCATAGAAACGCATCGGGCCGTCGGCATCCTGCCCGACTATCTCTGCGCCGAATTGCTGGCCGACCGCCGATTGCGCGCGACGCAATTGCCGCGAAGCCGCGACGTCTGGCTTCTGGTGCAGAACCATTTGAAGCGCGACGCCGCAGCGCGCCTGGTGATCGATTGGGTGCGCGACTGCTTCCAGGCGTTTTCGAGGGGGTAGGCGAGGCTGCCTTCGCGCGCTACATTCGGCCGTACTGCTGGCGTGAGGGTTGTCGCGAAGCTGAGGCACATCCTTGTCATTCCGGGGCGGCGCAAACGCGCCGAGCCCGGAATCCATCTAACCGGTGGCTAATGGCGTACTATGTCTATCTGCTCGCGAGCAAAAAGTACGGCACGCTGTATATCGGCGTCACGAATGACATTGTCCGTCGCGTTTATGAACATAAATCAAAGGCCGCTGCCGGTTTCACGACGCGATATGTCGTCGACAAGCTGGTCTGGTTCGAGATCTACGACGACCCAATCACTGCGATTGCGCGCGAAAAAGAGTTCAAAAAGTGGCGGCGCGGTTGGAAGATTCGTTTGATCGAGGAACAGAATCCGCAATGGATCGATCTTTATGCGAGCATCGCAAGCTGAGGACTCGGGTAGGTGGATTCCGGGTTCGCGCCAAGGCGGCGCGCCCCGGAATGACGAGCGAGTACCTCCCAACAAAGACCCCGGCATTGCTGCCGGGGTCTTGCATTTCGTGAATTCGCCTGAGCGTTTGGATCAGAAATCCATGCCGCCCATGCCGCCGCCCGGAGGCATGCCGCCGGCGCCGGCGCCGGCGTTCTTCTTCGGCAATTCGGCGATCATGGCCTCGGTGGTGATCAGCAGAGCCGCGACAGAAGCCGCGTTCTGGATCGCCGCGCGGACCACCTTGGTCGGATCGATGATGCCCTTGCTGACGAGGTTGCCGTAATCGCCGGTCTGGGAATCGAAGCCGTAAGCGTACTGGTCCTTCTCCATGATCTTGCCGACGATGACGGAGCCGTCTTCGCCTGCGTTGATCGCGATCTGGCGGGCTGGATAGGACAGCGCCTTGCGCACGATCTCGACGCCGGTCTTCTGGTCGTCGTTCTTGGTGCGGATGCCCTTGAGCGCCTCGGTGGCCCGGAGCAGGGCGACGCCGCCGCCCGGCACGATGCCTTCCTCGACCGCCGCGCGGGTCGCATGCATCGCGTCGTCAACGCGATCCTTGCGTTCCTTCACCTCGACCTCGGTCGCGCCGCCGACGCGGATCACCGCGACGCCGCCCGCGAGCTTGGCCAGACGCTCCTGCAGCTTCTCACGGTCGTAGTCCGAGGTGGTCTCCTCGATCTGCGCCTTGATCTGCGTGACGCGGGCCTCGATGTCGGCCTTCTTGCCGGCGCCGTTGACAATCGTGGTGTTCTCCTTGTCGATCATCACCTTCTTGGCGCGGCCGAGCATGTTGAGCGTCACGTTCTCAAGCTTGATGCCAAGATCTTCCGAGATCGCCTGGCCGCCGGTCAGGATCGCGATGTCCTGCAGCATGGCCTTGCGGCGATCGCCGAAGCCCGGCGCCTTGACGGCTGCGACCTTCAGCCCACCGCGCAGACGGTTGACGACCAGCGTGGCCAAAGCCTCGCCTTCGACGTCTTCCGCAACGATGACGAGCGGCTTGCCGGTCTGCACCACGGCTTCCAACAGCGGCAGCAATTCGTTCAGCGAGGAGAGCTTCTTCTCGTTGATCAGGATGTAGGCATCGTCCATCTCAACGCGCATCTTGTCGGCGTTGGTGACGAAGTAGGGCGAGATGTAGCCGCGGTCGAACTGCATGCCCTCGACAACGTCGAGTTCGGTCTCGAGCGACTTGGCTTCTTCAACCGTGATGACGCCCTCGTTGCCGACCTTCTTCATGGCATCAGCCAGGAACTTGCCGATTTCGGCGTCGCCGTTGGCGGAGATGGTGCCGACCTGGGCGATTTCCTCGTT